>BTTE01000003.1:0-74226 GCA_036244975.1 bacterium | reverse complement strand
CAGAATCCGGGATATTGATTTTAGTGCTTTATTATAAATAGATATATGGGGCTGTCTGAATCTCATAATGTGTTTTTTAGATGGTCCCATTTTTTTTTGCTGTGTCATTTTACTTAAAGCGGGGTAAAAATGAAAAAAAATTTCTTTTTATCAAAAAAATCAACAGGCAGAAAATTCCGGCAAAGGCTTACATTGCCTTCGGGCATGAGCCTTGGTTTGCTTTTAATGGTACTTTTCTTTGTCACAGCATGTAACCGTTCCCTAAAACCTAACCAACCGCTTAGCAGATCTTATTTATTGTCTCATCTCAGCACAAAGGAAAAATTAGAATTGTTAGGAGGTGTTGTTATGAGCACAAAGCCAATCCCCCGTTTGGGGATTCCCTCTTTGCGTATGAATGATGGCCCTGTGGGCGTTCGTTGGGGACACGCTTCTGCTTTTCCTGCCGGGATAGCCCTGGCTTCCACATGGGATACGGCAATTGTGAGAAAAACAGGTCAGGGTATCGGAAGAGAAGTACGTGCTAAAGGAAGAAACATTATCCTTGGTCCCAACGTAAATATTGCCCGTAACCCGTTAAACGGACGAACTTTTGAAGCTTTCGGCGAAGACCCGTTTCTGACTTCCCAAATGGGCGTTAGTTACATCAAAGGGGTACAGGAAGAAGGAGTGGGGGCCACCGTTAAACATTTTGTTGCCAACAATCAGGAATTCAACAGATTTACTATTGATGAAAAGATAAATGAACGCACTTTAAGGGAGATATATTTTCCTGCATTTAAAGCGGCTGTACAGGAAGCCCGGGTTGTGGCCGTGATGGCTGCATATAATCAGGTCAATGGCGAATTTTGTAGCGCTAACCACTATCTTCTTAACTCTGTTTTGAGGAAAGACTGGGGATTTAAAGGCTTGATTATGTCGGACTGGCGTGCTGTACACAGCACCTTTCCCACCGTAAACAACGCACTGGATCTGGAAATGCCTACCGGAAAGTATCTGAATCCGACAACGCTTTTACCCGCACTTCAGTCCGGAAAAGTGAAAATTTCAACCATAAACTCGAAAGTAAACAACATTTTAACAGCAGAATTCAGACTGCATGTATTACCTGAGATGAAGTTTCCGCAGCGCCTGACAGATAGTTTATTAAACACTCCCGCCTCAAAGAGAGCCGCTTTACAAGCTGCCAATGAAGGAATTGTTTTGTTGAAAAACGAGAACAGGTTGCTTCCCATTAAGGTAACCAAGGGCATGCGTATTGCTATTATTGGTCCGAATGCAGCCTATGCGCGCGCAACAGGCGGAGGAAGTGCCGAAGTACATCCGATTTTTGTGGTTTCGCCCCTCGAGGCGCTTCAAAAAGCGCTTAAAGGAAAGGCAACATTACAATATGCTCCCGGCATACTCTTTCAATATCTTCAACCGGTACCTCCTGCATATTTTTACCAGCCCGATAGCATAAAAAAAGGCTTACGGGCAGCGTTTTATCCTAATGACAATTTTTCGGGACACGCGGTGGTAAAAGCCGTGGCACAGATTGACTATCGTCAGGGAGCGGCACAGGAAACACCCGTTGGGTCGGATTCGGCCTTCAAAGGGAAATTCACGGTACGCTGGACGGGAAAAATAAAAGCTCCCGTTTCAGGAAAATATACGTTCGGCCTCCGTTCGGGAAGTCCCGTTGACCTGTTTCTGAACAACAAGAAAGTGATCTCTCTTCAGAATAATAAGCAGATGCAATTCATCAAAAAATCTGCTATATATCAGGTAACTTTAAAAAGAGACCGTCTCTACGACTTAAGAGTGGAATATCACGGGCAACCGTATAATCCGGATAAGGGCATAAGCCTGCTATTACAATTAAACTGGCAGCTCCCGCAAACAGCATCCATACAACAGGCTGTTTCCGTGGCAGCACATTCGGATATGGCCCTTATTTTTGCAGGCACTTCCAGCTATTTTGAATCGGAAGGCTTCGACCGAAAAGACTTACGCCTTCCGGACAACCAGGACGAGTTGATTCGTCGTGTTGCCAGGGTTAACAAACGTACTGTTGTGATACTTACCACCGGCGCTCCGGTTATAGTCAACCGTTGGATTCGGCAGGTGCCGGCGCTCCTTGAGACGTGGTTCGATGGAGAGTATATAGGTACTGCCATTACAAACATTCTGTTGGGGAAAGTGAACCCATCGGGAAAACTACCTGTTACTTTCCCGGTAAGCCTGAAACAGGAACCCGTAGCTGTTCAAAACTACAGGAACAATGATTCAACGGATACCTATTCCGAAGGACTTTACGTCGGGTACCGTCATTTTGATAAAGAACAAATAAAACCACAGTTCCCATTCGGATTCGGTTTGTCCTATACTTCTTTTAAATACGGGAACCTGAAAATTACCACAGATACTACGGGAGGGAAGTTGTCTGCAGATGTTTCTTTTACCATTACCAATACAGGGAAACGGGAAGGGGCAGAGATAGCCCAGGTTTATGTTCACGAAGAAAACCCCCTGCTGGATCGTCCGGTGAAAGCGCTTAAAGGCTTTGCGAGGGTAGATTTGAAACCGGGTGCCTCAAAGACCGTACATGTGAAACTGGACCGTAATGCGTTTCACTATTATAATCCTGAGAAAAAAGCATGGGTTATCGATTCTGCCACATTTGATATTCTCGTGGGAGCTTCTTCCCGAAACATCCTGTTATCAGGGAATGTTAAATGGGGAGAGGAAAAATTTTAAATAACAGAAAGCGTTTAAACTAATATTGAGATATAAATATTTCAAATACTTATCATCATGAAAAAATATTTATCAAGCACAAGCATTTTACTCCTTCTGATAGTTTTTTTAAGCGTCGGATGTAACCGGAACCAACCCGCTTCGAATACGTCGTGGACACTGGGCCCTTTTGTTAAAGTCGATTCGGTAAATCCGATTATGGGAGCTGTTGACAGTGTAACTTTTATGGGGCCGATTCAAAAGACATTAGTAAAATGGGAGGCAAAAGATGTCTTCAATCCCGCAGCAGTTGTAAGAAACGGAAAGATTTATTTGCTTTACAGGGCAGAAGACAGCATAGGAAAACTGGCCGGCACATCACGTATTGGCTTGGCTGTGAGCAATAACGGATTAACTTTCAAACGATTTTCCAAACCTGTTTTATATCCAGAAAGCGATAAGTATAAAAAATACGAATGGGAGGGCGGAACCGAAGATCCCCGTGTTGTGCAGGATGACAGTGGAACTTATTACATGACTTATACTGCCTGGAATGGAGACAGAACCAGGCTTTTTGTTGCAACATCCAAAAATCTCGTTAACTGGACAAAACACGGCTCTGCTTTCAGGAAGGCTTACAATGGTAAATATTTCAAGATATTTACTAAATCGGGAGCCATAGTCAGCCGGCGGGTTGGAAACAAGTTTGTTGCCACAAAAATTAATGGAAAATACTGGATGTATTTTGGGGATACTGATATTTTCCTGGCTCATTCCGGGGATTTGATCAACTGGACTCCCATAGAGAAAGACAAAGGGCAAATCCCGGATAGTATTGATAACAGGTACGGGAAGGCCAGTCTTTTTGCGGCTCTTAAACCAAGAAAGGGAAAGTTTGACAGCGAGTTAGTTGAGTCCGGACCTTTCGCCTTGATTACAAAGAAGGGTATTCTGCTGATTTACAATAGCAAGAACAGTAAAGAGTATGGAGATACCACCTTGCCTGCCGGAACTTATGCCGCCGGACAAGCCTTATTTGATTTAAATAATCCGGAAAAACTGATTGCCCGTACGCAAAGCTATTTTATGAAGCCCGGCAAGCCTTATGAAATTACCGGACAGGTAAACAATGTTGTTTTTGTTGAAGGTCTGGCTTATTTTCACGATAAGTGGTTCCTCTATTACGGAACGGCTGATACGAAAATTGCTGTTGCAGTATATTCTCCTCAGAAATAATTAGAACTATTGTTGAGAAAAATTTAAGCTCTATGAAACGCACTAAACTTCAGGTTCTAATAGTAGGCTTGTCATTTCTGTTCTTTATGAATTTATCAATTCAATCAATGGTAGCTCAGAGCGTGGACAACTCGCCATGGCGTATAACAGCTGTTGACACATCAAATTATGTCGGAATTACGCTTGCCAACGGGCGTATAGGGTTATTGCCTTCAAAGAAACCTTTTACTGTTAGCGCCATTATTCTGAATAATGTTTACGACAAAGGATCGGCACAGGGTGTTAGCAGGATATTGAGAGGCATCAACTTTGCCAATATTGCTGTATCTGTTGATGGCGTTAAAGTGGATGAAACAAATATCTCCGGCTGGAAACAGGTTCTTAACCTGAGAGAAGCTTCTTTAACGACGACTTTCAATTTTATGAAGAAAGCCAGGATTGCTTATACCATTTATGCTTTAAGGGGTATGCCTTATGCCGGTATTATGGAGGTCAGCATAAAATCTTTAAAAGACATTACGGTTCATGTGGCCGGTAAAATTCTTACTCCTGCTGAAGATAAAGACCCCATCAACACCTTCACAGTTTTAAAAGACCTCGACAACAGGATGCCCTTACTGCAAACCACAGCCCGGAGCCCTTTTGGGAAACATCTGCTGGCTTCAACAGCTTCTTTTATTTTTAAGGGAAAGCAACCGGAATTACATCATAAACTGATCTCGAAATATGATAACGAACTGACTTTCGATAAGAAGATTGTAAAAGGAGAAAGCTACCATTTTGGTTGGGCCGGAGCTGTTGGTACTACCCAGAATTTCGATGACCCTTTAAGCGAAACGGCAAGGATGGTAATTTTTATTATGCAGGGAAATGAGGATGCCGTAATTGCCAAACACAAAGAGCTGTGGGCAAAATTATGGAAAGGGGATATTGTGGTTAAGGGGGATATTCAGTCGCAACGCGATATCAGGCTTGCTTTGTATAATCTGTATTCCTTTTCCAGTGCTAATTCAAACCTGAGTATCCCGCCCATGGGTTTGTCGTCTCAGGGTTACAACGGTCATATATTCTGGGATGCCGAATTATGGATGTACCCTCCTTTGCTTGTGTTAAATGAGGGTATTGCACGATCGATGCTGAATTACCGGTTTGATCGCCTCAAAAAAGCCAGGCAAAAAGCTGTTGATTTTGGTTACCGTGGGGCTATGTTTCCCTGGGAATCAGATAATACCGGAGAAGAGGCTTGTCCGGTATGGGCGCTTACAGGGACTTTTGAACAACATATTACTGCCGATGTCGGCATCGCCTTTTGGAATTACTACAGGGTAACCCATAATCGGCAATGGTTAAAAGAAGAAGGTTATCCGCTTCTTAAAGAAGTGGCAGATTTTTGGGTTAGCAGAGCTACAAAGAATGATGATGGCAGTTATTCTATTAATAATGTAGTGGGCGCCGATGAATTTGCGCAAAATATTGATGACAATGCTTTTACAAACGGATCTGCTCTTAGTGTTTTGGAAGATGCTACACGAGCAGCGAAAGAACTTAACATAACTCCGGATCCTGTTTGGCTGAAAGTGGCGAGAAACCTCAGGTTTTATCATTTCCCGGATGGTGTTACAAGAGAAAATTCCACTTACAACGGCCAAATAATCAAGCAGGCAGATGTTAATTTGTTGGCTTATCCTTTACAAGTTGTGAAGAATAAAGAACAAATCATCAAAGACCTGGCATATTATGAACCTAAAATATCGAAAGAGGGCCCTGCTATGGGATATTCTGTTCTTTCAATATTATACTCGCATCTCGGAGATAAAAAGAAAGCATTTGAATTATTTAAACGGGCTTATATCCCAAACAAACGGCCACCTTTCGGCGCTCTTTCCGAATCCGCAACCAGTAATAATCCATATTTTGCCACCGGTGCAGGAGGGATGCTTCAGGCTGTAATTTTTGGATTTGCCGGTTTACAAATTACCGATAACGGATTAGTACAGGGAAAACCCAGTTTGCCAAAACAATGGAAAAGTTTGACCATTAAAGGGGTTGGGCCTGGTAAAAAGACATTCTATATCACACATTAATCGCCAATACTAAAAACAGTGTACTATGAAAATAATAAAATACATCAATTTAATCGTCATTATGGCAGCCATGGCAGCCATCGTTTCGTGTCAACCACAAAACAAGAAGAGTACGGCAAATATACCTAACCGTAAATGGTGGAAGGAAGCCGTCGTTTACCAAATCTACCCGCGAAGTTTTAAAGATAGTAATGGTGACGGCATCGGAGATTTGAAAGGGATCATTTCAAAGCTTGACTATGTTAAAAGCCTTGGCGTCAATGTGATTTGGCTAAACCCGATCTTTGCTTCACCTAATCATGACAATGGTTACGATATCAGTAACTATAGAGAAATTATGAAGCAATTTGGTAATATGAATGATTTTGATACGCTGTTGAAAGAGGTGCACCGTCGTGGGCTAAAACTCGTATTGGACCTGGTGGTTAACCATACAAGCAGCGAACACAGGTGGTTTAAGCAATCACGCAGTTCAAGAAATAATCCTTACCGGAACTATTACCATTGGTGGCCCGCAGAAAGAGGAAAGCCGGCAAAACGATACAGTTACTTTGATGTTGATAACAACGCATGGAAATATGATTCAACTACCAACGCTTATTACCTCCATTATTTTGCCCGTTCGCAACCCGATTTGAATTGGGAAAATCCCAAAGTGCGTCAGGCAATTTACAAGATGATGCGCTTCTGGTTCGATAAAGGTATTGATGGATTTAGAATGGATGTAATCGCATTTATTTCTAAGGATACAACCTTCCCGAAATTACCCGCGAAATACCATGGTAATTTTGCTCATTATTATGCAAATGGGCCTCATTTGCATGAGTATCTGAAAGAAATGAATAAGGAGGTTCTCAGCAAATATCCTAATACTATGACGGTTGCCGAAGGGGGAGGAGTTACGGTCAACGAAGTGCTAAACTTTATCAATCCCTCCCGCCATGAGCTGAACTTGCTTTATAATTTCGATGCTATGAGATTGGGGCTCATCCCCGGCACCCATGAGGTAAATCCTAAAGGAATAAACCTTGTTGATTTCAAGGAGATATATACCAAGTGGGATTCCGTTATTGATGATAAAGGGTGGGGAACCATTTGGCTTGGAAATCATGATACCCCCAGGATGGTTACCCATTGGGGAAACGACTCTCCGCAATTCCGGGCCGTATCCTCTAAAATGCTGACTACTTTCCTTATGACCATGCACGCAACCCCATTTTATTATTTTGGGGATGAACTGGGTATGACAAACATTAAATTTGACAGCATTAAGGATTATCGGGATATTGAAACACTTCATGAGTATCAACATTTAAAAGAAACCGGTGGCGATATTCAAAAGTTTTTGAATAATGAAAAATGGGTTGCAAGAGACAATGCCCGTACACCATTTCAATGGGATACCACTAAAAATGCCGGATTTACCACGGGGCAACCATGGATAAAAGTGAATCCTGATTACAAAACCGTTAATGTTGCTGTTGAAGAGAAGAATCCAAATTCGGTACTGAATTATTTTAAGAAAATCGTCCGGCTGAGAAAGAAAAATCTTATTTTGATATATGGTAAGTACACTCTTCTTGATAAAGAAAATCCTGATGTTTACGCTTATACCCGTCAATTAAACGGAAAAAAAGTTCTGGTGCTTTTAAACTTCACAACCCACAAAGCACAGGCCAAACTTTCATTTGACATGAACAAGGCCAAACTTTTAATTGACAACTACAATACTGTCCCGGATGCTAATGCTGTAAAGACCTTTACATTACGCCCGTATGAAGCCTCAGTATTTGAACTTAAATAAAAAAACAGCTGTTACCCTAACTTCGGAGAGCACAACAGGTTCTCCGAAGTTTTAAATAAACAAAATTGTTAATTTTGAGAATCCTCTTTGGATTAAAAACAGGTTCTCATACTTTTTAAGAAACAGATCAGCGATGAAAAAATATTATTATACCGGAATGATTTTGTTGATTGGTGTACTTCTATTAACCGGGTCGTGTACGAATGCTGATCATACTTCAACGAAAAACCTGTATAATGAGTTGGTTACACAAGTTGAAATGCAACAGGTTTTCCCCCAATCGAAGACTTTTATCAATTCTATTCCGAGAGTTCCAAAAGATTCTATTGCAAAGCAATATGAATTACAGAAAAACAAAAGTGATTTTAATCTTAAATCATTTGTGCTGACTTATTACAAACTGCCTCCGGCTCCGTCAACAACATATAGATCAGATACAAATGTCTCGGTTAGTACACACATTCGTCGCTTATGGACTGTGTTAACACGCAGCAGCATCTATTCTAAAGGCAGCCTGATTCCTTTGCCTTATCCGTACGTTGTTCCCGGCGGCAGATTTACTGAAGTATATTATTGGGATAGCTATTTTACTTTTTTGGGATTACAAACGGACAAACGTTTCGGACTGATGAATGACATGGTTGAGAATTTTGCCTATCTAATTGATAAATATGGTTTTATTCCCAATGGAAATCGCAAATATTTTCTTTCGAGGTCTCAACCTCCTTTCTTTTCGTTTATGGTCGAACTGCTGGCTAAAATTAAAGGCGATTCGGTAATTGTCCGTTATTTACCTGAATTGAAAAAAGAATATGCATTTTGGATGAAAGGTTCGGATCGGTTAAGCGAAGCCAACAGAGCAATAAATCATTCGGT
This sequence comes from bacterium, assembly GCA_036244975.1. Classification (GTDB taxonomy): domain Bacteria; phylum Bacteroidota; class Bacteroidia; order Bacteroidales; family F082; genus Sulfidibacterium. The sequence goes on along the minus strand of BTTE01000003.1, from coordinate 65,508 downwards.
ACTATTAAAAAACGGACAAATACTAAATCGTTATTGGGATAACGATGCCTCACCCAGACCCGAAGCTTTTCGTACCGATTCGTTGAATGCGCTTTCTGCTAAACAAGGGTATAAAAGCTATTACCGTAATATCCGGTCGGCTTGTGAATCGGGCTGGGATTTTAGCAGCCGTTGGTTTAAAGATGGTCATTCCCTTAAAACTATTGAAACAACAAATATTCTTCCCGTTGATCTGAATGTTTTGCTTTGGAATCTTGAAGATGTTATTGCAAAAGGCGCTTTGTTGAGCAACGATACCATTTTGTCTAAGAAATTCAGACAAAAGGCAAACAACAGGGCGAAGTTGATACGTAAAGTTTTTTGGGATAAAAAGGCCGGTTTCTTTATGGATTACAATTTTAAGACCCAAAAACAGACACAAATTTTTTCTCTTGCCGGTGTTTTTCCGTTATTTGTCCCTCTTGCAACTCAGGATCAGGCAAAACGGGTGGCGCAAAAACTTAAAAATGATTTTCTGTTTAAATACGGGTTGACCACTACTTTAACCAAAACCGGCCAGCAATGGGATTACCCTAACGGTTGGGCTCCGTTACAATGGGTTAGCATCAAAGGTCTCAATAATTATCATTTTAATAAGCTTGCCAGAGAAATTGCCGGGAGATGGATAAAAGGTAATGTTGAATGGTACAGGAAAACAGGGAAACTCGTTGAGAAATATAATGTTGTAACAGGCATAAAAGGTCAGGGAGGAGAGTATCCCGGACAGGATGGCTTTGGCTGGACAAACGGTGTTCTTCAAAAGTTGATGTACGAATATCATATACAACAGTAATATCTTATGTGTCAAAAACAGGTTTTTTCATTAAAATAAAAAAGAACGAAATATGTTAAAAGAAGAAAAGTATAACAAAAACCTCGTGGTGGTTATCGCCGCTATAGCTGCCACCGGAGGCTTGCTCTTCGGATTTGATACCGGAGTCATTTCGGGAGCCATTCCTTTTTTCCAACAGGATTTCCAGATCAGCAACAGCATGGTGGAGAACATCACCACCGCAGGGCTTGTCGGGGCAGTGATTGGGGCTATGTTTACCGGAAGGTTATCTGATATTATAGGCAGAAAAAAGGTCATCTTAATGGCTGCTGTCGTTTTTATTATCGGAGCTGCCTGGTCGGGATGGGCCCCCAACGACAGGATATTGATTGCCGCACGTCTTTTCATCGGATTGGCCATTGGGATATCTTCTTTTTCGGTTCCTTTATATATTGCCGAGATTTCCCCTACCAAAATCCGGGGACGTTTGGTTTCGCTTTTCCAGCTGCTGATAACCATTGGCATATTGGTTTCTTATCTCAGCGACTTGTTGTTTGCCAACAACAATAATCTGTCATCCTGGCGACCCATGTTTTATGTCGGGGTTATTCCCGGGTTAATTTTATTTATTGGTATGCTTTTCCTGCCTGAGACTCCTCGCTGGCTCATGAGCAAAGGTCGTGAAGATGAGAGCCGGCATGTATTGAAAAAAATCGAAGAACCCGGCCTTGTGGAAGCCTCCATCCGGCAAATGAAAGAAGATATCGAAAAGGCAAAAAGCCGGGCTACATTCCGCGAAGTTTTCAAACCCTGGCTGCGAACGGCTCTTATGATTGCTGTGGGAATCATGTTCTTTCAGCAGTTTGTCGGTATTAATACGGTCATTTACTACAGTCCCAAAATATTTATGATTGTAGGCTTTGAAGGGGCACGGGCCGGAATATGGGGCGCTGTAAGTGTAGGGGTTGTCAATGTGGTATTTACCGTGCTTTCTCTCTTCCTTATCGACAAAATCGGCAGAAGAAAACTCTATTTTATCGGTCTAAGCGGCATTATCTTTTCTTTGCTTGCCCTTGGAACAGTCTTTGCTTTTCACGCCTCCCTCGGTGATATGGGAAAATGGCTGGCCATTGTTTTTGTATGGATCTACATTGCCTTTTTTGCCATCAGCCTGGGGCCGCTGGGCTGGCTTTTTATTTCCGAAGTCTTTCCGCTTCGTGTACGGGGTGTCGGCTCCTCCATCGGGTCTTTGTCTAACTGGTTTTTTAACGGGCTGGTTGCTTTTACCTTCTTTAAAATCGTTAAACTGTTTACTGCTTCAGGAACGGGAATCATTACTCACGAAAAATTATATGATGTGGCCACCAACAGTTTTACCATGCATGCGGTAAATAACGGCAATCCGGCAGGTGCTTTTTGGTTTTATGCCTTTATCGGCATTGTCGGTCTGGTGTGGGGCTATTATTTCCTTCCCGAAACCAAAGGTATTTCACTGGAAAAAATTGAAGAACATTGGCGTAAAGGAGGAAAACCAAGGGATTTGAAGGAATAAACACCAGGTATTATTTGTATTTTAAAGGTTCCGGGAATTTAATTGAACTTTTGAAAAAGTTTTCAAATGTCTATTGGGGACTTCTAATAATTCCTTTCTTTCAAAAAACAAATGAGATGAACAAGATGCCTGCCTTGCCGGTCAGGCAGGCAAGGCATAAATTTTTCTGAATAGCCGTAGCTATTGAGAAAAATTTTAACGCTGTCAGATTGTTTATCTCATTTGTTCCCATGGGGTTTCCAGAGTTTTTCATATACTTTTTCAAACTTTCTTACATTATCCCGATAGTGCATCAAAAATTTTCATCGTCTATAAAAAACTCTGAAAATCTTGATGCGAAGTAATTATTAGAAGTCCCCCATTGTTAATTTTTTACCGGAGTATTGGGAAAACAAACAGAGACAGACGAAGATTTTTTTTACTTTTGACAACAACACTAAATTATCCTATGAAAAAATATTTTTACCTGGTTTTTATTTTTTTGTTTATAGGAACGAGCGGATTCCCATCTCCCGGCAATAGTTCAGATAGTTTAAACCTGGCGTTGCAGCATTTGCCGGGGGCACAAAAAGCGGCTGCACTGAAAAAAGCAGCCATGGAATTCTACCGGAAGAACCCTGTCGCAACTGTTGATTTTGCACTGCAGTATGAAAAACTACCGGAACAGGAGGCTTCCACGGAAGCCAAAATACTTTTTTTCAAAGAGTTGTCCGGGAAATTTGAACAGATAAAAGATTATAAACAGGCGCTGGTTTTTTATAAAATCGCCGACAGCCTGCAAAATATCAGCCGATTGCCGGTAAAAGAAACAACAGCGGAAAACACCGGTTTTCCTGCTTCCTTTTATCTGTTTATCTTTGTATTACTGGCGGGAATTGCCTCGCTGATTTATCTGTTTTTCTTCACACAAAAGAGTGTTCGCACATTAAAGCAAACGGAACAGGAAATAAATCGGTTACAAAAGGAAACAGCCAAAGCCGAGCAGGAAATCAATGAGAAATTGCAGCAGCAGGCCGGTGCATTGCAGCAGGAGCTGGAAACCTTGCGTATGCAGGAGCTGGCGCTAAAAACATCCCTGAAAAAAGTTGAAGAAGCCAATTACCTCCGTAATGCGTTTATCGCTAATCTGGGGTTTGATGTGCGTACGCCGTTAAACGGAATTATCGGATTTGCCAATATGCTGGAAACCGAACTGGCGGTCAGGGAAAACAGTGAGCTATACGAATATGCCGCAAACATTGAAAAGAGCGGCGCCCGCCTGCTGAAGCTGTTAGACAACGTCATTGATCTCTCCAGCCTGGAGTCTAACACCTTGGTGCTAAAGATTAAACCGGTAGCTCCGGACAAGATAATTACCAGAGTTTTTGAGCAATATAAAACGGAAGCCAACAACAAAAAGCTGATTTTTAAAAGTAAAATCAGCAGTGAGTTAAATACTGCCCTTACGGATGAAAAAGGATTGGAAAAAGCGCTGACGCAAATCGTTGACAATGCCATAAAATATACAGAGAAAGGGTTTGTTACTATCTCGACTTCCTATGCAGAAGAAACAGATACGGATGTTATTGAGGTAAAAGACAACGGCCCGGGAATTAGTCCTGACAAACAAAAATACCTTTTTGAACCGGGTCTCTCGAAAAATATTCACAGCGAGGGAACAGGAATAGGTTTAAAACTGGCCAAAAAATACATTGAAATGATGAAAGGCAGCTTACTTCTTGAGTCTGTTCCCGGAAAAGGAACTACCGTAACCATCCATATACCGTGCAGCGAAAAAGCCGTTGTTGAAGAACAGGTAGCCATAACGGAACCTGTTGAGGAAGTGGAAGTAAGCACAGCCACCGAACTGGGCGACTTAGATGTTTTTGTGGTGGAAGACGACCGAATGAACCGGATAATACTCGAGCAAATACTCAGGAAACTGGGAAAAGTGAAGCTGACAGTGGACGGTGACGACTGCATGAACACCATCGCCAAAGAAGCTGCCAGCGGACATTTTTACCAGGTCATGCTTTTCGACATCAACCTGCCCGGCGACTGGGATGGTATCAAACTTTTAAAAGTCATTCGCGAAAAGTATCCTGAATACCGGAAAATTCCGTTCATCGCACAGACAGCTTATGCCATGTCGGGCGACAAAGATCGTCTGCTGAAAGAAGGATTTGACAGCTATCTCGCTAAACCCATCGATAAAAACGAACTGATTACCACCATCAAACAGCAGCTGAAGATATACGGGAAAACGTTAAGCAGTGAACCAAATGAACAGTGAACAGGTAAGTGAGCAAGCCATTTCGTTTGATTACAAAATTAAGAGGGGGGAATGAAAACAGTAAATGCCATAAAATCCTCAAAGTGAACGGCTACAAGGATAAACGTTAAAAGGGTCTGTTATATTTGGATGCACCGCACAAATTTTTCATAATTACACCCTCTTTTTCTCAAATGCCTGGGCAAAAGCTGTATAAAACACAGGAATGATATTGAGTGAGAAAATGATTCCAGTGATCATTCCTCCAATAATGGTAATGGCAAAAGGCTGATGAATGGCCGAACCCAACCCTGCCGCTGCCGGCAGTAAAGCAATAATGGTAGTTAAACCGGTCATTAAGATGGGACGGGTTCTTAAATGAACGGCTTCGTTTAGGGCATCCGGAAGAGTATAGTTTTCCTCCTGCCGCAAGCGGTTTACTTTGTCAATCAGAATTATGGCGTTGTTTACCGAAACGCCTATTAACGTGAGCAATCCAAGAGCAACGGAAATATTTAGCTGCTCGCGGGTAATGAGTAATATTATGAACACACCGATAAAATCCAATGGTATTTTTAGAAGAATAACGAAAGGCTGCCAAAAAGAGTTGAATTGCAGAAATAAAATCAGGTAAATGAGTATAATGGCAATAAGTATGACAAAAGAAAACGATTTCAATGTCTGTATTAAGGTTTGATATTGTCCGCGAATTTGCAGGTTATACCCTTCGGGCAGAAAAGCAGCGCCGAGACCGGTTTTAAGTTTTTTCACTGCGGCAAAGAGGTTTCCCTTCGGCGCTGCTACCACGGTCAGCTCCCGTTCCCCGTTCAAATGGCTAATGGAAGGCAATGCGTTGATCATTTGAATATGCACCAGACGATTCAGCGGAATATATTTTCCGCCAAGTGTACGAATAGCGAGATGTTCCAGCTTTTTCAGGTTGTTACGGTCGTTGGGCGGAAGCCGCAGGAAAACCGAAACAGGTATTTGTCCTTTTACAAACCGGGCAACCACCTCTCCTCTGAAAGCCAAAGTTAGTTCCTGATACAAATCAAAGGCGGTGATACCAAACCGGGCCATTTCGGCTCGATTGGGTGTAATATCTATCTGTGGGACAAGGTATTTGGCGTTATTAATAATGTCGCTGAAATCTCCCGTTGCTTTGGCCGTTTTTTCCACCACAGACGCCAGGCGGGTAAGCGTGTCAAGATTAGGGCCTGTTATGGTAACTCCAAAAAAAGCCGGCAGGCCGCTAAAACTTTCATCAATATTCTCCTGTGTGGGCTGGTGATACAGGATAACCAGTCCATCAAAAGAGGCAAACTGTTTTTTAAATCCGTTAATCAGTTGCGTAACGCTTTCAGTCCGGTATTTTTTATCTACCAGTTTGATGTACATGGAGCCGCGGTTCACACTTTCCACATAATAAGTGTCTGAGGGCGATCCTATCCGCAGATAAATATTATCCACATTGGGATTTTTTTGTATTACCCGCATCAACTGTTCGGCCACCGTTCCCGATTCTTTTAAAGAAACCCCGGGACGCATAACATACTCAAACAACAAAGCTCCTTCATCTACAGGAGGAAGCATATTCGCCTTGTTTGTCAGGGGCAGCAGGCCGCCGCCCACAAGAAACAGCAGCATCAGCACGGCAATAACTCCCGTTTTATGCGACATGGAGAAACGGAGTACTTTATCATTAACAGCTTTAAATTTTTGCAAAAAAGCCGGTTCTTTCACCTTTTTACCTTTCAAATCTCCTTTCCAGTAAACCAGCGCCGGGATGACCGTGATGGAAATAAGAAAAGAGCCGAGAAGCGTGAGGGTAATGGTCAGCCCGAAAGGCGTAACCATGTCCTTCATATATCCGGAAATAAACAGCAAAGGAAGAAAAACAATGATGGTTGTAAGCGTACCATTCAGGTCGGCAGCAAAAATCTCACTCACCCCTCTCCGAATGGATTCAATTAATGACTTTCCTTTTTCCAGAAACTTCTCTATGATTTCCAGCACGATAATAGAGTCGTCAACCACCATCCCAAGCGACAGCGTCAAGGCGGCCAATGTAATCATATTCAGGGTATAACCAATGGCATACATAATGGTAGTGGCAAACATAAGCGCCAGAGGGATGGTAATGGAAACGATAAGCGTAGGAGCTATGCGCCGAAGGAAAAGGAGCAAAACCAACATGGCAAGAACAGCGCCTATGTAAATTTCTTCCCGCACCCCAGACATGGATGCACTTAGAATTTCCGACTGGTCGTAGAATTTATCTATTTGCGTGCCGGGAGGAAGTAATTTTTGCAGTGTTTGCAAAGACTTTTGTACCGACACAGCAACTTTAATGGAACCCGAACCTTCTGTCTTTTGCACCATAAGCGCCACAGCAGGATATTTTCCGCTCCGCACCCTGTAATGCCTGGGTAAACCCCCTTTGGTAATTTGTGCAATATCCTTTAAAAGCACCGGAAGTCCGTTGGCACGGGTGGCTACTTTGAGGTTTTGCAAATCGGAAAGATTCTGGTACTGACCATTTCCACGAATGGGAATATCATAATAATTTTTTTCGAAATAACGCCCGGAAACAATAATGTTGTTGTCTTTCAGCACTTTCTCAATATCAAGCAGGCTTAAATGAAGCAATCGGAGTTTTTGCGGATGGGGTTCTACAATAAAAGCAGGTTTCTCCCCGCCCAAAACAATTATTTTGGAAATATGATTCAGACTTAACAGAGCCGGCTTAATCCGGTATTGAACAATATCTCGTAACCGGGAAGGGGAGACTTTAGGGTTCGTAAAAGTAAAACCGATAACTTCCTGCATCCGGCTGCCGAGGTTATCCATCACCGGAACAACGCCCGGCGGCAATTGGCCTGCGAGATTGGAAAGTGCTGCTGCGGTAAGTTGCCGGGCATCCATTACGGAGTAGTTGTTGCTGAATTCCACCGTAACTTGCGAATGCCCCATGGTTGTTACCGAAGATGTTCGCTGCACGCCACGAATTCCCTGCAAAGCATTTTCGATGGGACGGGTAACCAGAATTTCCATATCGTTGGGAGAAACACCGGAATATTCCGTGATGACGTTTATCAAAGGATAATTTATTCCCGGAAAATAATCCACGGGCATCTTATACAGACTCCAGGTTCCTGTGGCTACCAATACGATAACAATAGCCAATGAATAAAATGGGCGACTGACAAAATTTTCAAATGATTTTTTCATGCTTCCTGCTTGTCATTAATCCGCAACCTTCCTGCTTTTCCGGATATTCCCATAGAAAACCTCAAAAGCACCTTTTGTTAAAACGACAGCACCTTTTTTCAAACCTTCTTTTATCTCTGTCATACCATTTCTTTCCAGTCCGGGTTTTACAGGAATTTTTATATATTTTTTATTGATTACTTCCATTACAAAGTAATTATTTTGCTGCCGGATAAGGGCAGCTGTGGGAACAGCAACGGATTTGTGTTTGTTTGTAAGAAAAGAAAAGGAAACATAATTTCCGCTTTTTAGCTGATGGGCAGAATCCTGAAGAGCAATCCACAGCGTATGGCCTCCGGTGGAAGGATTGATAGCCTTTTCAAGATAAATCAATTTCCCCCGGTAAATTTTGTTACTGATTTTTATAGAAATATTGTTCTCCGTCAGCTCTTTGGGATTACCGTAAAACGGAGCGATGAGTTTAATATGGTCATCATCCTGAAAAGTTCCCAAAAGCTGTTCCACAACCGCATCTTCACCCTGCTGAACCTGCAGGTCATCGAGATAGCCGTTGAAAGGAGCTTTGTAGCGGGTCATAGACAGAAAATAGTCCAGCATATATTGGGCTTTGTTCAGGTTGTTTTGGGCATTATCAAAATCACGAACTACTTTTTCAAAGTCAATTCTCGACAAATAGTCTTTCCCAACCAATAATTTTTGGGCTTCATAATATTGTTTGAAATAACGGTACTGCGTTTGGGCATTGGCCAGCGCTTTCTCCAGGTTTTCCTTTTTCAGATCAATTTCCGGACCACCCATGGTGTAAAGAACAGTGCCCTTTTTAATACGACCTTTCAAATTGTTAAAATGCACAATTCCGTCGAATTTAGCTTTGAGGTCTAACGCGTTGGTAGCCTGAATAGTTCCAAAGCCTTTTATCTCATCGTAAAAAGTTGCCAAAACAACTTTGGCCGTATCTGTTTTCACATAAGCCGCTGTTTTAGAGTGCGTCCCCTGCTGCTGACAACTGGCCAGAAGGCCCAAAAGCAGTAACCATCCGGCTTTTTTCAAGCGTGTAAAATATCTTGTCATCTGTTTTTCGTTAAGGATTTCTTAATGCCGGAACGAAAATAGAAAGAAAATCTAAAGGAATTCTAAAGATAATACATTTTATCTGATAAGTCCCCCACCCGGCGCTCGAATGTTTCGCATACGATGAAAACAAATCTTTGCTTATCTGTGCTCTGCCGAAACCAACTACCGGAATTTTGCAGAGGATATCCTCAAATTGACATTGAGTGAAAGAAATGTTGGTTTTATAGGCTTGTCAGATGATTAATAAAACCCCAAATATTCTCATGAATAATCCCTTTAGAATACTTCATCAGAAGGTCGTCCATGGAAACAACATATTTTGGAAAATGATCGTTTATTTTTTCAAAGGCGCCAAACTCCCTTTGTATTGTTTTTTCGGTGGCCAGCAGGTAGGCGACTTGCACATAAATTGTAAATTCATTTTTTGTGGCAACAAAATCAACCTCAAAATTATTCCCATATCCCGTGCTAACAGTATATCCGGCGTTGCGCAAATGCAAAAAAACAATATTCTCAAGAATAGCCGCAATATCACTTTTTAGCTTTGGAAACAGATAGTTTCTAAAACCTAAGTCGTTTATAAAATATTTCTTTTCACCTGAAAGCAGTTCTTTTGTTTTGATGAAGTATCTTGGAGACTGCCGGACAATAAAGGCCTCTTCCATATACGAAAGGTAGGCCGAAAGAGTTGAGTAGTCGGTTTTACGGTTCCGGCTTTTAAAATATTTGATAATAGCAGGAACAGAAGTCTGGTTTCCTACATTGTGCAACAACAAAAGAAACAGGTCTTCCAGTAAAACATAATCTCTGATTTTATGACGGTACATTATGTCTTTCAATAAAATTGTGTCTTTTAAAGATTGAAAATAGTGTTTACGGATTTCATCAGACTCTATGTTATAAATTTCGGGCAAACCACTTGTTTCAAAATATTTTATAAAGTTTTGTTTTTGATTCTCATAGGAATGATACCCCAGAAATTCATTGTAAGAAAAAGGAAATACCTCAAATACGATATAGCGTCCCGATAAGAAAGAAGCCAGCTCTCCTGAAAGAAGGGTAGCATTTGACCCCGTTATAAAAACTTCGTAATCTTTAACCGGATGTTGTGCAAATGATACAATTATTTTTTCCCAGTCAGCAATGTTTTGGACCTCATCAATAAAAAGGTAAACCTTTCCTGCAGGTGTTATTTCCTTCTCATATAACCTCACAATTTCAGCCAGCCGGACTGCTGTGTTTATTGACTCAAATTCATACATTTCTTTGTTCAGATAAAAAATGTTCCGTGGGTCAACGCTTCTTTCTTCAATTAGATAGTTAATTATTTGCCTGATTATGTAGCTTTTACCAACACGACGCTGTCCAACAATAACCTTTATAAGTTTATTGTTTAAAGACTTTGTTATTCTGTTGAGATAAGCTTTCCGGATAAAGCCAGGAGTAATCCCGGGCTTTGCATTCCAAAAATTTATGCTATCCAGTGCCTTTAATATTTCATTCATTTTATTTGGTTATAATCAATTATTCGACAAATGTATAACATATATTTGATTATATTCTAAAATTAATCATTTTATTCAAAAAAATTAGATTGTATTTCAATATTTTATCCGTGCTAAATATTATTCTGAACTGCCGGAAGCTTTATGCATGTACTAAAAATGCGTGCCAGTGTTGGACATGACAGCCTTTTCCGGCTTCCTGACGTCTTTCTCAATCATCCTTAAAAATGTTGGCAATGCTATGAGCAGTACGGGAAGTGCCATCAGGAAACCTCCAATAACCGAGATTGCCAATGGTTGGTGCATTTGCGCTCCGGTACCAATCCCTATGGCAAGGGGCAGCAAGGCAAGAATGGCTGCCAAAGCCGTCATTAAGTTGGGCCGTAAACGGATAGAAATGGAATTAATAATGGAATCATCCACCGAAAGACCTTTTTTACGCTCCTCGTTATACTGCAGATAGGTAAAGATGGAGGCCTCCCCTACAATTCCGACAATCATAATGATACCTACATAACTACCCACATTCAGGGGAATATGTAAAAAATAAAGCAACAAAGCGCTCCCGGTAGGTCCGAGCAGCGTGAGAAAGATAATGAGGAGCGCCACGCGCAGTCTCCTGTAAAGGAATAAAATAACGGTAAACACCAGCAAAGCAGCGAGAAACAGGATAAGTTCCAGTTCGTGAAAAGCCTGCTGTTGTTGCTGATAAGCGCCTCCGTATTCAATGGTGTAGCCCGGTGGCAGATGAATATGCTCACGGATAGTTTTCTGAATAGCTTTTAACGTGCTTCCCAAATCGCGGTTGTTGAGACGTGCTGTAACATAACCAACTTTTTTCAGGTTTTCGCGGTCTATCTCGGCTACTCCTTTCAGGGTACGAACAGTGGCTAACCCTTTCATGGGAATCAGTCTTCCGTTGGGAAGAAACAGCTTTCCTTTCTCTAAAGCTTTGATGCCGGTACTGTCTCTGTCGGGATAAATCATCCGAATGTTGGTAAACTGCATGGGATCCTGAATGGCGCCCACAACAGAGCCATCGGTACGCGTTTGCATCTGAAACTGAAGCGCCTGCGGAGTAAGGTGGTATTGCTTCAACCGGGCAGTTTGCGGGACAACCTGAATTTCAGGGCCTGCAATCACAATACCATCAAAAACATCCGCCGTACCCCGGACTTTTTTTATCAGAGCTGCTACTTTCTTTGAATAATTGTGAATGATTTTTTCATTGTCGCCAAATATTTTGACATCAATAGGTTGTACCGAACTCATTAAATCACCGAGCATATCAGTAATTACCTGCCCGAAATCAACTCTCAGGGCAGGGACTGCTTTTTCCACTTTCTTTCTTATTTCGTCACTTACCTCCGTGGTTGTACGCTTTCTTTTCTTTTTAAGCTGTATCAGATAATCGCCCTTATTTGGCTCGGTAATAAAAAATCCCATTTGCGTTCCCGCCCGTCGCGAATAGGATTCCACTTCAGGAATGGTAGCAAGAATAGCATCAATCTTTTCCAGTATTTTTTCTGTTTCTTTCAGCGTTGTCCCTGGCGGGCTAGCAAAATCAAGCACAATAGAGCCTTCATCCATTTTCGGAAGGAAACCTGAAGGGAGATTTGGAAAAATAAAATACATGGTCGTTAGTGAAGCCAAAACCAAAACAACACTAATAATGGGTTTGTGAATAACATATCCAACCCAGTTTCGTTTTTTTAAGCCGGTGGATTTATGATGTTTTTGGTGCATTTTCGGGAAAAGGACGAGATAAAATACAGGAAGTCCGATCCATGTAATAAAAAAGGATGCCGTCAGCGTAATGATCATGGTTTCGGCCATAATGTTAAAGTAAGCACCGGCTACTCCGGACATAATCCCGAAGGGTAAAAAAATGACAATGGTGGACAAAGAGGAGCCAACCATGGCCGGAAACAGATATTTGATGGCTTTGGGAACCACTTTTTTGAAATCCTCGTCCGGATTTTCCTCATGCGTCCGGTGTATCTGCTCCACAATCACTACCGAATCATCAATTACCAGTGCTATGGCCGCCGCTATGGCACCCAGCGTCATAATATTAAAATCAAAGCCAAAGGCATGAAGAATAACGAGGGAAAATGCCAGCGATAACGGTACGCTAAGCAAAATGATAAAACCGCTTTTTAGTGAACGCAAAAAGACAATGGTTACAACAATGGCGAGCAACAATCCAATCCAAAGCACATCGCGGATACTTTTGATAGTATCACCCACAAATGATGATTGATTGTAGTAGGGTCTGATAATGACTCCTTTGGGTAAGATATGATTGTTCAGCTCTTTAATCCTTTTCTGAACCTTCTTGTTAATAGCCATCAGGTTGGCTTCAGGTTGTTTTATCACGGCAATAAGAGGCACGTTTTTGCCATTGGCTTTGATACGCACGTATTGCCGCTGTTCACCAATTTGTACTTTGGCAAAATCTTTTACCCGGATAACGCCTTTTGAAGTGCTTTTTATAATCGTGTTTTTAAGCGCCCGGAGATTTTTAATATTGGCATTGGTTAAGCTCAAATACAAACGGCGATAATCATTCACATATCCGTTGGAACGGATGAAACCGGTTTGCATCAAAATATTTTTTACCATTTGGGGAGTAATACCCAACCGGCTCATTTTCTCAATATTCAGCAGTAGCTGGTATTCTTTAATTTTTCCACCCGTGATACCGACTTTTCTGACGCCGGTGATTTGCTCCAGAAAAGGCTTCACGGTATAAAGCGCCAGCAATCTCAATTCTACCGGACTTTTGTTTCCTTCGAGGGAGTAGCCTTCCACCGGCAAAATGGAGGGGTTCATTTTTTCTATATGGATTTGCGTTCCGGGAGGAAGAAGACTTCTGATTTCTGCAATGCGGGCTTCAATTTGTTGCTTGGCAAGATTAATGTTGGCATTCCAGTTGTAAAATGCCGAAATTTCGCAGCTTCCTCTTGAGGTGATACTTTTGAGCAAAGTCAGATTTTCACTTTTCTTAATGGCTTCTTCGAGGGGGCGGGTAACCGTAATCAGCATTTTGCCCACCGGCTGCTGACCGTTGTCCGCAATAACTTTGATTTTCGGGAAAGTTACATTGGGAAAAAGTTCCGTTTTCATCTTGCTGTAAGAGTAAGCACCACCCAGCGCAACAATGATCATCAGGACAAAAAGCGGACTTTTAAATTTATTGTAAAAGTTATACATTTTCGTGCGTCTTATTTTGCAATTCTTACATAAGCGGTGTCCGGCAGGCCATAAGCGCCTTCTGTAACTACTTTGTCTGTTACTTCAACCCTGTTTGAAAGAATTTGAACCTGTTTTTTTCCCTGCCAGCCAATCGTTACCGGAATTTTAACTGCAGTGGTGTCGTTAACCATCTTCATAATCCAAAATAAGGTTTCTTCTACATTGGTCAGGATGGCTTTTCGCGGCAAAAAGATGCCATCCCTGATTTCTTTCACCTTAAATTTCACCAAAAGGTTCATACTGCCGGCAATCTTTAATTTTGGAGGCAAAGGCACCACATAAGGCTGTGTTTGGGTGATATTGTCGGCGAGAAAAAGTTGTTTCTGAAAATAGGAGGAAACATTGTGTTTTCCGGGAATTTCCACTGTGCCGGGGCTGTTTTTTTTGATTAAGGGAACCTCCGAAAAGGGGACATAAGTAACGGCTGCCAGGGAACTTTCTTTAAATGCGACAGCAAGCAAGCTTCCGGGCTGTACATAATCTCCTTCCTGCACCAGCACTTGTTTGGTAAAAGCAAGCTGATCAGAAAAAATAGTATCGCGGCTGTTGATCAAATTATCTGACAAAGTACCGGCTCCTTCCAAAGCAGACATTTCTATCGGCTTGATGATAAACAGCGGCTGGTGTATTTTGATTTCATCTCCCGGCCGGACGAAAACAGTGGTAACAACACCGGAAATTCGCGCTCTGAAATTAACCGATTGCAAATAACGGCTAACGGCCTGAAATGTAGTGTAGATGGTTTTGTTTTCCTTTACGGGGGTTGTTACGGTAACACCGGGGAGAGGCAGTCGTAGCGCCGAACTACTGCTTTTTCCGGGATTTTGTTTGCAGCCTGTAGCAACGAACAATGCTGCCACTATCCATAAAATATTCCACCTGAAAAATCTGTTCATCTTTCCGGATTGTTTAATGATTCCAATAATTATATTCGTTAACTAATTTGTACAACTTTATTTCCTGCAAACCGTACGAGAGTTTTAAATCGTTGTAATTTCTCAAAGCCATTAAAAAACCGGTAACCGGCACCTGCCCTTTTTGTACTTCAACTTTGTATAAAGCAATTAAATTTTGGTAATTATACTTCAGCTTACCTTGTTTTTGCAAATTGTCTCTCGTTTCCGCAATAGCCTTTAACAAAGCGGAACGTTGCAGCCGGATGTTTTTGATCTTTATTTTTTTGAGCGACCGTGCCTGGTCAATCCGTACCAGACTTTGTTCCCTGCTGACCTGCTTTTGTTTGCCATCGAACAGGGTATAGGAGAGCCGGACCCCCGCCGATAGCCCAAACCTTTCTTCAATTCCGTTGAGCGAAACGGCATTCAGGCCGGCATTGGAATACAACATTACCTTAGGGAGATAACGGCTGTTAAACAAACGGTTTTGAGCAATAGCTCTCAAACTGTCGTTAATGTAAGGCGCAATAAATGACGAAGCAGATTTTACGGGTTGGGATATCTCCATTTTTTCCATTTTCAGTAATCTCAATGTTGAGTCGGAGATACCGCTAAAACTTTTTAATTGCAAAAGCTGTAACCGGTAAGCATTGGCAAGGTTTTGCAGTTTTATGGAATCGCCGGATAGAGTTGTTTTTAACAATTCATAATCCACCAGCCGGTAAAGTCCTTTCCGGGTAAGTTGCTCCATAATTTTTACTTCTCCCGAAAGCAGCCGGACACTCTCCTGCTGCGTAAGATAAGATAGCTGAATACCGAGTGTTGTAAAATACAAACCGGTAACCTGACGGTTTAAGTTAAAATAAAGGTTTTTCAATAGAATTTTTAATCCGCTAATCTTCTGATCTTGCCAAAACAGGGCATTTTGCATGGACTTTCGGGCAAAAACAGGAATGTCCACGTTCATTAACGTCGAATACAAACCGCCGTTGGTAATGCCAATGTCGTACCCGATGGCGTCGGGAGAAGGGTTGACAGTAAACAATACGCCGTTGTTATTGAAATAAGGTGTTAAATTTATATCGGAGGAGATATAACCTTTTGGGGCCTCGTAAAGCGCTTTAATATTTTTCTTTCCCAGTTCCAACACGAGGATTTGTTTCTGTAACCTGATGATTTGCACGCTGTTCACACGGGCGCTGTCAATATATTGTGCCAAACGCGTCTGCCCCTGCAGAAATTGAAAAGGCCAGGAAAATAATAGAATAAACAGCGAGACAAAGAACAAATCAGATAAGAAAGACAACCCTTTCTTTTTTAAGATTTTGTGTGCCTTTTTTACCATAGGGAATAATTTTTGGATGGGAAACGGGGGACAACAGCCTCTCCCACGAGGCAAAAACGGTGCTTTAAAAAATTTTGAGGATAAAAAGATCCGGGGAATCAGCATTTCGATTTGGAAAAGATATTTTATCAGGATGAACCAACAAAACGCTTTTTCCCAAGCCGGTACTGATTACCTGAGAATGTTGTTATAAGAAAGAGGCTCCGGTTCTATGGCATCTCTATCCGTTTAATCATTTTCTTCGCCGCCATTTTCCGTTTTCAGTATTTTCCCTTTTTTGTCGATGGTGATTTCTTTTTTGCTTTCGCCTTTTTTAATGACGATTTCGTAAGCACTAAATCTGGGGGTTTTCGTAAAAGCAGCATCTTTTACCTTGTAACCTGGAAATTTGGCTTTCAAAACATTCAGTACGACGAAAGGAACAGTATCTTCTTCCATATCAGTTTCGGTTTCTTTCCAGTTACCCTGTAAGTCGAAGTTGGCCGACATGTCTTTTTCATTGCGTTCAAATTCGGCTTCCCATTCGGTTTTGCCTTCTTTGGACCAGTCAACCTTTTTAACCGTTGGGAACTTTTTACCGAAAGCTGTTTTTACTGCAGCAGGAACACTGGTTTGACTCAAGGCAGTAAAGCTGATGGCCATAAGCATGGCCGACAAAATCATTGAATACTTTTTCATTTTTTAAGTTTTTTGATGAATAATACGACGAAAATACAATGGAAATCTAAAGGAAATTTGAAGTTTTTGATTTGAGCCAGGTTGCCGGAAAGGAAGGACTTTCGGGGTTAAAAGAAATTTATTGTACCTGCCCGGTATGAAAGAGGGATGCAGTGAAGCATTGTAAAGACAGCCCGATTTTCTATTCAAATTCCTCACTTAATTCATACTAAAATGTTGTACATTAAAGTTATGTAATCGACTACCCGGGTAGTTGCAAGTGAATGTCTGTTTTATCCTACTATAAACCATCAGATGACAAATTTTTTACGGTATCGGCAATTTTCAACGAAAGTTCATCAAGCAAAAGATACCGCCTGCGATAGAGTGCACGTTTGTTCGTTTTGACCTCCTGAATATTTTTACGAACCGGTGTCAGTGGTAGCTCATACCAGCCATCGCTGTCCGGTTGACCGCCACACTCGCTCCAAATTGCGTTGTAATCAAAATGTATGGCATGCCTCTTGGGAAGATGAATTAAATGTTTGCGGCGATAAGCCTGGATACTATCACCAACTCCATAAACAGCAGTCAAACCCAATTGCCGTGAAAACTCCTGGACCACAAAAACAATAAATGATTTTGGACGGAGGCCGTATATCAGTTTTTGTACTGTTTTTGATAAATTCTCATTATCAGGATCAAGAGCATGTCCCTGAACACAACCAATCCTGCAAGCCCATTGTCCTGGTTCCAATTCTTCAAATGAGAATGCTGCAGCTACAATCCTTCCGCCAAGCTGATTGCATTCAAAAAATAAAACCAGTTCACCTTCTTTCCGGTACCTGTAATCATACCCCAAAGTCAAAACACCTTTGATGGTGTCGTTGAGTTTAAAACGTGTAATTTCTACACCGCTGCTGCGGGTAATCACCTGCATGAATGCTTCTCCTTTGCTTAGGATAAATTGATAGGTATCGAGGATGACTTTTATTTTTTGTTTTTTCGTCCATCTGATTGACATATAGACCCTGAAAGGCTTGAGATAAAGCCACGGACGGTGTGTGGCAATCAGAAGAAGATCGGGCGATTTGAGAATTTTAAACCACCTGGATGCAAATTGTGGATTGATGAGAGCGCCAAAAAAACTCTTCCATTGTTGCTTTGTACGATAGCTTTTGCGTCCACCGGCAAATGCTCGTGATGCAAGTTGCCAGCCATTAACGGCGACCGAAGGAAATGGAATGTGTACTATAATATTCTCAAAGTGAACATATAATATTCTGAAATAAATTGCTGCCCAAAAAAAGGCTTGTTTTCTCCTATGTGTCATGTTTTTTCTCTAGCTTCAGTTTGGTAAGGAAGGCTTTAGGCAAATGTCAATCGTACGCATAAGCTTTTTAAAATCAGTAGGTTTGGTAAAATAGAAAGCACAACCGGCCTTCAGGTAAGTTTCTTTTTCATTTTCATAAACATAAATTAGTGAAGATTGGACAATAATAGGAATAGATCCATTGATTTTTCTGATTTGCCGGATTAAATTTATTCCATGTAACTTTTTGAAATATAATTCTGTTAGAACCAGATCAACAGGTTGTTCTTTTAAATAGTTTAATCCTTCTATGGGATCGGTTCTGCAAATAAGACGGCAGGAAATAGATCTAAAAAAAAGGAGAAATTATCTTTGAATTTATTTCGTCATTATCAATCAGTAAAATAATCTTATTCCCCCAGTTGTAGGTAGCATTGAAAAAATTGACCTGTTTTTGTGATTGCATAAGTTGTGTTTTAAACCTTTTTAAGAGAAATAAAATTGTTTAAAGATTAAGAAATACTTTCATCCTGCTTCGTATAGTAATTAAAAACAGCCAAACTCAAAATCGGTTAACGATTTTAAGTCCGGTTGTAATAATTAGAGCAAGTTATAATTGATGAACACAAATTGATTTAATCACTGCTGCTGTCGCTACCAGTTTCAGTTCCATTATCGCTACCAGAGCTTGTGTCTCCATGATCCTCGTTGATTTCCATGCCCTGATTTGAAAGTGCGGCTTCAAAGTTTTTTAACATTCCCTGATTGTGAGTAGCATCAATTAAAATTTTTCCGGAAGTTTTAGTTGCCTTCGTTAAGTCTATGGTATTTAGCCATTTATTTAAATTAAATACAATAGACAGTGAAACCTTGCTGTTGGCTGTTACCGTAATTCCTTTGGCCAGCTTTAGTTCAATTTGCTGTGCAAACTTTGATTGTAATACAACCTGTACGGCTGACCCGCCAGCTGCTGTGAACCAGCCTTTAATTACAATAGAGTTTCCGTTAAAAACGGTATCATTTTTAGGAATAAAAGTTAAATCTACTTTTTTGAAAGTTCCGGGATAAACCTGAACGTTGCTCAGCGTAATAGTATCGCTCAAGACATTAAAGGCATAAGGTCCGGGCAGGTAAATATCGGCAGAATCATTGGCTTTGGTCTCTGTAGATGATTCATGGTCTGCTCCACCCGTTTGTTGGTTTTCATTACCTGTATTCTCCTGAATGTTTATTTGGCCAAAATAAATCCAGGCTGATGTCAGATCAATTGTGCCTCCTTTTACCGTAATAAGCGTTCCGTTAGCAGCAACGGTACTTTTGAATACGGTTTTTGCTGCGGTAACCTTAAAAGTTACAGTAGCTGACTTTACTTTGGCCGGTATGGTTGGAGCTGATTTCCGGCAGGCACTAACCAGAAAGATGAGTGCAACTGCCGGCAATACAATTTTTAAACTAATTACTAATTTTTTCATGGGATAAAGATTTTAATTGATATAAATACTGAATGTTTTCTACATTAAAGATGCATCACGGGGAAAAAGGTTGGGTTTACCCCTTCAGATTTTCAAAATATTTTAATCCATCCCGGGTTGACAAACCTCGTATAACACTTTCAAACATAAATAGATAAATGAGCCTGTGGGAAAGTTCCTGTGGGGGGAAAATCTTCGGATTGTGTAAGTCAAGCACTCTTTTGGCATAGGAACGGGCAACTATTTCGGAGCTTATGTCGTTACGATAAAGTTTTTGCTGTTGACCCAAGGCAAAGTTATGAGCTATTTTCTCGCTGGAGAAGGTAATCCGGCGTGATAAATCCTCGGTGTAAAATCGCTTTAAATCTTCTTCGCCACCCTGAAAATTAGCATAATGTAATTCCCGGTGGTTTTTTAGGTACTGACTAATTTGAAGCAGCATGTCGATGGCATTCAAATTTGGCTGAGCAAAAACTTTTTCCACAAAAAACTCCATTTGCTTCCATTTATTCACCAGTACTATTTCCGGTTGCGGTGCAACGATTTCGTTTCCAAAAAATTCCTGTCTCATAACAAATTATTTTTTAATATTTATATTTTTACAGCCCATATCGCAGGGATACACGAAAGCCGGCATTAAACGGGTAGGCCTTTACCGTACTGTACGGATTTAAATTTCTTAAATGAACCCTGATCGTCGGGTTAACAGAGAAACTGAAATTCTTCCATATCTTTTGCTCATATCCCACCCCGAAAATAAAACTAATGTTGAACCTGTTAATCCCTTCGATGTCTCCGGATTCAACATTAAAATCACCTTCCTGATCATGCTTTTTCCATTTGTTCGATTGTCTGAAGAAGTAATCAATAGTTGGACCGGCATTTATATACAGGTTTTTAAACGGATAATATTTTAAAATAAAAGGAACCGACAGATAATCGAAACGTGAGAAAGAGTTTAACATTGCCTGATTGTCCAAACTGTCAACTTGATTAATATTTAAGCCTACCTGTCCGGAAGAGGTGTAAACCACACCGGAATGCTCCCCTGTCTTTTCAAGATAGGAACCTTGTGTGGAAAAATCAACGGTATAAACATAGTATGACAGCCCTGTTTCGATACTCAGCGAATGAAGAAAACGATAGTCAACCAAAAGACCGTAAGAATAGTTTAAAGTATAATGCTCACGGCTGTTAAAATAAGAAGGAGTATATACTCCCTGTGTGTAATCCGGATTAGGGGCTACAAACCGGGAAGATAACTCCGGCATCAGAAAAACTTCTATTGACCAGGGATGGAGGAATGATTTTTTCAGTTTCTGCTGTTTTGCTGACTTATTCTGTTGGCTTTTTGCAGCCTGATATCTGTGTTTATTTACTGCCTTTTGGCTCCTTGTTTTTTTAACAGATTTTTGCTTTGTTAAAACCTGCTGTTTTTTCTTTGCTGCAGGTAATGCGATAGATTCAGGCTCTGTAGCAGCAAAAACAACAGGCCTGACAGCAACAGAAGCAATAACAGGCGGAAACGTAAAATTTATCTTTTTCATTGACGTGATTAGAAATACATTACGGCCGGCATTTTGACTATTCTCTAAAGAAGATGTTTTGGTGATTTCGTTGGAAACCATTTTCTTTTCTTTCCCCAAAGAAGAAGACAATGTCTTAGCCGCTACAAGTTTTTTTTGTGTCGAAATTGTTCCCGCTTTCTTTTTTTTAACTGAAGATGTACGGGTCTTTGAATTGGAAGTTTGCAGGGTGACTGTTGAAGAAGTTTTGTTACTCTTTAATTTTACATTAGGTGAGGCAGAAGGTATGGGTTTGGAAGCAGAAACAAAATGCGATGAAAGCCGGAGGGGCTTCAGGTAAATAAAGTACAACAACACAGAGGTAACGCCCAAAACGGCAACAACGGAACCTCCGATAAGCACAGCTTTGGATAAATACCAGGGCTTTACAGGTACAGGCGCTGCCGGAAGCTGACTTTGGATGTTTTTCCAAAGATGGGCAGCCGGTTTCGTCTTCTCATTCCGGTATTTTGACCGGAGCAGTTCGTCAAAGGCTTTGTTATGTTTAGTTTCTTCCATCACGTGTCGTTAATTTATTGATAGCTTTGGATAAGTTTTTTCTGCAAAATCTTCCTTGCATCATGTAGTTGTGATTTTGTGGTACCTTCGGAAATGCCCATTAATTTTGCAATTTCCTTATGCGGATAGCCTTCAATAATATACAGATTTAAAACCATTTGCATGCCGGAAGGAAGTTCCTGTATAAGTTGGGTTATTTCTTCTACCCCCAGTCTTTGTAAAATTTCGTTAGTTTCACGGGTTGGTAACGGTGTAGAATTATAATCATAGGCGAAATCTGTTTTTTTACGGTGCTTAAATAATTGCAATGCTTCATTGATAAAGATCTTTTTTATCCACCACTCCAGCGTTTCCACTTTCTGCAGCTGATGAATATTTTCAAATACCTTGATGGATCCTTCCTGAAAAATATCCTCTGCATCGGATTTGTTTTTTGTATATCGCAGACAAAGTCCCATCATTTTAGCTGCATACATGTCATAAAGGGTCTTTTGTGCCCGGCCATTATGCTGCACACAGCCTTTTACAATTTTCTGTATGTTCCTTGTCTTCAAACTTCGTTCCGTTGATATAAGATGCTCCCTGTGAAATAAGGTTGGGCTAACCTGATAAATTTTTAACTTTTAAAAAAATAATATGCGAAATTATAATGAAAATCTAAAGGAAATCTAAAGAGGATATTCTGTTTGCTCTTTTAACCGGAAAGATTCGTTACTACTGCTGCCGGGTGGGTTTGCCAAATCGGGAACAACATAAACAATAATGAAATAATAGAAATTCTCAAAAATTCGATTATTTTTGGGAGTAGCACTCCTGAAAATTCACATATTTTTTGGATTTGAAGACCAGATATACTATATTTGCAGTAAAAAATGAAAATCTATCGCATATATCAGAATCTTAGTCCTTACCTAAAACCAAACAAAGCACTGATTATTCTCGGTCCGCGTCAGGTGGGGAAAACGACACTTATGGAGGATTTTTTGTCCACAACCCCGGTAAAGGTTAAAAAGGTAACCGGAGATGACATGACTGTCCATCAGGTACTTGGATCCCAATCATTAAAAGAAATATCCACTTTTTGCGAAGGATATGATATGATTGCTATTGATGAAGCCCAAAAGATTTCCCATATCGGGATAGGCATAAAACTTATGGTAGATCATATTCCCGGAATTCAGATTATTGCAACCGGCTCATCCTCTTTCGAGCTGGCAGGTCAGGTCGGTGAACCTTTAACGGGAAGAAAAACCACCCTGATGCTTTATCCTGTTGCACAAATGGAAATGCTCCATCATCTGAACCATTTCGAACTATCAGAAAAATTGGAAGAGTTCTTAATCTACGGAAGCTATCCGGCCGTTATAACCGCAGATACTGTCAATGAAAAAACGAATATTCTGAAAGAACTGACAGGTTCTTATTTGTTTAAAGATATTCTTGAATTTGAGAGGATTAAAAGCCCGCAACTGTTATTAGACCTTCTCAGGTTGCTGGCTTTTCAAATCGGTAGTGAAGTATCCATCAATGAGTTGTCACAAAACCTGAAAATTGACAACAAAACGGTAAAACGCTATATCGAATTGCTTGAGAAAGCCTTTATCATCTTTACACTCAGAGGATATAGTAACAATCTAAGAAAAGAAATCTCAAAAAAGGCAAAGTATTACTTTTATGATACGGGCATCAGAAATGCAGTGATTGCCAACTTTAACCCTTTAAACATGCGGAATGATAAAGGACAATTATGGGAAAATTTTCTTGTGATGGAACGCATAAAGAAACAAGCTTATACCCCCGTTTACGCAAATAATTTTTTCTGGAGAACGTGGTCGGGAAAAGAGGTAGATTTTGTGGAGGAACGCGATGGAAAACTTTTTGGATACGAATTCAAATGGACTTCCAAAAACAATAAGCCCCCCCGGTTATGGCTCGACACCTATCCGGAAGCTTCATGGAAAGTCAGTGACAGAACAAATTATTTGGATTTTGTAACGGAGTAGATGACATTTTCAATTGGCTGCGCATAAAAATGTGGAGAAATCACAAAATTCAACTTCGATATGTTATCCGAAAACAATGCATTTTTTCCAAATACGCATAACTTATCTCCAGCTTATGCGTATCGCAAATTCGCTTGACGATGGCCAGCCCGAGGCCCAGCCCCTGAGAATCTTTCTTCACGAAGCGGTTAAAAATTTCATTTCCGGAGAGCGGCTTCCCTTTGCCCGTGTTGCAAATTTCAAATCCGTTACCGGAAATATTGATTCGGATACTTCCTCCTTCGTTGTTGTGTTTTATAGCATTGGAAAGCAAATTGTTAACCAGTGTTTCTGCCAACGCTTCATGCATTTTAACCGGAAAATCTCCCTGCCTTTCAAGCCGGACACGGAGACTAGCACTGTCAATAAGCGGGCTGAGCGCCTTTAGTCTGTTTTGAATAACCTTGTTAAGAAAGAGCTTTTCCGCAACAAATTGTCCGTTTTCAATCTTGGTGAGCAAAAGCAGATGCTGGTTTAACGTGGAAAGACGTTTGGCCGCTTCGTAGGTATGATAAATTTTTGTCAGTTCCGCTTCGGGAAGGTTTTGCTGAAGGACTTCTTCAAGATTCAGTAAAATAACCGACAACGGTGTTTGGATTTCGTGCGAAGCATTTTCGGTAAACTCTTTCAGATTCAGATAATCAGTGGATACTTTTTCGGTAAGTTTGGTAATAACCTCGTTGAGTTCATCAAATTCCGTGATGCCGGTCTTCTGAAGGGAGATTTCCCGGTTCTCCTCCAGCGAAAAGTTCTTAAGGATGGTCAGGTTTTGATAAAAAGGACGCCACACGGTGGAAGTAGCGCTTTTATTGATAAAATAAAGCACACCTATAAGCAGCAAAAAAATCGCCATGATGCTGAGGAAAATACTCATGACAATGTCCTCTTTTTCCACTGCAATCGCCCGGATGGTAATGTGGTAGAGCTTACCGTTTATTTCCCGGAAAGTGTTCAGCTCTTTAAAAACCTCATTTTCACCTTCAATAGGATCAAAAATGGTGGTGTCTTTCATAAATTCGGATCCTGTTTTTTGAGTTTCTTCCACCTCAATTAAAGGATAAAGGCGAAGAACCGTCTTATGTTGCCCAAGCTCGTGAACAATACGGGCTTTGCTGGCATGCAATCCCTCAATAATTTCCCGTGAAGCAATGCGGTTGATAAGAAAATAAAATGCCAGCAAGCCGATGACAAGCACCACGGCAGAGCTGATAAGATAACTCCGGTTTATCTTTTTGAGCAATCTCATTCCGCCTCCATTTTATAGCCGATACCGTAAACGGTTCTTATGTAATCGTTACCTCCGGCCTGCTTAATCTTTTTACGCAAATTATTCAAATGGGTATATACGAAATCAAAATGATCGGACATATCTATATAGTCGCCCCACAGGTGCTCAGCAATAGATTGTCTTGTAAGCATCCTGTTTTTGTTGATCACAAAATAGAGCAACAACTCATACTCTTTCGGCGTAAGCTGCAGCTTTTTATCTCCCACAAACACTTCCCTTTGCTCGGGCAGCAACCTGAACTCCCTGAAAACAAGCTCTTTCGTGCCGTTGAATTTCTTTCTTCTCAAAACCGCACGGATTCTGGAGTTAAGTTCCGAAAGGTGAAACGGTTTGGTAATGTAATCATCAGCGCCGAGGTCAAGACCTTTTAGTCTGTCGTCCAGCGAATTGCGGGCAGAGACAATAATAACCCCGGTTTCGGTATAAATTTCTTTTATTTTTTCAAGCAGGTCAAGGCCGTTGCCATCAGGCAGGGTAATATCAAGAATTATTACATCATAGTCGAAAGCCGCCATCTTATCCTCTGCCGCAAAATAAGAATCTGCCTTTTCGCAGACAAAGCCCTCCTTTTGCAGGAAAACCGTCACTGTTTCCAGCAGATTTTTTTCATCTTCTACGACCAGTATTTTCATATCCGAAATAGTTGAAGACAAAGATAACGGATTAAATCTAAAGGAAATTTGAAGAAGCGGCCTGATTCCCGACTAACGATGGGCAATCGGAGGTTTTTGATTTGAATTTTGTCTCCCTTCGGTCGGATTTTACAAACCCTGCCTTTTGGGATCAGAAGTTTTTAAATCTCCATCTTAAAAAGCTCCGGATTGCCACGCCTGCCTTAGTAGTACGACGGGCAGGCAAATCCGGAACAGCGCTAATTCATACAATTCGCATAACTCTTGCATGAATAAAGCGGGATAATCTGCAAACAAATGATTTGCTTTTTCAGAAATCTCCCTATTTTTACCCAAAAATAAAAGTTATGGAAAAACAGATAATATGGCAGGGAAAGCAGGTAAATTATCTTGTTGAAGGCGAAGGAAATTCCATTGTTCTGCTGCATGGCTTTTTGGAAGATATGCATGTATGGGATTCTTTTATTGACTTTCTGAAACCAACGTTTAGGGTGCTGGCTGTTGACTTACCCGGCTTTGGGAAAACAGCGGTTTTTAGTGAAAATCATAGCATGCCGTTCATGGCCGACGTAGTGAAAGCAGCCATGGAAGCCGAAAACATTACAAAAACCATACTCATCGGACACTCCATGGGCGGTTATGTATCGCTGGCTTTTGCCAAAAAATTTCCGAAATTTCTCCGGGGTCTGGTGCTCTTTCATTCGCAGGCTGCTGCGGATAATGCCGGGGGTAAAGAAAACCGTACCCGCACCATGGAAATTGTAAAGAGAGACCACAAAGATTTTATTGCAAGATTTATTCCCCTGCTTTTTGCGGAAGAAAATGTAGCCCGTTTTACCAGGGAAATAGATCATCTCAGGCAAATGTCGTTTCAAACCCCGGCACAAAGCGTAACGGCTGCGCTGGCAGGTATGCGCGACCGGGAGGACAACCTTGAGATATTGAAAAAAGCAGCTTTTCCGGTTTTTTTTGTGGCAGGGAAACAGGATTCCCGTATCCCGTTGGAGAAAATCCTGCCTCAGTTGCATCTTCCCGCTCATGCAGAAGCGATCATTCTTGACAAAACAGGCCACATGGGTTTTGTGGAAATGCCTGAAAAGATTTTCCCTGCTGTGGGAGACTTTCTGAAAAGATGTTTTGAAATTTAAAACAGAACCCTTTGAAAAACAAATATTTCCATTTCGTTTTTTTGTCACAAACCATTTGGAATTTTATCATTAAACGTTTATTTTAGCTTTTTTTAAAATCAAATCATGAATTACTCCCAAAGCCAGGTAAAGATTTACCGGCAGAAACTTTCCTTTCTACCGGATGAAAGCAGGGTCATTACAAAACTCCTCGATCTGGATAAAGTAAGAATTTATAAAGTCTTTGACCGTGTGCTGAATCATCCTGAAAAGGAGAATGCCCGAATATTAGACCAGATTATCACTAACTTTGAAAAACGTCACAAAAATGTAAAGCGTATTTTTAAGGATAATTTTGATGAAATTATCAAACATCTCGATATCACTATTTATAATGATCTTTCTTTGGAGAACAAACTCCTCATAGGGGCCTACTTCACGCTGGAATACTCCATAGAGTCTGCTGCCTTGTTTAATCCCTCCATCATTCCTCATCCTTTTCAAACCTCTGCGGATATCGCCAACAACAATTTAAAAGTAATTATTAGTTTTCGGGCTGTGGGTGAAGGACACATGTCATCCGTTGTATTCCGCAGCGGCTTGCTGGACAAAGAGGGAAACATTGAAATGGACAACCTCAGCCATCTCGTGGAAATGGCCAAGATAATCCATTCTGTAGAATACAGCAAACAGGATTTTATCATGAAGCTTTCGGATATGGGCCATTACAAAGCAGTGGAAGCCATTTTTGATGATTTGCTGGATTCGTTTACCTCCGATGAACTGGATGAAAGCGTAAAACATTTTAAAGAAAAAGGGAGCCTTACCCGAACAGAAGAATCAGCCATTGATACACTGTACTGGATTATCCGGTCCAATTACGAAATTGAATTTAATGACGAATCTGATCTTTCGGAACGTGCTATTTTCCCCCGGTCAACGACGGATATCCGGGCCATTGAAGATGCCCGTTTTGTGGCTTTCAGCAATGGTAATGGTTCTGTTACCTATTATGCTCCTTACACAGCTTACAACGGAATTTCCATCCTTCCACAGCTCATTGAGACCAAAGATTTCTACCGGTTTAGAATCAGTACTATGATCGGGCGGGGTTCACAAAACAAAGGGATGGCGCTTTTTCCCGAAAAAATCAACGGGAAATACGCTATTATCTCACGCAACGATAACGAAAACCTTTATATTATGTACAGTAACCGGTTGAATTACTGGGAAAACCCCATTTTAATCCGGGAGCCGAAATTTTTCTGGGAATATATCCAAATCGGTAACAGCGGTTCTCCCATTAAAACGGAAAAGGGCTGGTTGTTGCTCACCCATGGCGTAGGGCCTGTTCGCACTTACTCTATTGGAGCACTTTTGCTTGACCTGGAAGATCCTTCAAAAGTGATTGCCGAGCTGAAAGAACCACTGCTGGTCCCGAGAGAGAGCGAACGAAACGGATATGTGCCCAACGTGGTTTACGCCTGCGGTGCACTGCTGCACAACGAGTGGATTGTTTTACCTTATGCTGCTTCCGATACCCGCTCCGGTATTGTAAAATTTAAATTAAACGACCTGCTGGAACATTTGACATCGGCTAAAAATTGAAGTTGTTGATTTAATGGACAAAATTCAGGCCCGAAATTGCTGTATCCCTATTAATCCCGCGCTACGTGTGCCCTGACCAATGCCGGTTTATGCTAACAGGATTTTTCTGTAAACAGCCAAATAGCCCGCTATCATTTTATCCATACTAAAGTGCTCCATGGCCCGCTGCCGGCAATTGGAACGGTTGATCTTTCCCACTTCCGGAATAACGGCCACCGCTCCGGCGATATCATTAACCAGAAAGCCGGTTTCGCCGTGCGCAATCAGCTCGGGCATGGAACCCCTGCGAAAGGCCACAACGGGCGTACCGCACATCATGGCTTCGACCACACTCAGGCCGAAAGGTTCTTCAAAACTAATGGGATGCAACAACGCAAAAGCGCCTCCCAGTAGCTCATCGCGCCGGGCAGGCCCCGAATTACCCACATAGACAACCGTTTTGTCATCCACAAAAGGTTGCACTTTTGCCTTAAAATATTCTTCATCTTGTATCAGCCCGGAAATAATCAGACGCATTCCGGCTTTCCGGGCAATCTGAATAGCTTCGTATGTCCCCTTTTCAGGATGAATCCTGCCGAAAAACAACAAATAACTCCCTGTTTCTTCACGAAAGTGAAATTCTTCCGGCCTGATACCGTTGTACACTGTGGCAATATAATCCAGCTCCGGGCTCCGGTCGGAGTTACTGATGGAGACATAATAAGAGGTGTTGTTGTATTTTTTATACACCGGAAGGATTTTCGGAGAAGAAAATCCGTGAATGGTGGTTACCATCGGTACGGGCACCAGCCGGGAATAAGTCAATGGAAGAAAATCGTAGTTGTTATGCAGGATATCAAAGTTATGTGCCATTTCCATAAAATGAGAAATGTGCAAACACTCGCACACTTTGGCATCCATTTCGGGATGTTCACCGTAAGGTTGGTCACAAACAGCCTCAAGTTTTCCGGCCGTAAGCGAATCGGCCGTAGCAAAAAGGGTAACATCGTAACCTCTTTCAACAAATCCCCCGGCAATATTGGAAGCTACCTGCTCCCACGGACCGTATTTTCGCGGCGGCGTCCGCCAGCATGCCGGTGATAATATGGCTATCTTTATGTTTTGTAAAGTTTTCATGTTCCCTTTACGGAATGGCTTTTCTCGTTTTTGTCAGGCACATTTCCACCAAATCATCGATACGGGCTGTACCGGTACACATAACCGTATCGGCTCCTCCCCAGTAAATCCGTACCGTACCATCATCACCGGGAACGGCGGCACAACAAAACACAACATTGTGCACATAACCTGTAATTTCCCACGGGTCTTCCGGCTGAAGAATCCAGTCGTCACCTACGCCGATAATCCTGGAAGGATTGTGTAAATCGTGCAGTGCAACGCCCAGCCGGTAAACACTTCCATCCATGGTGGGAAAAACACCGTGATAAATGCTCAGCCATCCTTTTTCGGTTTTTACGGGTGGCGCTCCTGGCCCTATTTTCATTTCGTCCCAATGATACTGCCCCGGGTCCATAATCCGTTGCGATTCACCCCAATACTTCAAATCAGGCGACCAGGAAATCCAGATGCTCCAGGGACTTATCTCCGAATGTGGCCGGTCAAGCCGGGCATAAAGACCGTTAAATTTTTCGGGAAACAGCACCACATTACGGTAGTCGGCTTCGGTAATCATGGAAAAGCGTTCCACCGTTTCAAAATCACGGGTTTTTGCCAGGCCGATACGAATACCGTGGGGCGAATAAGCGCTATAAGTAATCATGTATTCTCCGTCAATACAGGTAATCCGCGGGTCTTCAATACTCCAGGATTCATATTCGCTGTACGGGCTTTTGTCGTCAGGCGTCATAAAAGGTTTCTTCCGGACTTTAAAATCAATGCCGTTCTCACTGTCGGCAATTCCCAAAATGCTGCGGCCGTTATGCAAATGCGAACGGAAAACCATAATGTACTTTCCGTTGTACTTCACCACGGCAGCGTTGTGTACGGTAACCACAGGATACGGCACATCGTCTTTGGTGAGGATGGGATTACGGGAATAACGGGTTACTATTTCCATTTTGGCTCATTTTTAAGTGGTTTTTTCTTTTTCAAAAGCCTCCAGCACAATCATGTGTGATAACAAATAGGCCAACAAACTTTCGGCTCCCTGGTTACGGTTTACCCCATCCTTTTCCAGTCCGTCGCAACAGCCTTTGGTCTCATAATCAAACAAAGGAATACGCAAATCATTTTCACCGAGAAACCACTTGAATGCTATAAACATTTTATTGAGGTAATCTTTTTTATTCTCTGTACTGAGATACGCTTTTTCGTACATAAGTACCATTCCCATAGCATCAACAGGTTGTTGGGCAAATCTGGCACGTTTCCCCCCTTTCCGGTACCACCCATCGTTTCCTACGAGTGCGAAATGATCACCCTTGAAAGTAACACTTTCCAGAAAATTCATACTTTCTTCGGCTACCTTCAGGTATTTGGTTTGCTCCGTTTTCTCATAAGCATAAAACAAAGCAGCAGGCAACAATCCGTTATCGTAAGTCAAAATCGGCTCAAACCAATGCCAGTCCGGGCTATTCTCCTCTTCAAAGGCATCCGTTAATTTACCGGCAAGGTCATTCATAATATTCACCATTCCTTCATCGTAAGGAAAACGTTCGAGATAATGGCGGATACCCAGCATCGTATTGGCAATTCCCCGGAGGCTTTTTAAATCTTTAAAAATACCGAACGACTGATTA
Organism: bacterium; assembly: GCA_036244975.1. Lineage (GTDB taxonomy): Bacteria > Bacteroidota > Bacteroidia > Bacteroidales > F082 > Sulfidibacterium. Next base: position 34,625 of record BTTE01000003.1, on the reverse strand, counting down.
AAAAGCTGATGAGCTATCTGAAAAAAAGCATCGTTCGGCGCATGGGCCAGCAGATAGCCCAAGGCCCAAATCGTCCGGCCAAAGGCATCTTCCGAGCTTTTTTTATCAAGAAATTTATGGCCGTAGCTGAGAAAATTCCGAAAGCTGCCATCCGGGTTTTGCATGTAATTGATGTAAGAAAGATAAACCGACATAAAGTTGATGGCTTCCGGTTCTTTTTGTCTTTCATAAGCCATATTCATAACCAGCAACGCCCGCGCATTATCATCGAGGCAATAGCCGTGACGATAATCTGGAATACTGTATCGGGCATGCTGCAGGATTCCGGTAGTATCCGTAAGCAGCCTGAAATGTGTCAAATCCAGTGAAGGCAAAATTGTCAGATCAACAATTTTTTCTTTTGGCTGGTTGGGTCTGTGGTATTTTCTCAGGGCGTGCTCGGCAGCTCTCAAATATTTTTTCCCCTGCAAAGGCCAGGTAACTTTTTGACCATAAGCGTAAGCCCGGTTGCGTATTGCCTGCATTTTAGCAGGATGGTCCAGCAAATCAATCAGCACATTGGTAAGCGCTTCGTGGTCGTTAAACGGGAAAAGACGACCCCTGCCTTTATCAATCAGCTCCGCAGCATGCCAGTAAGGGGTGGAAACTACCGCTGCACCCGAACCTACCGCATAGGCCAACGTCCCGCTCGTAATCTGTGTTACATTGGGATAGGGCGTAATGTAAATATCCGTAGCCGAAAGATAAGCACACAAATCAGGCTCTTCGAGAAAACCGTCAATAAACATCACGTGTTTCTCCAGGTTGTTTTTCTGTACCAGCCTTTTCAGATAATGGCGGTACTCTTCGCCCGATACTTTTATCACCCCCGGATGGGTTTTTCCCAGAATCTGATAAACCACACCGGGATATTTCTCAACTACCTTCGGCAAAGCTTTTAGCACGGTTTCTATTCCTTTGTCCCTGCTGAGCAGACCAAAAGTTGTTATGGTGATTTTACTTTTGAGATGAAATTTCTGTTTGTATTTATCATGATTTTCATAGTCGAAAACAGGAAATCCATGCTGGATGATAACGATTTTTTTTCGCGGTATCTGGTAAATATCAACCAGGAATTTTACCGCCATTTTGCTCATAACTACTATTTTATCTGCTTGTTTTCCGATTTCGCGAAGAATAGCCTTTTCGCTAAATGAGGGGTCTCTCAAAACAGTGTGGAAAGTAACAAGCAATGGCACTTTAAGCCGGTTGATTAGTGGGAGGATATACACTCCGCTGGTTCCGCCAAAAATGCCATACTCATGTTGAAGGATGCAGATATCAGCCGAATAATTGATAAAGTCAGCCGCTTTCAGATAATCTTTCTGATGACTCTCGTGAATACTAAATTTCACAATGTCGGGATAAGCATACGCCCCTTCTTTATCGGTTACGGCAACCACAAAAACGGACGCTTTCTCTGCCTTTCCTTCCATTTGCTCAGGCAATGTGCGGATAAGATTCTCGGTGAAAGTGGCTATGCCGCACTCGCGGGGAGGATAGGTACTGATTATTGCTGCTTTCATCGTTAAAATTTATGTTGTTATTGTTAAATACCAAAATTAATAAAGTTTTCGTAACCTAAGCCGGCAGAGAACGGTAAAATTCTTTTCTATCTTTGCTTGGGGAACAATGCCATGACGCAAACAACAGAAAACAGAAAAATATACAGCCTGCTGGAGATTTCATCAGGCATCAGCCGGGCTATTGGACGTGCTTTTCCCGATTATTACTGGGTGAAAGCCGAAATTACCAAACTCAACTTTTATCCCAAAAGCGGCCACTGTTATCCCGACCTCGTGGAAAAACAAAACGGACTGATCAAAGCACAAATCAGAGCCAACATCTGGGCCGGTAACTACAATAAAATCAACCAAAAATTCAAATCAGTTACCGGAGAGCCTTTAAAAGACGGCCTGAAAATATTGTTCCTCGCCAAAGTGGGTTACCACGAACGCTACGGATTAGCGCTGAATATTCTTGACATTGAACCGAGCTTTACGCTGGGTGAAATGGCACGCGAAAAACAGCTGACCATCGAACGACTGAAAAAAGAGGGCCTTCTTGATGAAAATAAAAAACGCCGGTTACCCCTATTGCCCAAACGGGTGGCCGTTATCTCCATAGAAACCAGCAAAGGTTTCAGCGATTTTAAAAATATTCTTCAAAACAACAGCCGGCATTACAAATTTACGCTTTCCCTCTTCCCGGCTCTTTTGCAGGGCGATGTCGCCGTGGAATCTATTGGCTTACAGCTTCAGGCCATTGCCACCCATCGCGAAGATTTTGATGTGGTCACTATTATCCGCGGTGGCGGTGGTGATGTAGGACTTAATGCCTACGACAATTATCACCTGGCCAAAATGGTAGCCACTTTCCCGCTTCCGGTCATTACGGGAATAGGCCACTCCACCAATCTCACCGTCGTTCAAATGGTGGCTTTTGCCAATAAAATAACACCCACGGAAGCCGGCCATTTTCTTCTCGGGCAATTTCAGGATTTTGCCGACAGGCTGGAGACAGCCGAAACAAAAACAGACCATTATGCCGGCCGGTTGTTGGCAACAGAGCATCAGCATCTTTCACAGCTGGTAAAAATGTTTGAAGTACACACAAAAAACCTTTTTAATCATAAAAAAACCGACTGGAATTTCCTGACAAGGCGGGTGGAACAATTGAGCCGGGTAATTTTGGACAAAGCCGGGCAGCAGCTTCAAAGGAGAGCCTCCCGTTTAAAATATCAACCCATCCAACAGATTCATCAGGCTGAACAAAGACTGAAAAACCTTCGGAAGTTGATGGCGATCCACGCCGGACAATCCGTACAAAAAGCCGGCAGCCGGCTCTCTTTGCTGGAAAATAAAACAGAACTGTTGAAACCCGAAAACATCCTGAAAAGAGGTTACAGTGTTACCTCTTTAAATGGAAAAATTCTGAAATCGGCTGCGGATGCCAAACCGGGCAACAGGCTGACAACCCGGTTGTACAAAGGAGAAATTGAAAGTATCATTGAAGAAAAACGCGAAAAAACAGACCTATGAAAAAACAAAACTACACGGAAGCCATAGAAGAGCTGGAAAATATTGTGGCTGAAATTGAAAACGAAGACATCTCGGTGGACGAGCTCTCTGCAAAAGTAAAACGGGCTGCCGGGCTTATTCGTATTTGTAAAAATGTGTTGTACAAAACGGAAGAAGAGGTGAACACCCTGTTGAAAGAGATGCAGGAAGAAGAAAGTGTCTGAAATTTGGAGTTGTTATCCTTATAAATCAGGTGCAAAGCTCACCTGAAGGGACAGCAATGCCAAACTTTAGCACACTTTAGGCGCTTCCTGTTTTTTCCCCTATTTTTGCCGCATGATTTTAACGGACACACATACCCATCTTTATCTAAATGATTTTACCAAAGACCGGGAGCAAATTATCAATAACGCCTTGGAAAACGGGGTGGAACACATGCTTCTGCCCAACATCGACAGTACAACACTAGGCGACCTGAGAGCGTTGTCCGCCGCTTTCCCCCAACATTGTTTTCCTATGATGGGACTACATCCCACTTCGGTGAAAGCAGATTATAAAAGAGAACTAAAACTGGTGGAACAGCAACTGACCACCGGAAATTATTACGGGGTGGGCGAAATCGGCATCGACCTGTACCGGGACAGCACTTTTGAAGCTGAACAAAAAGAAGCCTTCCGCCGGCAATTGCAAATGGCCAAAAAATATCGACTGGCTGTTTCTATTCACACCCGCAACGCTTTTGCGCTAACACATCAAATTGTAAAAGAAGAACTTACCGATGAACTAAACGGTGTTTTCCACTGTTTTACAGGAACTTTGGAAGATGCAAAACAGATCATGGATACCGGGTTTAAAATGGGCATTGGCGGGATTGTTACCTTTAAGAACAGCGGACTGGCAGAGGTCGTCAGCCAATTGCCGTTAGAAACGCTGGTTTTGGAAACGGATGCCCCTTATCTGACGCCGGTTCCCTTCCGGGGAAAACGAAACCAGAGCGCTTACCTGCTTTTTGTGGCACAAAAAATTGCTGATGTGAGAAATATTCCGCTGGAAGCGGTAGCCGAAACTACCGGCAGGACAGCCGAAAACCTCTTTTTTAAGAAATTGTAAGAATATGGAAAATCAAGTCAGCCTGCTCATTATTTATACCGGCGGAACCATAGGAATGATTAAAGACCCGAAAACCGGTTCGCTAAAGCCTTTCGATTTTGAAGGTATTTACGGTCAGATTCCGGAACTAAAACGGTTTCATTATCATTTGGAGTTTTTTTGCTTTGACCCGCTTATCGATTCCAGCGACATAAATCCGGCACACTGGATTCAGCTGGCAGAGGTTATCGAAAAGAATTATGAAACTTTTGATGGTTTTGTGGTGTTGCATGGTTCCGACACCATGGCTTACACGGCTTCGGCGCTGAGTTTTATGCTTGAGAATCTGAACAAACCGGTAATTTTCACCGGTTCGCAGTTGCCGCTCGGCGTTTTACGCAACGATGGCAGAGAAAATTTCATAACCGCCATCGAGCTGGCTGCTGCCACCGAAGATAACACACTGGTAATTCCGGAAGTGTGTATCTATTTTGAAAACCATTTGTTGCGTGCCAACCGGACCATAAAATATAATGCCGAAAACTTTAATGCTTTTGTTTCGCCTAATTATCCGACGCTGGCAGAAGTAGGCGTTTACCTTAAATATAATAAACACAATATCCTGAAACCTAATTTTAAGAAGCTGAAAATCCATAAAGTTTTGGATAACCGTATCGTTATTTTAAAATTATTTCCGGGAATTTCAAAAGAAGCTGTTGAAGCCATCCTTAACATCTCTGATTTAAAGGTTGTGATTTTGGAAACTTTCGGTTCGGGAAATGCCACCATGGAAGCGTGGTTTATTGCAGCTTTAAAAACGGCAGTGGGAAATGGATTATATATTATAAATGTATCACAATGTCCGGCAGGAGCCGTCGAACAAGGGAAATACGACACCTCTTTAAAGCTGAAAGAGATCGGAATTATCAGTGGATATGATAGCACCACAGAGGCTGCCTTGACAAAAAGTATGTTTCTGCTGGGGCAAAACCTCACACCCGGGAAATTTAGAGTCATTATGAATTTGTCCTTAAGAGGAGAAATTACAGTGTATTAAGAATATTTTTATACTTTTGGCGTCCTGGAAAAAGGAGAGGTGCTCGAGTGGTTGAAGAGGCACGCCTGGAAAGCGTGTATACCTCTAAAGGGTATCGCGGGTTCGAATCCCGCCCTCTCCGCTGATAAAAGGAAAATAGTTTTTGTTTTATTTATTAATACTTAAAAAGAGTTCTTAATCAAATAATTTATATTTTTGTAACCACATTTTCAGAAAATGTAAAATCATTTTAATCAATTTTTATCAATCATGAAAAAATTAATTGCATTCATTTCAATTGCTGCTATGTTAACCATTGGGTTTTCAAATTTTGTTTATGCTCAGGACACCACAGCAAATGATACCACAACCGTTGTCAAACAAGATTCGACAGCAAAAGACACAACCGCCGTTGCTGCCACAGCACCTGCTGCTTCCGCACAACCAAAGTCATTTCACCAGGTTTTAAAGGAAGAGTTTATTCAGGGGGGTCCCGGATTTATGGGTATTATCCTGTTAACGTTTATCTTCGGTCTGGCCATTGCCATTGAACGTATCCTTTATTTGACCCTGGCTTCCATTAACTCGAAAAAACTATTGAAAAACGTGGAAGAATCATTGGGTCATAATGATGTTGAAGGAGCAAGAGAAGTTTGCCGCAATACCCGCGGGCCGGTAGCTGCCATTTTTGCCGAAGGCCTCAACCGTTATGACAACGGACTGGAAGACGTAGAGAAATCCATTATTGCTTACGGTAGTGTTGTAACCGGAAGACTTGAAAACGGTGTGAGTTGGATTTCACTGTTTATCGCCCTGGCTCCTATGTTAGGATTTATGGGAACAGTTATTGGTATGATTGAAACTTTTAATGATATTGCCACAGCCGGAGAGATTAGCCCTGCAGTTGTTGCCGGTGGTATTAAAGTTGCTTTGTTAACAACCCTGTTTGGTTTGATTGTTGCCGTTATTCTTCAGGTTTTTTACAATTATATTATTTCAAAAATTGACAGTTTGGTTAGTGATATGGAAGATACCTCCATTGCTTTCATTGATATTGTGGCTAAACACTATAAAAAATAATCTGCCATGAAAGATAAAATAGCAAATATCGCCAGATGGGTTTTGTACTCACTGCTGATTTTGTCAGCTATTCCCGGAGTGCTCTTTTATGCGGGAGTTATGAGTACAGACGCTTTCCTGAATTGGGGTAAATTTATGTTTCTTCTTGGTGTGGCAGTCATTATTCTGGCACCCGTATATACCATAATTATTAATCCCAAGAACCTGATTAAAATGCTTGCCAGTGTTGTAATTCTGGCCGTAATCCTGGTCGCTTCATACGGCTTTGCCACAAATCACATGACTCCGTTACAGCTGGAAACTAATAATATTACCGCTGAGACTTCCAAACTTGTAGGGGCGGGACTGATTGCCTCTTACATCACTATCGGATTGTCTGTTATCACCATCCTGTATTCAGGAATTGTGAAATTATTTAAATAAAATAAGTTATGTCTAAAAGAGCAGCACCGGAAATAAATGCCGGGTCAATAGCGGATATCGCATTCCTTTTGCTGATATTCTTTCTGGTTACGACAACCATGAATGTTGATACCGGTATTACGAGGATTCTGCCCCCGCCGGTCAAAAATAAAAGCGAAAAGCTGGATGTTAAGGAACGGAACGTCCTGAAAGTCCTTATCAACAACCATAACTTTATGCTTGTAAACGGGAAACCGGCTAATGTTCATAATCTGGTCGACAAAATTATAGATTTTATGACTGTACATCCCAATAACAAGTTATATCCTGAAGTAAAAGAGGAATACATCCCTGAATTAGGGAAAAAAGTAATGATGACAAAAGGTATTGTTTCGTTAAAGAACGACAGGGGGACATCTTACAATATGTACATCCGGGTTCAGGATGCGATTGCCAAGGCTTTTAATGAAATGAAAAACCAGGCGGCAATCAAATACTATGGGGTAAAGTTTGATCAGCTAATAAATAGTAAAAAAATAAAGGTAATTAATAAGCTGGTTCCTATTCGTGTGTCAGAAGCTGAACCTGAAAATGTTGGAGGAGGGAAGTAGAATGTCAAAATTTAGTACAACAAAAACAAAATCAAGCCCTGGGATTAATACCGCATCGCTTCCCGATATTATTTTCATCTTGCTTTTCTTCTTCATGGTAACCACCACCATGCGCGAGAACACTTTAATAGTGAGAATAAGACTTCCTGAGGCCACACAGGTTCAAAAGCTTGAGAAAAAATCGTTGGTTGCCTACATTTATATTGGAGAACCGGTGGACAGATCACTTTATGGTACCAAACCACGTATCCAGTTAAACGACAGTTATGCTACTGTTAGCGAAATTCCTGAGTTTGTTACCAAAGAACGTCAGGCTCGTAACGAAGCCGATCGTAATTTAATGACCTTTTCCTTAAAAGTAGATGAAAATACGAAAATGGGTATTGTTACAGACGTAAAGCAACAATTACGTAAAGCTAATGCTCTGAAAATAAACTACTCGACCAGAAAAGTATTGAAACGATAATTTTATGTAAATTTATAAAAAAAGCCGGTATTCACAGGATACCGGCTTTTTTTATCCGTATCCGGTTGCCTGTTGCTGCGAATTCCGGTAATGGCATTGAAGTTATTTAAAGTGTTTCAAACTTTGCCATTCTTAACGCCTCTTTTTACTCAACAGTTTCTCTATCTTTGTAGCAGGTTTTAAGAATACCCATGAAAAGACTCCATAAATACATGCTGCGATCGTATCTCGGGCCTTTTCTGGTTACCATTTTCATTACGATTTTCATTCTTCTCATGCAGTTTTTGTGGAAATATGTAGATGATCTGGTAGGAAAAGGACTCGAATGGGATATTATTTTGCGGCTTATGTTTTATGCCTCGGCAACCTTTGTCCCGCTTGCCCTGCCTCTCGCTGTTCTCCTTTCCTCGCTTATGACTTTCGGTAACCTGGGAGAACATTATGAACTGGTGTCCATAAAGAGCGCCGGAATCTCTCTGCAAAAAGCCATGCAACCACTTATCATTCTGGCCGTTATTATCAGTATCAGCGCTTTTTTGTTTTCAAATTACGTTTTTCCGGTAGCCAACCTGAAATTTGGCTCCTTGCTTTATGACATACGTCAGAAAAAGCTGGCATTTAACTTAGATGAGGGAATCTTTGACAATGAGCTTAACGGATATGTTATCAGAGCAGGACGAAAAGCCAAGGACAACAAAACCATCTACGATGTGATGATTTATGACCATACCGAGAGAATGGGAAATACCAAAGTAACGGTTGCTAAAAAAGGAATTATGGAACTTTCGCCTAACCAAAAACAACTGGTCATTACCCTTTATAACGGTTATAACTATATTGAAGTTACCAATGAACGCGGTTGGCGGCAGAGCCATCCCTTTGAAGAAATTAAATTTAAAAAGCAAATACTCTCCTTCGACCTCTCACAGCTTGACCTCGCCCACACGAATGAGTCGCTCTTCAAGAACCACTATTCTATGCTGAATATCAAGCAGCTGGATCACGCCATTGATTCTCTGAGCCGGTTTGTGAAAACCCGTGAAATAGCCTTCCGGCAAAACGCTTTACGCAATTTCGGATACCTTCGGCCAAAAGGGGAAAACTATAGAAACCGGGAAATGGTACAAAAAGAAACAAAAAAAGCATCTGTTTTATACCCGTTTTTAAGGAATTTTGATTTGGAAGCCCGTAATCAGATTCTGGAAATCGCTCAACGTCATACCCGTAGTGCAAAAGACAATGTGTTGTTTCACGTAAACCGGATTATTAATCCCAAAAAGCAGTTAATTATCCGACACGAAATTATCTGGAATCAGAAATTCAAACTCTCTCTTGCCTGTCTTATCTTTTTCTTTATCGGCGCGCCACTCGGAGCTATTATCCGAAAAGGAGGCCTGGGGCTTCCGGTGGTTATCTCTGTTATCTTTTTCGTAATTTACCATGTAATTTCCGTTACCGGCGAAAAGGCTGCCCGGGCAGGGGAAGTGAGCGTCCTGTTTGGTGTTTGGCTTTCCACGCTGGTTATCCTGCCGCTGGGTCTGTTTTTAACTTACAAAGCCGCCACCGATGCACCATTGATGGATAGTGAAAGCTGGGAGAAGTTTTTTGAAAAACACAAGTCAGTTAAAAAAGCCGTTGGTTTCTTACGTAACATTAAAATTCACTTTCCAAAATCAAAACAAGTCGAATAAAAATCCATGGCATCCCTGAAAATACTATTCATTTGTAATAAATCGCCCTGGCCTGCAAAAGAGGGAGGACCTGTCGCCATGAGTAATCTCATCGACGGGCTGATAACAGCCGGAAATAAAATAAAAGTTCTGGCGGTGAACTCTGATAAATATTTTGTTAACGTATCAGACATTCCTGCCACTTACCGTATAGAAACCGACATTGAGTTTGTCCATATCGATTTGAATGTAAAAACCTTCTCCGCCTTTTTAAATCTGTTTTCACAGCAGTCTTATCACGTACAGCGTTTTATCTCTAAAGCTTTTGAAGAGAAACTCATAGAAATTCTACTAAAAGACAACTTCGATATTGTGCAAATGGAGACCCTTTTCATGGCACCTTACATAGATGTCATTAGAAAGTACAGCGAGGCAAAAATATTGCTGCGTTCACACAACATCGAACACCTCATCTGGAAGCGGATGTATCTGACCTGCAAAAACCCGTTAAAGAAATTTTATCTTCATCATCTTTTTGTAACGCTTGAAAAATATGAAAAAACGGTACCCTGTTACTTTGATGGTATCCTGCCTATCACTGAAAAAGATGCCGGGTTTTTCAAATATCATAGCCGTAAACCCGTCAGAACTATTCCCTTCGGCGTGAATATGGAAAACTATCCGGTGCAGAAAACCCCGCCGGAAGAACAGTCTCTGTTTCATATCGGAGCCATGAACTGGAAGCCTAACGAAGAAGGTATTCGCTGGTTTTTAAAAAATGTATGGCCGCAGATTTATCCCAAGCTTCCCGGCCTGAAACTTTATCTTGCAGGCCGTGCTATGCCTCGCCGGCTCCTGGATTTAAATCAAAAGAATGTCAGTGTTTTAGGAGAAGTTCCCGATGCACGTGCTTTTATCCTTTCAAAGAATATAGCCATTGTTCCCCTGTTTTCAGGAAGTGGTGTCCGCATAAAAATTATTGAGAGCATGAGCTTGGGGAAAACCGTTATTTCTACAAAAACAGGCGCTGAGGGGATTGATTATACAGCCGGCGAAAATATTATTATCGCTGATACGGCTGATGAATTTGCTACTGCCATCGGAAGGCTCTACAATAATCGGGATGAAGCGGCCCGTATTGGAAAAAATGCCCGCCGGCTAATGGAAGAGAAACACGAAAACCAAAAAATAATCCAACGATTACAGGCCTTTTATCAGGAAATTTTATGACTTTTGCCAAAGGGTGTAGAAACGCTGCATATGAGAATTTTCGTTTTACTTTCCAGAATTCCGTATCCTCTTGAAAAAGGAGACAAACTCCGGGCTTTTCATCAGATAAAAGTCCTTTCCGAAAAACATGAAATCATTCTTTGCGCACTGAACCCGTTACGTAATGCCGACAAACAAAAAGCATTTGAGCAATTGCAGCCCTACTGCCGTTCCATTAATTTCATTGACCTGCCTGCCTGCGGGCGTATGGTAAATATTCTGCGAGCCTATTTTTCAGGATTTCCGTTGCAATCGGGTTATTTCTACAGCCGGCGGGCAAACAGAAAGATAAAAGCGTTGGTTGCAGAATACCAACCTGACCACTTGTTTGCCCAGCTTTCGCGAACAGCACGTTACCTTATGAATGTTTCCGTTAAAAAAACGCTGGATTATCAGGACGCTTTTTCCTACGGATTAAAACGGCGTGCCGACAAGGCCGGATGGCTGATGAAACCTGTTTTCCGGATGGAATACAAACGTATGGAAGCTTTTGAAAAAGAGATCTTCGACCTGTTTGACCAAAAAATTATTATTTCGGAACAGGATCGTGATTTGATTCCCCATCCTGAAAAATACACTATCACCGTGATTCGAAATGGTGTGGACATGGAATTTTTTCATCCGCTTTCGCGGAAAAAAAAGCAGGAAATTGTCTTTACCGGAAACATGAATTATCAACCTAATATTGATGCCGCTTTGTTCCTTGCCAAAGAAATTATGCCGTTGGTATGGCAGCGGAAACCGGACACACGACTTCTGCTTGCCGGGGCAAGTCCGCATCACAAAGTCAGAAGTCTGGCGAGAAGAAAAATAAAAGTCAGCGGATGGATAGATGATATTCGGGAAGCATACGCTGCCTCCGCTATTTTTATCGCGCCCATGCGTATGGGCACCGGCCTGCAAAATAAACTGTTAGAGGCCATGGCTATGAAAATTCCGTGCATCACTACTCCCATAGCCAATGACGCCCTGAAGGCCAAAGAAAAAGAGGAGATTCTTACCGGCAGTAGTACACAACAGCTGGCCGATGCCCTGCTTTTTTTACTGGATAACCAGCAGGCGGGCGCCGAGATGGCTGAAAACGCCTTCGGTTTTGTAAAAAGAAATTATCACTGGTCGGAGGCTACGGCCCCTTTGGAAAAACTTATGTGTGAAATCTCCTCGTGAAATCATATAAAGATTTTATAATCTATCTGTTATGAAAGAAAAAGAAATTTTAACACAGTACCTTCCGGAAGCAATGATTGACATCGTCTTTGCATGGATTGTCCGGCATAAAATCCATTTGAAAATCACCCGAAGCCGCACATCAAAACTGGGGGATTATCGCCCGCCAGGCAGAAGCCATCCTTACCATCGTATTACCATAAACCATGACTTGAATCCATACGCATTTTTTATCACTTTTGTTCATGAGCTGGCCCATTTGCTCACGCACAAGCAATACGGAAAAGAAATTCAGGCACACGGCAGGGAGTGGAAATCAACCTACCGACAACTTATGAAGCCTTTTCTGGAAAAGAATATTTTTCCACCGGATTTGCAGGAGACAATTTATCAACATTTGCAAAATATTAAAGCTTCCAGTCATGCCGATGTGGAGTTGACACGTGTCCTTATGCAATTTGACGGCAACAGGGAAACGCTTATAGAAGACCTGCAAGCGGGCGATCTGTTCCTTTTTAAGAATAACAGAAAATTCCAGGTGGTAGAAAAGTTACGAAAACGTTACAAATGTGTTGAGTTGGACAGCAAGCGTATCTTCCTCTTCCAACCGCTGACACCGGTGGAAGTGGATAGAAAAAAGCGTTAGTTATTCGTTGGTGGGATAATTGGCCATTGGTTTTTTTGAATGTTTATTTCCGAGCCGCCGTTGGGTTGGGATTGGGCGTAAGCAGGCGGCGTGGGAATCTTCGTAATCAATGATTTATGTTTCTATACACCAAGGCTCTCACAACAATTCCTTCCCGCAGTGCCGGCGCTAATTGTTTCAGAGCTGAACGCTGAAAAAAGACACTCACGGCAATCTTCCCTTCCTGTCTTGCATTATTGTCTCAGCGGTTGGCGCGATTGAGAAAGAGACATGCTCAATGATACAACAAGGAAAAGTTACATTCTGAAACGAGCCACAAAAAAATGAGGATGTTTTAACAGAATCCCTTATTTTTGTTTCACCTAAAAAAATTACAATGAACAATTATTATTGTGTGATAATGGCCGGTGGAGTGGGGGCCCGTTTCTGGCCCATGAGCAAAACAGTTCATCCCAAACAGTTTATGGATATACTGGGAACAGGAAAGACCCTCATTCAACTGACTTTCGACCGGTTTACCAAAATTCTTCCCGCGAAGAATATTTACATCGTTACCAACGAAATATACCGCGATCTGGTGCTGGAACAGTTGCCTGAAATTGAAGAAAAACAGGTGCTTTGTGAGCCTTCGCGCCGCAACACAGCACCCTGCATTGCCTATGCCAATTACAAGATTAAAGAGGAGAACGAGAATGCCGTTATTGTGGTGGCGCCCTCCGATCATATTATTCTGAAAGAAGACGAATTTGTCAGAGATATTAAAACGGCCATGGAAGCGGCTTCCGAATACGACTGGTTGATAACCATGGGTATTCGTCCCTGCCGGCCCGACACAGGATACGGCTACATACAACTTGAAGGGAACAATGTTTATCCCAAAGACAGCCGGCTGCATAAAGTGAAAACTTTTACGGAAAAACCCAACCTTGAAATTGCTAAGTCTTTTATAGCCAGTGGTGATTTTCTATGGAATTCGGGCATTTTTATCTGGTCGCTGAAAAGTATTATGGCTGCTTTCGATAAACACTTGAAAGAGGTGGGCAGCCTTTTTCAAAAAGGTATCGGGAAATACAACACCACCGAAGAAACAGAATTTATCAAAGAGACGTATGCCGTTTGCAAAAATATTTCCATCGACTACGGGGTGATGGAAAAGTCGGAAAATGTGTATGTCCTCAGCGTTGATTTCGGCTGGTCAGACCTCGGTACCTGGGGCTCGCTTTATACCATTCGCGAAAAAGATGAAAACAAAAATGCCGTGGTGGGCAACAACGTAATGCTGTACGACACCAAAAAATGTATTGTCAATATACCACGGGACAAACTAATTGTTTTGCAGGGACTTGACGACTATATCGTAGTGGAACAGGACGACATCCTGCTCATTTGCCGCAAAAATGATGAGCAGAAAATCAGGCAGTTTGTAACTGATGTAAAAATTGAAAAGGGAGAGAAGTACGTATAGAGCCCTCTTTCGCTATACCACCATTTATCAAAGAACTGACCCCTCGTCAAAGACAAAACCGGAGGCAATACAACTTTCCTGCTACAGCGCAAACTGCTCCCGCCATAGTGAAATGAAACATATTCTTATCTGTTAAAAAACCAGCGCCGGCTTTTTATTACTTCCGATTCAGTGTGTTACAGTATCCCTACGCTGATAAATCCTGATTTGTGCACTATTCCTTCCTGATTTTGGTACGGCAAGATAATAGTATTTCTGTTGTGGAACGTAAAGAGATGTGCGGGCGCCTTCAGCTGTTTTTATCCTGGCCTGAAGTTTATAGGTGTCAGGGGTTTCCTGCCGGATAACTTCGAGATAACCGCCGCCGCATGAAATATAAATTTGTTTTTTCTGTGTATCATAATAAATATCGTCTGCATCGCGGTCTATTTTCAGGGTGGTAATTATTTTCATTGTTCGTGAATCAAAAACCTTTAGCCGGGGCGGCAGTCTGAATCCGACAAACAAACGATGATGAACGGAATCCAGAGCCATGGGGAAATTCCCAAGACTGCTGATAAAGGAAGTTTTCTTCACAACCTTATCATTTTTCAGGCTTATGGTTACCAGCTCCCTCGCATCAGGGATATTCACAAAAATAAGAGAATCCTGTTTATTAATGGAAAATGCTTCCGGATGGTCATCCAGGAGAATTTTATTGATAAGCTGGTTGTTTTTCACATTCACCAGCCCGAGGCCACCGTTCCCGTAAGCTACATAAACAATACCGTAAGCTGAATCGTAACGTAAATTGTCGGCATCACCTCCAAAATCTATTGTTTTTTCCAATTGATAATTAGCGGCATTGTAAACGAACAATTTTCCATCGCCTGCCGTTGACACAAATAATTTGTTCAGCTTAGGAATGTACAATACTCCTTGCGGATATTCCAGCCCGGAAATACGATGAATAATCTTTTCTGTTTTCAAATCCAGCACAAGAACCGAATGATATCCCAGTGCGGAGATAAAAAGCCGGTGGTTTTTTAAATCGATGGAAAGATGGTCTATTCTGCCGCTGACATGAGGTAGCGGAATAGTTCTTATCAAATGGAAATCAGAATTATCATCATTTCCAGCGCGAACAGTTGTCGTACAACCACCTAAAATACCTGATAAAACGAAAAGAAATAGTACAGGGGCAATAATTACATTAATTCGTTTCATGATTTATGTGTTCCTGTTAACACCATCTATCAGCCATTTGTATCAGCAAATATTTTTATGAACTTGATTTCTACAACTACTTTCCGGTTTTGGCTTTTTCTCTCCTGTAAGTTCTTTTGAAAACCGGAGCATGTCCTGTATCAACATATCAGCCATATCCCGGCTGAAATTTTCTTTAATTACAATACGCAAAACCTTTATATCGTCGGCATCAGCTGGCAGAGAGTAGGCCGGAACAATCCACCCTCTTTCTCTTAATTTATCCGACAATTGATAAACATTAAACCCGGCTGATTTTGTTACGGTTAGCGCAAGAATTGGCAATTTTATATCTTTATTAATCAGATCAAAAGTTTTAATTTCATTAATTTTAGAAGCAAGATATTGGGCATTCGTCAGGCTGTTTTCCATAATTTGCCTGTAACCGTTTCTACCGAGACGCAGCAGATTGTAATACTGTGCTGCCACCATGGCGCTACCCCGCGAAAAGTTGAGCGTATAGGTGGCTTCCTCACTTCCGAGATAGTTTACGTAAAAAATCAGCTCTTCGGGAAGTTCCGATTTATCTTTCATGATAAGCCAGCCGATTCCGGGATAGACCAGCCCGTATTTGTGTCCCGAAACATTGATGGAACGTACATGTGACAGCCGGAAATCCCATTTAAAGTCGGGATATAAAAAGGGAAGGATGAAGCCCCCGCTTGCCCCATCCACGTGGATTGGAATATGCCATCCTTTCTCGTTTTCAACCTCTTCGAGCATGGTATTTATTTCCTGTACCGGATCAAGTTGCCCTGTAAAAGTAGTTCCCATGACAGCACCTACACAAATGGTGTTTTCATCAATTTGTTGTTTTACCTCCTCCGCTGTTATGGTAAAGCGGTTTTTTTGCATCGGAATCACCCGCATTTCCACATCAAAATAGCGTGCAAATTTTTCCCAGACTACATGTACATCCGCGCCTATGACCATATTCGGGTTTTGGGTGGATTTGCCCTGCTGTTTTCTTTTTTTCCTCCAATGCCATTTGTGGGCCAGAAGGCCCAGCATTATGGCCTCGGACGAACCGATGGTAGCCGTCCCAATATATTCTTTGTTTTCGGGAGCATGAAACAGCTGTGCCAGCATGTTAATTACTCTTTCCTGAATAATTCCGGTTTGCGGGTACTCGTCCTGGTCCACCAAATTTTTGTTCAGGGTTTCCATGATGAGTTTTTCGGCCTGCGGTTCCATCCAGGTGGTAACAAATGAGGCGAGATTCAAAGCCGGATTTCCGTCAATGTTCAGCTCGTCGTGGATAAGCTGATACACTACATCCGCATCCATGCCCTCATCAGGAATAAGATAGCGCGATACCGGTTTGGTAAAAAAACGACTGGCATAAGTTGTTGAAACAGTCTCTTTTTCGTTAGTGTTTTTCTTTTTGGACAGCATAATTTTATGATTTAAGTTTGTGTTGAAAGATACTCAATGCGATAGCAATGCAGGAAAACAGAATACCAAAATACATAATAACCTGATAGCCCATGGAAGCGACAACAAATCCTCCGATGGCCCCCCCCAAAACATTATCAATACTTTGAAATGAATTGGCAAGGCCCAGCGCTTCGCCTCTTTTTTTCTCACCGGTGAGCTCAACTACGCCAATATTCATTCCTGTGGAAATAAAAGCCCAGGAAAATATCATGAGCATAAAACCGAGAATGCCGAGAATAAAGAGGTGCATCCATATACCTGCAAGCATTAAGATGAAACTCAAAACATAAAATAATGTACCGAGATTCATCGTAAAAAACGGACTTTTTTTCTTTGCTATTTTTCCGGCGGTGATAAACAGAACAACACCAAAAGCCGTGCTTAGTGCATACACCAGTGATGAGCCCGAAGCGCTCAAATGAAAAGCTTTTTTCATGAGCAGGGGATACATGGCATAAACCGGTGCCGGAGCCAGCATAACAAAAATCCACCGGATATTCAACAGCAAAAGTGATTTGTTCTTAAAATTCAGGAAGTGTTTCCAGCGAATGTGTTCGTGAAAGTAGCCATTGAACAACTCGGCAAAATGCATCTTCGGCTTGAGGAGACTCGGATGCAGCTGATGATGCTTTGCCATGTGCCGGTGATGTTTGTAAAAGGGAAGATAGGCCAAAATAGCGAGAAACAAAAAGGGAAGGCCTACCACAACCCTGGCATACACCGCGGTAACCAACAGGCCAACAACCGTTCCGAAGGTCATAAAAGCCTGCATTTGAGCAATATATTTATCCCACAGCGCTTTCGGATAAGTGTTGGTTATCATAACACTGGCAAAGGTGAAAATGCTGGCGGTAAAAGCACCGAACAAAAAAGCCAGTGGAATTAAAAACTTTCCGTTGAACAAAACAATGGCCAGCCAGGCAAGAAAAGAAAGGATGGTTCCCGTAGAAATCAGGTTGTTCAACTTGAATTTGCGCGTCAGATGACCCCATACAATGGCTCCGGCAGCAATGCCAAGATTGATCATAGCAAAGGTCAGCCCCGCCCGCGCAGCAGTTTTGGCAAGCAACGGGAGCGAAACGATACCGATGCCCCACACCACACCGTTTACAATACTGAAAGGCAGAGACAAATAGTAAAAATTAAGCTTTTTCATTAAAAACGGTTTTTCGTCCTGTTTTTAAAAATTATTGTTGCAAAGTTAACGCTAAAAACCACAGCCGGGGCTTAATAAAACTTAAAAGTACTCCTTGTCGTTGCAGGCACAAACGAAGAAAAGGCCGGAAATCAATCTTGATCAACAAACAAATCTCCGGCAATACCATCGGCAAATAACTTGCCGACATCGGTCAAAATATAAGTATTGCCTTTCCTGATAACCTTTTGCTCCGTCAGATATTTTTGAATTTTTCGTTGAAAGGATGCGACATATTTTTCACCGAAACCATTCAGGATATGCTCTGTATCGCAGCCCCATGAAGTTCGCAGCGAGGTCATTACATATTCGTTGTAGTGTTGATTTTTGGTCAGGGTTTCTTTTTCCAGCACAATGTGGTCAATCGTTTCAGATTCGATGTACTGTTTCATGTTTTTCACATTCCACTGGCGTGAATGGCCGTTGAATGAATGCGCCGAAGGGCCCAGTCCGAGGTAATGCCCGCCGAGCCAATAAACGGAGTTGTGTTTGGAGTAAAAGCCGGGTCTGGCAAAATTGGAAATTTCATATTGTTCAAAGCCGTGTTGCCGGGTTTGTTCCAGCAAAATCTCAAAATGACGAATACTTTGGTCTTCATCGGTGTTTTTCAGCTTTTGCCTTTCGATAAGCACCTGCAGGGCTGTTTTGGGCTCTACCGTCAGGGAATACGACGACAAGTGCGGAATATCATATCCGAAAAATATTTCCAGGTTTTTCCCCCATTTGGCATCTGTCAGTGTCGGGATGCCATAAATCAGGTCGATAGTCATATTTTCAAAACCGACCTGCTTTGCCATTTCAATGGCTTTCCGGGCAAGGTTTCCATCATGTACGCGATGCAAATAGCGCAAATCATTGTCAAAAAAACTTTGTACTCCCACACTCAACCGGTTGACAGCGGTGTCGTTTTTCAACGCTTTCAGGCAGGTAGGTGAAAGGTCATCCGGGTTGGCTTCCAATGTAATTTCTGCATGATTATCCAGGTCGAAAAGGATCTCAATCTCCCGGATTATCCGGTTTATTTCGCTCACGTTCAATAGTGAAGGTGTGCCACCACCGAAATAAACCGTGTTGATGTGCTTATCGTGCAAATATTCCTTACGTAGATGCATCTCTTTCAGCAGAGCATCCACAAAAACATCGCGGTATTTCAGTGAAGCCAACGAATAAAAATTACAATAATGGCACTTTTGTTTGCAGAACGGAATGTGAAGATAGATACCCGGCATAAGTTTACATTACTTTATTTTTTCAGGATGATACGAAACGTCGTTCCTTTGGAGGAAGAGCTCTTGACATAAACTTTCCCTTTGTGGTATTCCTGAATGATTCTTTTGGCCAGTGAAAGGCCAAGCCCCCATCCGCGCTTTTTGCTGGTGTATCCGGGATTAAATACCGACTTTTGTTCGGTAAGCGGAATACCTTTTCCCGTATCAATAATATCCACAACAACGTGTTTACTTTCTTCCTGCACATCGATGGTAATATTCCCTTTACCATCCATGGCATCGATGGCGTTTTTACAAAGGTTTTCCAAAACCCAGCTGAAAAGGGAGGCGTTAACCGGCAGAATAATTTCTTTTTCGCGGGGAAACAATATGTTGTACTGCACTTTTCGTGGCGAACGTGGCTTGAGGTAAGCCAATGTATCATAAATAATTTTAGTGATGTTGTCTTCTTCCAGACTTGGTGTGGAACCGATTTTGGAAAACCTTTCGGTGATAACTTCGAGTCGTTTTACGTCCTTTGTAATTTCTTCGGAGGCCTGTTTGGCATTGCCTTCATCCATTCTTATCAGCTCAACCCAGGCCAAAATAGAAGACAAAGGTGTCCCGATTTGATGTGCGGTTTCTTTGGCCATGCCTACCCACACGCGATTTTGCTCCGATCTTCTCGAAGAGCTAAACAACAAATATGCAATAAAAAGGAAAAAGCCGATGACCAGAATTTGAGCTACCGGAAACCATTTCATTTTTGTTAATAATTCAGAATCCTTATAAAAGATATAGGCCTTCCCCTGTTCCGAAAAATTTATTTCGATGGGCACATTTTGATTTTTCATCTCCCGGAGCATTTTGTTGGCATAAGCCGGGTTGCTCATACGTACATCATTCAGGTTTCCAAACTGGATAATGTTGGTTTGCGTGCTATCGGTAACAATGACCGGAACGTTGGATGAGTTGGCAGTAATTTCCGACATAAAAACAGAAATATAATCATTCAATACATCCTGTAGTTGATTGAAAACTAATGAATTCTTATAATACAATTTGGTCCCTGTGCGAGGAATAGGAATAGGTGGATAAACCGAAAATTCCTCTTTGAGTTTACCCCGGAGATACAAAGAACTGTCTCCCTGCGGATAGAGGTTTCTGGATAAGATAATTTTATTGGTCTGATCAGTGATAATTACCGGAATATCTTTATTCCGATTGATAATATCGAGGTAAAAGGTAACATCCGAGGAATTTTTGCTGTAGAGCAATCGTTTATAAACATCAGCGAGCAGTTCTACTTTTTGTCGTTCGGAATTTCGAAGCCGGCTAAAAAAGGCATCGGTATATTTTACCAGACGCAGTTTTCTGTGTACTGCATCGGCCCACAGTCGCACGTTTCGTCGTTCGGCCCGGGCAAATTTCGTTACCAGCATATTGGTGTAGAATAAAGAAGCGGCAATAATGAGAACCCCTAAAATGACGAGAATAATCTTCCAACGTTTTTTTTTCGAATAAAGCTCCACGGTAAAAATTTAAATACCAAAAATACAAACTCTTATTGGGATACGAAAAATCAGCTGTTTTATTGCCTGTACTTTCCGGTATTCAACTAAAAAAGCACACGGCACATCGTACACTTTATAAAAATATTCAATATCTTTTTTAAAGTACGAGCACCCTGTCCAGCATGTTCTGAACCAGGTTTTTCATGCTGTTTTTGTAGTTGGGATTAAATTCATCGGTAACACGGTTGGCTATCACATCGCAAACTGTCATGGCTTCGTGACCGAGCATGGCCGAAAGAGAATATAAAGCCGATGTTTCCATCTCGAAATTGGTAATTTTCTGTCCCTGATATTCAAATTTTCCGGCACGTTCAATGATACTTTTGTCGTGTACTTTGAGTCTCAGCTCACGCCCTTGCGGGGCATAAAACCCGGGAGCGGTAAGGGTAATTCCTTTGCGCCAGCCGATGGACAATTTTTCAATCAGATATTCGGAACCTTTAATTCCGTAAGGACGTGGCAATCTTTCGTCCCAATTCATATAATTAATGAAGGTATCTGTCAACTCTTGCTGAAGAACCCGAGGGCCATCTTCATAAAAATAAGCGAGACCATCTAATCCCAGGGCATACTCCGAAACGAGGTACGACTGCACAACGCCAATGTCGGCCTGAAGGGCGCCGGTAGTGCCGATACGAATCAGGTTCAGTGAAGTTTTATCCTTTTTGGGTGTTCTGGTTTTAAAATCAATATTAAACAAGGCATCCAGTTCGTTCACCACAATTTCCACGTTGTCGGGACCCATTCCCGTGGACAGAACAGTCAGCCGTTTGCCTTTGTAAGTTCCTGTAAAAGTGTTTATTTCACGGTTTTGGCCGGCAAATTCAATGGTATCAAAATATTTGGAAATCATTTTGGCACGATCAGGGTCGCCTACCAAAAAAATGGTTTCGGCCACATCGCCCGGATTGAGTTTCACATGGTAAATGCTTCCGTCTGCATTCAGCACTAATTCTGCATTTTTTAGTTCCATCGTATTGTCTTTATCATTTACCTTTGCAAAGCTACAATATTAAACGCATGAAAGCAGAAATTATTAATATCGGAGATGAGTTGCTGATCGGGCAGGTTGTCAACACCAATGCTTCATGGATGGCTGCACAGTTGAACAAAGCAGGGGTATCCGTAGTACAAACTACTACCATAGCAGACGATGCAGAAGCCATTAAAAATACATTGGATCAGGCCTTTAAAAGAGCCGGTGTTGTACTCATTTCGGGCGGACTGGGCCCTACAAAAGACGATATTACCAAGAAAGCACTGGCGGAATATTTTGACTCGAAACTTATTTTTCACGAGCCTGCTTTTGAACAGGTAAAAAAAATATTTGCCGCCCGAAAATTTCCCGTTACCGAAGTTAACCGTCAGCAAGCTATGATTCCGGAAAAATGCAAACCGTTGTTTAATAAAAACGGAACTGCTCCGGGAATGTGGTTCGAACAGGATGGCAAAGTGGCCGTATCTATGCCCGGTGTGCCTTTTGAAATGAAAGCTATGATGGAGGAACAGGTGATTCCGGCCATCATCAGCCATTTCAGAATGGATGCCATTGTGAACAAAACCATTATGACCACAGGGATGCCCGAATCGATGCTGTCGGAGAAAATCAAAATGTGGGAAAATAATTTGCCATCCCATATCAAGCTGGCCTATCTGCCACAACCTGGCATTGTCAGACTTAGGTTGTCGGGGAGAGGGAAAGGCCGGCAAAAACTGGAAGCCGAAGTTAATGAGCAGGTGGAAAGTCTCAAAATGCTTATTCCGGAAATTATTTTCGGTTTTGATGAAGTTAGCCTCGAAGAGGTTATAGGACAGTTGTTGCTGAAAAATAAAAAAACTGTATCCACCGCTGAAAGTTGTACCGGCGGCTACATTGCTCATTTGATTACCGGGATTCCGGGCAGTTCTGACTATTTTGAAGGCTCCGTGATTTCCTACTCCAACCGGATTAAATCGGAATTGCTTGGCGTCAGACCGGAAACACTGGAAAAGCACGGTGCTGTCAGCCGCGAAGTGGTAACCGAAATGGCAGAAGGCGCAAGGAAAAAACTGAAGACCGATTATTGTCTTGCCGTTTCGGGTATTGCAGGGCCGGATGGAGGCACAGAAGAAAAGCCGGTGGGAACAGTTTGGCTGGCGCTGACAGGATCCGGAGACACCGAAGCCCGGCTGTTTCATTTTGGAGAACATCGCGGAAGAAACATCCGGCGGTCGGCTTTGGCAGCGCTCAATATGCTACGGCTACGGCTGGAGGGAATGGAGAATGGTGAGTGGTGAATTGGGAATAGTGAATGGTTGCTGATTATTGATGCCTGAATAAGGTTGACCGTTTTTACTTACTTAGGGCCTGCCGAAAAACACCATATTGCTAAGATTCAACAAAATACATTAAAACTGTAGGATAAAGAAATACTTTCCTGGTTTTCATCTTTCAGGTTTCCCTGGTTCATATCCTGCTTTAGTCAACGCAGTTTCAATTTGTGTTTTGTCTGTTTTATCAGGATTGAACTCTACCTGAACCAACTTTTTTATAATTTTCGTTTTTACTTTTTTTACTCCATCTAAACCTTTCAACGTGTCTGCTATTTTTTCTGCACATCCATGACAAACCATATTATCAATATTCAGCGTTATTTCTTCCATAGTTTCATTAGGTTTTGTTTGTAGAAACTTATCAATAGTTTCTATTTCTTTCATCTTACCGGTAAGCTCATAAAGATTTAAATCCGGGAATTGCTTTCTAATAGTGGCAATTTTTTCTTCTTGCCCACAATCACCCGGGCAGGTTTCTAAAGCCTGTGCAATCTTTATCGCCAATGTTTTTCTGAAAACTTCGTCCAACAAAAGGTGCTGGGCTTTTTCAAAGCCTTTATTTGCTGCTTTGAATTGATTTAATATCTGTGTAGGGTCGTTGCTTTCATCAAGCATTCTTATCACGCCTTCAACCTGTCCTTTTATACTATTCAATCGGTCTTTAAGGTCTTTTGTTAAATCTTTAGGTAACAACATAACTTATCCTGTTAAATACACTCCAATCCCTAAAACCAGAGATTGAAGTGTATGGTTAAATCAAGCTGCAATTTAATTTAAATTGCTTTTCCAACTCCCGCAGCGACTAGATCTTCTTTCGTCACCCCCCTGCCTTTGCAACAGGATAGTAATTTTCCGTTTACGACTACAGCGGGTAAGGAAGTGATGTTATATTCTTTCATCTTGTCAATACATATCTTCGATTCGCATTGCTCAACAAGGTTGTAAACAGTTACTTCACAAGAGGCGCAAGCCATTTCTTTTACTGTTTTTACTGCCGGTTCGCATACCGGACATCCAGCTGTAAATACTTCAATCTGTCGTTTCATTGTTTTAGTTTTTAATGGTTAATATTAAACTACGGTGCAAAGATGAGGCTTGGCGGGGGGTGGTCACCAAATTTATTTCCGTTTTATTTCTATTCTCAACAGAGTGGCAGAAATTCAGGCTCTTTTGGTTTTTAATGCTTTTTTAAGAATGAGTTTTCTTAATTTAAACGATTTGTTGTGATATACAGCGCTTTACATTTTTCGCAATGTAACCGAAATTTTTTTCCATGCGAACCTCTTTTTTCTGTCAACCTGTTTCAGGGAATGACAAACGAAAAAATCAATTCACCAAAATGAAGCATAATATTTGCTCGTTGTGAGCGTTTACCGGGCATTTTCGTTTTTTACCACTTCGGCAAATTCGGAAATGAGTTCCGGTTTTTCTTCAAAACGGTTGCCGACAACAATGGTATCGGCACCGGCCTGCAGACTTTCTTTTGCTGCTTTGGCTGTCCGGATACCGCCACCCACAAGCAAAGGAACACTAATAGAATCTTTCACAAACCGAATCATTCCGGATGGAACGGGCGTTTCGGCACCACTACCGGCATCCATAAAAATAAGCCGCAGCCCCAGCATTTCTCCGGCCATAGCCGTACAGGCGGCAATGTCTTTTTTATCGTTGGGAATAGGGAAAGAGTTGCTCATATAACTCACCGAAGTAGGTTTTCCGCTGTCAATAAGCATGTAACCCGTTGGCATGGTTTCTATTCCGCTTAACTTAATATAAGGTGCTGCAATCACATGCATGCCGATAAGCATATCAGGGTTTCGTCCCGAAATGAGGGAAAGGAAAAGCATAGCATCCGCATTACGACTCACCTGGTAAGTGTTTCCGGGAAAAAGTACCACCGGAATATCACTGTTTTCTTTCAATGTCCGGATGCAATGATAAAGGCTGTCGCTGGTAAGCAGGCTTCCCCCTACAAAGAAAAAGTCAGTCCCGGCATTTTGTGCAATTTTAGCAATTTTCTCATGCTGATTATCCGATTGTTTATCCGGATCAATAAGAATGGCCATCTGCTTCTGCTGTTTCTGAAAAAGATCAATTATTTTCATGTTTTAGTGGTTATTTCTGATTATCAATGCAAACCCAAAATAAAGACAAGCCTGATGTCCCGGAAATATTCTTCAACAAAAATAAGAAAAATGTGACAGTGAATGGGGAATAGCAATGACTGTTCCCATGAGACTTTAGGCACTTTCTTTTGTAGCCTTTCTTTTCCTAAATTTAGGGTACTGAAAAATGAACTTGTATGTCCTTTTCACCACATCGGATGCAGTCTGTGGTTTTCCCGGATGACGGGAAAAAGACAAACCGCTCCTACTCTTCGTCGTTATAGATTTTCTCATCCGGCAAACCGGCACCTTCGGCATCTTTTTCTATGTCGCGGCTTTTCAGTTTTTGCGTAAGAAAATCTTTGTAAAACTCGTGCTGAATCACTAAATCCATAATTTCGTTAGTACCGGTCCAAATGGTGATAAGCCGGGTGTCGCGGAGCATCTTTTCAACGGGATAAATGTTGGTGTAGCCGATACCACCCATTATTTGCATGGCGTGGTTAACAATTTTCCAGGCCGATTCTGTGGAGAACTTTTTGGCTTCTGAAACCATTCGGCGAATTTGCCCTGCCGATACCGGGGCATCAGCTGTTTTGGCAGCCAAATAATTGATAGCCCGCGAAGCATCTAACAGCGTAAGGCTATCGGAGACTTTGGCGCTGACAGCTTCGAAAGCTCTGATTTTCCGTCCGAAAGCTTTTCTTTTATCGGCATAACGGGCGGCCACTTCGAAAGCCCCTCTTGCCATTCCCACAGCTGCACCGGCGGAGGTCAGCCGTTCGGGAATCATCATTTGATGAAAGACGCGTGTTCCGTTACCGATGCCCGCTTCGCCACCGAGAACATTTTCCACGGGGACGGCAGCATTTTTAAATACCAGCCGTCCTGTGCCACCACCGCGTGTGCCCATCAGACCGTAAACATGTTCCACTTTCACACCGGGTCCGCGTTCCACGAGAAAAGCGGTCATGGCTTTTTTTGCATCTCCGATACCTTCTACTTTGGCATAAACGAGAATCAGGTCGGCGCCTTCGGCACCCACAACAAAACGTTTCTGTCCGTTCAGGTAAAACACGTCGCCTTTGCGGGTGGCTTTGGTGGTAGCGGCAAAAAAATCGGAACCCCCACGTGGCTCGGTAAGTCCTTCCGCCACGCCGGTCTCTCCTTTCAGCATGGGAATTAGAAACCGTTGTTTCTGTTCCTCAGTACCAAAAACATGAAGCGCTTCGCCAACAATGGAAAATAGCGAGTAGAGACATCCCAGCGACGTACCGAGCAGGCCGACTTCTTCGAGGACTGTCATTTCGCTGGTCCATGGCAAGCCGGATCCGCCCCATTTTTTGTCAAAACGCAATCCCAGCAGGTTTCTTTTTCCCGCTTCGCGGATAAATTCCATCGGATATCGTACTTTATCGGCATCCATATCCAGCAACAACTGACCGGGCACCCATTTAACAAAGTCCTGCATTTTTTCGCGCAGGGCAATTTCTTCTTTGGTTAATAACTCATCCATTGACATGACGGTGATTTTTTTGTTCGTTCACTTTATATACTTTATTCTGTTTCAGAATACTTGTTACGAAGCACTTTTTTGTTGAGTTTCCCGGCGCTGGTCAGCGGAATTTCATCCACAAAAATAAACCGGTCGGGAATCCAGAATTTGGCCATCTTCCCCTCTTTTGCCTTTAAGGTGAGCAGCTCCACAAGTTCCTTCGGGTTTACTTTGCCTGATGTTTTTACAATGGCCAGCGGACGTTGGCCCCAGTGTTCATCCTTTTTGGGAATAACGGCCACCTGTGTCACGGCCGGATGTTCCGAGATGAGCGCTTCAAGTATTCCGGTGGGAATCCACTCTCCTCCGCTTTTTATGGCATCACCTTCACGGTCAGCCACGTAAAGCAAATGGTTGGCATGGAAAAATCCCAAATCGCCGGTCCGGAACCAGCCATCGATAAAATGCTGTTTGGTAATTTCCGGTTCTTTATAGTAGCCATCGGGTAACCAGGGGCTTCTTACCCAAACGGCGCCAAGGCTTTTTCCATCGTGAGGAACTTCCCGGCCTTCTTTGTCTCGAACAGACACCTCTGCGAGCGGCAACGGACGCATGCCCACACGACGCCATTCCAAAGCTTCTTCCGTATCCGGTTCCACATCTTCGGGAACAACGGAAATGGCAGTAGCCAACTGGTCGGAACCACCGTAAATCAGGCTGAAGTTTACCCCGGCTGCCTGTGCTTTCTGTGCAATACCCGAAGCAAAAGGGCTGCCTCCGGTGAGCACTTTCACATTTCCAAAATTCTTCTGTTCCAAAAGCATCTGCAACTGTGTAGGAACCATATTCAACCAACTTACATTTTCTTTTTCAATCAAAGCCTGCTGGCCGGCAGCATCTGCAGCACCGGGTAAAACCAATTTTGCCCCCACATATATTGGAAAGAAAGCCATTCCCCAGGCATGGATATGGAAAAAGGGAATCAGCGGCATAAAAACATCGCGACTGCTCAGACGCGCCCCGTATTTATGGAGGGCAAGATGATGAAAAAGCTGTAGGGTTCCGTAAAGCAGGGTCTTGTGTTTATATGGGATTCCTTTGGGTTTCCCGGTGGTTCCGGTGGTGTAAAAAATGGAAAAAACATCAGTTTCCTCAATACTTTCTGCTCCGGCAGGCTCTTTTTCTTCACCCTGTTCCACCAGGTCTTCATAATGAAATGCCTTTTGTGCTTCTTTGGGCAGTTTCTGCTCACGGTTGTCGCTCATGAGCACCCAATTGGGGAATTTTGAAAACAACGGCTTCACTGCCGGGGCAAAAACGTCCGAGACAAAAACCCATTCATCGCCGGCATGTACCATAGAATAAACCATTTGTTCGGGTGCCAGCCTGAAGTTAATGGTGTGCAAAACGGCTCCAAGCATAGAGCAGGCAAAATGCATTTCAAGAAAACGATGGCTGTTGACGTCGAGGACACCAATAACCGTTCCTTTTTTTACTCCATTGTTTTTGAGGCTGTTGGCCAGCTTTACAACTCTTGTATAAAACTGGCGGTAAGTAAATTGTTTTTCATCAGAAACGATAACCTGATCGGGATGTGTTATGATGGCATGATACAATAACTGGTGAACAACAAAAGTTTTCATGGTTAATATTTATTAGGTGAATACAAATTTACCGGGATGACGTTGTAAGAAACAGAAAACTGAAAAAAAGTTCTCTTCACTTTTATTAGAAAGTACATTTTGACCGCTGTTTTATTGCTCAAAAATAACAAATAATTAAACTGTTTGCAACACTTATTCTGTTGTCTTTTTCTTATTTTCTTTTACCTGAAGAAGAATTTTCAGAAACACCGGATTTTGTTGTAAACCTGCAAAATAAGGATTATTTTCCATTCGTTTCACATCATGAAAACCATTGTCGGCAGCCTTTTGCAAAGAAGGCAAAACAGCTCTGGTTTCACCTGTCATGGCAAAACGTCGGGCTTTCAGAAAATAAACTTCCGGATTTTTCGGGTCAACCGTTTGGTAGATCATCAAATATTTCCCCGCGGCTGTGGTTTGGTTATTTTTCAGGCTGCCATCGGCATACAGGTATGACATAAGGCTGAGATAATTGTACAGGCGTCTGACCATGTGTTTTTCTTCCGGAGTTTTGGCTGATCTCATCATGTGAGCAAGGTTGCCAAGTGCATTTTTCCACCATCCGGCATCCCG
Source organism: bacterium (assembly GCA_036244975.1). Taxonomy (GTDB): domain Bacteria; phylum Bacteroidota; class Bacteroidia; order Bacteroidales; family F082; genus Sulfidibacterium. The sequence continues at coordinate 5,877 of BTTE01000003.1, read as the reverse complement.
GTTTTTAAGTGCCTGGCTATAAATCTGCTGCCATTTTTGTTCCTCTTTTTTCAAAACAACCAGCTGCTGCTGTTGCCGCTTTAACACAGGATTGTTCAATAAACGTCGTATTTCATTTTCGTAAACACCCACATCTGCCAGTCCGTTCAGAAAAGCCACTAACTGCCGGTCGGTTCGCATTTGCAACAGCAGATTTTTATTCCGGATGGCCATTGTCCTTTCCTTTTCAAAGTTTTTTTTCAGCGAAACAATTGTCGTTTTGTCAATGGGAATCAGCTGCCGGCGCATGGCATCGGTTTGCAGGAAGTAGAAAGCCTTTTTCATGGTTTGCAAAGGTGGCCATTGGTGATGTCCGTTAAAAACCAACAGAGAGTGATGCCGGTGTGCTGCTTCCAATTCCCGGTCAAGGCTTTTCATTTCGAGGTAATTGAAGTCCTTGTTTCCCACGATTCCCACATATGCCAGCCGGGTGTTGACAATGTGGTCCAGTTGCGGAAAACCGGCGGCACTGCCAATGGTCCCGGCAATATTTTTGTTGGCAAGACCGATTCCGGCGGCAATACGTGCTCCGCCGGAAAAACCGCCTGTGTAAATTCTGCCAGGATCAACGGAAAAGCGTTGCTCAACGTCCTGCATGAAATTGTAAATAATCCGGTTTCTTTCCTGCGCATCCTGCCCGTTTTCTGAATTGTTTGAAGCTACCAGAATAAACCCGAAACTATCGGCCAGCGGCTGGTATCGTTTCACCGGTAACCACCCCCGCGCTTGGGCATCAAAGAAGAAAACCACCGGAAATTTCTTTGTTGCAATATAATTTCGGGGCAAAATCAGTGCATACGATTCGCCGGGATACCCAAGACTTTTCACCTTTTCATAAATAACACCGGGATGAAAAGTTGCCGTATCAACCAAAGCGGTTTGCTCCTTTTTGCTTTTCCTGTTATGGGAATTTTGACACGAGACACCGGAAAACAGCAGGATACCTGAAAAAAGAGCTGAAAAAAAGATACCTTTTTGTTTCATTTTTAAATTTTATGTAGCGGCTTGATATGTCTGATTTGTCCGAATCGCATAATTTTTATCTTTGCGGAAAAGAAAAACATACGGTCTTGACAAAATTTCTCAGCATATCATTCGCCAAAAATTATTTCAAAGATAGGAATATCCCGCTGTTGGGGATAATTTTTTTTCTGTTCTTTTCGATACTTTTTTCTTCCTGCGGTGTTTATTCTTTTACAGGAGCTTCTGTTCCGGCAGGGGCTAAGACCATGTCCGTCCAATATTTTCCTAACAAGGCAAAGCTTGTAGAAGGTACACTGAGTGACGTTTTTACCAATGCATTGCGTGACCGGTTTACGTCACAAACCAACCTGCAAATGGTTGATAAGAATGGCGATATTGCTCTCGAAGGCGAAATTGTAAGCTACAAAACCACCCCTGAAGCCATTCAGGCCGACCAGACTGCGGCGCTTAACCGGCTTTCCATTACCGTGGACGTACGTTTTACCAGTCGGCTGGAACCATCAAAAGATTTTGAAACCCGTTTTACACAATACATAGATTACCCTTCTACTGAAAATTTTAACAGCATTAAAAACGGTTTGATAAAAAAAATTGTCAATGATCTTACCGATAATATTTTTAATAAAGCCATGGTAAACTGGTAATCAAATCTTTATTAACTTCGCCCGATGAATCAGGAACAATTTACGGCTTATCTGCAACAGCCCGAAAAAGTAGAAGAAGCCTCTCTTTCGGGTTTGATGTTGCTGGTAAAGGATTTTCCCTACTGTTCTTCGGCGCATATTTTGCTTACGCTGAAATTGTATTCCGATAAAAATGTGCTGTACAATGCGGAGCTGAAAACAACGGCTGTATATGCCGGCAATCGCCGGATTTTGAAAAAACATATTGACCGGTTTAATGCATCTTCGGTTCGTATTGTATTGCCTGATGAAGAGGCCGGGAAGAGGCCCGAAGTCAAACCTGTTCCAAAGGCAGAAGCAAAAAAAGAGGAAGATGTCAAAAGTGAATCAACACGTGAAAAGCCACTGCCTGCAGAGAGTCGTTCTTATACCATAGAAGAGCTGAAAAAAATTATAGAGGAGCGCATTCGGGAAATTGAAGCGGAAAAGAACAGGAAGGAAGCCGATTCTGCTCAAAAACCGCGAACAAAAGCAGAAATTATTGATACGTTTATTAAAAATGAGCCCTCTGTTTCCATACCAAAAAACACATTTTATAATCCGGTTGATTATGCTAAACGCAGTGTTGTTGATGAGGAAAACATTGTAAGTGAGACGCTTGCAAATATTTACCTCAACCAGGGGCACCATGAGAAAGCCATTCATATCTATGAAAAATTAATTTTGAAATTCCCGGAAAAAAGTAGTTACTTTGCATCCCTTATTGAAAAAGCAAAAAAGAACACAAATATTTAAAGCTTAACAAAGATGTATGTTTTCATTTCTATACTGATTTTGATCGTCTGTATCATCCTGGGGTTAATCGTTTTGGTGCAAAACCCGAAAGGTGGCGGACTCGCTGCTAATTTTGGTAGCGGAAACCAGTTTATGGGAGCTCGTCAAACCGCTGATTTTCTCGAAAAAGCCAGCTGGACACTCGCCGTCGTATTGTTGTTGCTTAGCCTCACGGCTACCATGATTATTCCCCGTGGAAACAACTCAAAGGATATGCAGAACAGCGAATTGCAAAATAAAATCAATAATATAAAACAACCAGCTGTTGATTTTAATGCTCCCCCCATGAACCAAATACCTAAAAGCAACAATAAAAAGCCGGGCGGCAAGAAATAGCCATTAAAATCTATCCATAAAAAATGTCAGAATGTCATAAGCATTCTGACATTTTTTTTATGCCTGCGTTTTGGCATAATATATGACAGATAAAGAGCAGTTCAAATTTTAAACGAAAAAAACAGAAAAATTATGGATAAGTTGAACATTAAACCGCTTGGAGACAGGGTGGTTGTTGAGCCTGCTCCCGCAGAAGAAAAAACAGCAAGTGGAATTATTATTCCTGACACTGCCAAAGAAAAGCCACAACAAGGAACAGTGGTGGCTATTCCCAAAAAGGATAAAGATAATGACATTCAGGTGAAACCCGGCGACAAGGTTCTTTATGGTAAATATGCCGGAACCGAAATAACCATCGACGGCAAAGATTATCTTATTATGAGTCAGTCAGACATCCTGGCAATTATTTAAGTAACGAAAAATTAGTAATAACAGATAAAAATTTAGAAAAATGGCAAAAGACATTTTATTTAATTTAGAAGCAAGAGATGGCCTGAAAAAAGGTGTTGACGCATTAACCGATGCAGTAAAAGTAACGTTAGGTCCCAAGGGGAGAAACGTGATTATTGATAAATCGTTTGGCGGTCCGCAAATAACCAAAGATGGGGTAACCGTTGCCAAAGAGATTGAATTGAGCGACCCGGTTGAAAATATGGGAGCCCAAATGGTCAAAGAGGTAGCTTCAAAAACCAATGACATTGCCGGGGACGGTACGACGACTGCCACTATTTTGGCACAGGCTATTGTTACGGCCGGATTAAAAAACGTTACCGCCGGGGCTAATCCCATGGATTTGAAACGGGGTGTTGAAAAAGCCGTTCAGGAAGTCATTAAATCACTGAAAAAACAAACCAGGGAAGTTGGAGATAACCATGAAAAAATCGAACAGGTAGCTTCTGTTTCTGCCAACAACGATCATGCTATCGGTCAGCTGATTGCCGAGGCAATGGGCAAAGTAAAACAGGAAGGTGTTATCACCATTGAGGAAGCCAAAGGAATTGAAACTTACGTGGATATGGTGGAAGGCATGCAATTCGACCGCGGTTATATTTCTCCATATTTTGTAACCAATGCCGAAAAAATGCAGGCCGTTTACGAATCTCCTTACATCTTGATTTACGACAAAAAAATCTCCGTAATGAAAGACCTGCTCCCTGTTCTTGAAAAAGCTGTTCAAAGTGGTAAACCGTTGGTTATTATTGCCGAAGATATTGAAGATGAAGCTTTGGCAACCCTTGTTGTTAACCGCCTGCGCGGTTCTCTGAAAGTAGTTGCCGTGAAAGCTCCCGGCTTTGGCGACAGAAGAAAAGAGATGCTGGAAGACGTTGCTGTCCTCACCGGGGGTACGGTCATCTCCGAAGAAAAAGGTTATAAATTGGAAGATGCTACCTTAGAGATGCTGGGAGAAGCTAAAAAAGTAACCATCGACAAGGAAAATACCACCATTGTAAGTGGCAAAGGGGACAAAGAGAATATTGATGCCCGCGTGGCCCAAATCAAAGCCCAGATAGAAACGACTACTTCCGATTACGACAAAGAAAAACTACAGGAACGTCTGGCCAAACTGGCAGGTGGTGTGGCCGTTATTTATGTAGGTGCTGCCAGCGAAATGGAAATGAAAGAGAAAAAAGACCGTTTTGATGATGCGCTGGCTTCTACCCGTGCTGCTATGGAAGAAGGCATTATCCCCGGTGGCGGGGTCGCCTTTATCCGTGCTATCGACAGCATTAAAGACCTGAAAGGCGAAAACGAAGACCAGACAACCGGTATTGCTATCATTACCCGTGCTTTGGAAGAACCACTTCGCCAGATTGTTGAAAATGCAGGTCTTGAGGGTTCTGTTGTCGTCAACAAAGTAAAAGAAGGAAAAGGTGATTTCGGTTTCAATGCCAGTACCGAAGTGTATGAAAATCTACTTGAAGCCGGCGTTATTGATCCGACCAAAGTGGCACGTGTGGCGCTCGAAAATGCTGCTTCCATTGCCGGTATGTTGCTGACAACCGAATGTATTTTAAGCGAACACAAAGATGAAAATGCAGCCGCTCCGGCTATGCCTCCCATGGGCGGCGGAATGCCCGGAATGATGTAAAATCAAACCTTAACATATATTTCAAAAAGGCCGCTCGAAAGCGGCCTTTTTTTGGTTTGGTAAAAACTTTATGTTTATTTACCTAAATTTCTCAACACCCACGTCCCTATTGCGAGCACAGTGCGTAAGGCTTGTGCGTGTGAGTGCGAAGCAATCTTTTTAAAAACAAAGGGGCTTCTTTTACCAGAGAGATTACTTCGTTATCTGTCTGAGTACCAGGTCAACCCCCGCATAAAGAGAAGCTATATCCTCGTTGTTATCAAAACGAAAGTCAGCCACCTGGATGCATTTTCCCAGATTTTGTTTGTTGGGATCGATGGTGGTCATTTCGCGCTGTTCGTTGGCTGTAAATGTGTCGAAATCGATGTGGTCGGTTTCGGAAGCCCGTTGCCGGATACGCCGGTAACGGATCCCCGGGTCGGCATCCACGGCAAAAAGATAAAAATTACCCTGCTTCCGCAGAAAGTCAACTTCTCCGGGGGTACGGATACTTTCGATGACAGCATTCTCACCTCTCCTGGCTGCTTGTTTATACAGTTCTTCCACGATGTAAGCCGGGTGGTGGTCTTTGCGCAGCCGGTTCGCCACAGAAGTCATGCTGTCGCGATTTACCGGAAGACCTTGTTTTTCAATTTCTTTAATTAAATATTCACGAACAGAATAATGCCGGAAATTTTTCTTCTCTTTCAGATAATCCACAATAGTTCCTTTTCCTGCACCGAGTGTTCCGGTAATTCCAATGATAAGCATAACGGTTCGATTAAAAAGGCAAAAATACGAAGTTCTGATTATCTTCAAGCATGAACGCCTGAAGCGGTCAGAGGGCGTACGAAACGGACAGGATGTTGAGCATGATTATTTTTCATTCTTTCTTTTTGCAGGGAGGACTAATTGTTCGACGGTAAATTCGCTGTCCTTCAAACCCCGGTTTAATTTTACATTTGAATTGATGATACGTGTTGTATGATTTTT
>BTTE01000002.1:0-120998 GCA_036244975.1 bacterium | reverse complement strand
CCTACCGGTCCGTTGCACATTGGTGGCGTTAGGACGGCCTTGTACAATTATCTTTTCGCAAGAAATAACGGCGGGAAGTTTATCCTTCGTATTGAAGATACCGACCAAACCCGTTTTGTCCCCGGAGCGGAAGATTATATTATCCGGGCTTTCGACTGGTGCGGAATTGAATTTGATGAAGGCGTTACCAAAGGTGGAGATTATGGGCCTTACAAACAGTCGGAGCGCAAAGCCATGTACAAAGAATACGCTGACCGGCTAATGGTTTCCGGACATGCTTATTATGCTTTTGATACGGCGGAGGAGCTAACCGAACTACGGAAAAAATTTGAAACGGAGAAAGAAACATTTACTTATAACGCTGCCGAAAGGAAGCATTTGAAGAATTCGCTGGCTCTTACCGAAGCCGAAACCCAAAAACTACTAAAGGCCAACACGCCTTTTGTGATTCGTTTCAAAATGCCCGAAGACCAAACCGTCCGGATGGATGATTTGATTCGCGGCACGATAGAAGTTCAGACTAATGTCTTGGACGATAAGGTTTTGTTTAAGTCGGACGGAATGCCAACATACCATTTGGCTAATGTGGTGGACGATCATTTGATGAAAATCAGTCATGTTATCCGCGGTGAAGAGTGGTTGCCTTCGCTACCGCTTCATGTTTTGTTGTACGAAGCTTTTGGCTGGGAAGCCCCGCAGTTTGCTCATTTGCCACTGTTGCTTAAGCCCGATGGAAAAGGAAAGCTTAGCAAACGCGATGGCGACCGGCTGGGATTTCCGGTATTCCCGTTGCGGTGGACCGATCCCAAAACAGGGGAAACCACGCGTGGTTACCGCGAAGATGGCTATTTCCCGGAAGCCTTTATCAATATGCTGGCATTGCTGGGATGGAATCCGGGTGACGAACGCGAAATTTTCAGCCTCAACGAGATGGCTGCCGCTTTCTCCATCGAAAGGGTGGGGAAATCAGGCTCCCGTTTTGATCCGGGGAAAGCCAAATGGTTTAACCATCAGTATATGCTGAAAAAAAGCAACAAAGCGCTGGCCGGACAATTTCTTCCTTTCATCGAAAAGGAGGGCGTTATGGCAGATATCGACTACATTGAGAAAGTGGTCGGGCTTGTAAAAGAACGGGCGCATTTTGTTCACGAATTATGGGATCAGGCGGACTTCTTTTTCAAAGCACCCTCGGAATTTGACCCCAAAGCTGTGAAAAAGCGCTGGAAACAGGATTCCTATGATCAAATGATGGAGCTGAAAACGTTGTTGGCCGGTTTGGATGATTTCTCTTCGGAAAATACCGAATCCATCGTTAAAAAGTGGATTGTAGAAAAAGAATACGGCATGGGCGCTGTACTGAATGCTTTCCGTCTGCTGATTGTGGGTGCATTGAAGGGCCCGCATTTGTTTGAAATCATTGCCCTTATCGGGCAGGAAGAGACTTTGCGCCGTATTGAAATCGGACTATATGAGTTGGGAAGAAAAGAATAATTCTGTAATATTGTTGCCATAACATATCTCAGCATCAAAAAAAGGAATATGTCAGTCATATCAATTGAAGGAATGGAATTTTTTGCTTATCACGGCTGTTTTAAAGAGGAGCAGGTCATTGGCACTAAATTCCGTTGCGATTTGTTTTTGGAGGTGGACACAACCAAAGCCGAACAAACCGATAATCTGCATGATACGGTCAACTATCAGGAAGTATTTCAGGTGTTGAAGGCCGAGATGGAGGTCAAATCAAAGCTGTTGGAGCATGTGGGTCGCCGCATTTTGGAAAGTATAAAGACCAATTTTCCACAGGTGAAACGTGTCCGTTTGAAAATCCGGAAACTTAATCCGCCTTTGGGAGGGAAGATGGACTTTGTCAGCATAGAGTTGGAAGGATAGATTTAGTGTTTTCACCACCATTTCACCTCTCTTTAAAAGCTGGCACAGAGATGCGTTACTCCCGCAATATGTCTTTTGGCATTTGTTTTGATAATATAAGAGCCTGACAAAAACAGAAATCTAAATATTTAATTATATGGAAACAACCAAATGTTTGATTATAGGTTCCGGCCCTGCCGGATATACAGCTGCTATTTATGCTTCCCGTGCTGATTTAAAGCCCATTGTTTACCAGGGTATGGAGCCTGGCGGACAGCTTACTACCACTACGGAAGTAGACAATTTCCCCGGCTATCCCGAAGGAGTTGCCGGCCCTAAAATGATGGAGGATATGCAGAAACAGGCTGAACGTTTCGGCGCAGATATCCGTTGGGGGATGGCTTCTGAAATTGATACAACCAGGCGTCCGTTTAAAGTAAAAATTGATGATGGCACTGAATTATTGGCAGAAACTGTCATTATCGCCACAGGCGCCACAGCAAAATATCTCGGACTGGAATCGGAAGAGAAATTCAAAGGCGGCGGCGTTTCCGCTTGTGCCACTTGTGATGGGTTCTTTTATAAAGGCAAAGATGTTGCCGTTGTGGGTGGTGGTGATACTGCTGCCGAAGAAGCAACTTATCTCGCCAATATGTGCCGGAAAGTCTATTTAATTCATCGTCGAGATCAATTGCGTGCCTCCAAAGCTATGCAAAACAAGGTGCTCGGCACCTCCAATATCGAAGTGTTGTGGAACCACGAAGTGAAAGAGATTGTCGGTGTGGAACAGGGATTCATGAAAGCCCTGAACGGCGCTGTTTTGGTGAATAACAAAACCGGTAAAGAAAAAAAAATTGATATCGATGGTTTCTTTTTGGCCATCGGCCATAAGCCAAATACCGATCTTTTTGTGGGGAAACTTGACATGGATGAAACGGGGTATCTCATTACCAAACCCGATTCGACAGCTACCAGCGTACCCGGTATTTTTGCTGCCGGCGATGTGCAGGACAAACATTACCGCCAGGCTATCACGGCTGCCGGAACCGGCGCCATGGCGGCCATCGAAGCGGAGAGATTTTTAGACTAACCCGAGGCTTTTGTTTTATAATTTTTAAAGGCTTTCTGTTGTTGTTAGGGCAGACAACAGAAAGCCTTTTCTTTTACCATTGCAGGAAAAAGATTATGGTTGTCGGGAAAAGAGAAAAAAATTGTCGTGCCAATAAGAAATTCCCGGGAAGCCTTTCTGTGAATATAAGTTGCAAAAAAAGGCCTGTCAGAAATGACAGGCCTTTTAAATGATAAGAAAGTTAAAGAATAAGCATTAAATTACTTTAACATCTGTAGCGTTTAAACCTTTTCTACCTTCTTTTAATTCAAATTCCACATCGTCACCTTCGTGGATTTTGTCAATTAATCCTGAAATGTGTACGAAGTACTCATTTTTTGAATCTTCTTCAACAATAAATCCAAATCCTTTAGATTCATTGAAGAATTTTACTGTTCCTTTTTTCATTGTGTTGTAATAAATAATAGATAATTAATAATGTGCAAAAGTACTCCTATTTCTTATTCGGAAAACATTTTAGTACATTTTTTTATTATTCCACTTATTATCTTTTTTATATTTTGGCCGGGACAGAAAAACATTAACCCTGGTTAAAGATTGATATTCAGGAGATTGTTGCTTTTAATTGTCAATGAATTGCTCTTCTTCCAAGATTAAAAAATTTTGCTGTGATTGCAGTAAGAATAAAGCATTTCCTGTATTTGCAGGCAGTTTGCTTCAGATCCACACTTATGATTTGTTTTTATTTTTCTGATCGGCGTCATAAAATTTTTAACGGTAGTTTTGTGATTGATGGCAAAGAGATGCCTGAGAGCTTGTTTGCACTTATCAAAAAGACTTCCAAAGTTAGTCCGGGCAGGCTTTTCTGCCTACAAAGATAATGTAGCCTTTGTAACGGGTCCGAATATGGAGCAATTTGCTTCTGTCCGCCAGGATAAAGCTGATTTTTTTGAGATTCGTGAGATTTCGTCTGTGCTTTCGTTGAAAGCAGAAACGCATAATTTCCCCACAACGGTGGAACCTTTAATTAAACCCGTTGAAGGGCTAAAGACTGCTTTATTTCCCACTCAGGTTTCCGGTGGCCATGATATATTTAATATTTTTTCATGGCATAGTTATTGCAATTTATGAAAAGAAAGATTAAATTTTTTAGAGATACATATTAATTATTGTGGTTCATCAAAAAGGTGTGTACTTTTGAGACAAAAACAGAATAAAGATGAAAATTTCAAAAAGTTTTTTAAGCATATCGTTAATAGGGATGTTGGTTTTTGTGTTAACAGCATGTTCTAACCAAAAAACGAAGGTTCCAAAGACGACTCCCGTTAAGGAAACAAGTATGTTGAGTGTTAATCCTTCTGAAAACACGGATGCTCTTATGCGTGTAATGGGAATTCAACAGTTTAAAGAAAAGGTAGTTGCCCCGGATTTTAAATTGAAAAATTTAAACGGTAAGACAGTAAGTCTAAAGGATTACAGAGGTAAATTTATATTACTTAATTTTATGGCTACCTGGTGTATGTGGTGTCGTAAAGAGATGCCGCATTTGCAAAAACTACACGAACGATTTAAAGATAAAGATTTTGTCATTATAGCTGTTTTCAGCGATCGGGAAGGGGCGCAAGTAGTAAAGCCATTCATAAAAAAATCGGGATACACTTTTACGAAAAATTCCGGTACGTATAATTCCGGATTATTAGATCCAACGGGCAGAGTGACAGCTATGTATAGAGTAACAGGCACACCAACCACATATTTAATTGATAAAAGTGGAAATGCATTTGCAGTAGCGCAAGGCTATAGAGATTGGTCAAAAAAAGAAGCATTTACCTTAATTGAAAATCTTATTAATTTAAACTAAATCTATTAGGTAAAAATTTATGGTTCAGAATGTTTCATTATTAATTGCATTTACAGCCGGGTTGTTGTCTTTTATTGCTCCTTGCGCTTTGCCTCTCGTCCCCTCGTATCTTTCCTATATTACAGGTCTGACTTTTAAGGATTTGACCAAAGGCGGGGTAAGGATGACAACGATTAAACATTCCCTTTTATTTATTGCTGGATTTTCAACTGTGTTTATTTTGTTAGGAGCTGCCGCAAGCTCTTTAGGGAATGTATTAAGAGAATATCAAAGTATTTTACGTTGGATTGGCGGAATTATTATTATATTTTTTGGATTTTATATAACGGGTCTGTTTAATCTTAAATTTTTAAATAAAAATATAAAGTTTGAATTTGCAAAAAGACCTTCGGGTTTATTCGGTTCATTTTTAATAGGAAGTGGTTTTTCAATTGGCTGGACGGCTTGTGTTGGTCCCATACTTGGAGCAATTCTGTTTTATGCCGGGTCAACCGGAACCGTTAGTCAGGGAATCGAATTGTTAGCGGCATATTCGCTTGGTCTTGGAATCCCGTTTTTTATTGCGTCATTAGCCGTAAATTCATTTTTGGCGGCTTCTAAAAGAATCAGAAGACACATGCGTTTGATCGAAATAATTTCGGGGGTATTCTTAATAATTGTGGGAATATTGATTCTTACTAATTATTTTGCAATTTTATCTTCAAGTCTGCAAAAGCTCGGAGTAGGATGGATGAGATCATTTTGAACAAAAACTCTATAGGAGAGACTTCGGTTACACTAAATATTAATCGGTACTACTGCAAATTTTGTGGAAAACCATTGTATCGTGTAATTATTAGAAGTCCCCTAATGAAAAACTTCCGTCTTCGGTCTTCTGACTTTCCCCAAAGGGATACCTTCGGTACAGCAAAAGCCAATTTATCCACTGAAATGGTAGTAGTAATCAAAAATATTTTGCTTGAGGAAACACCTGAATATTTACATCATAAGATGATGTACAGGAGGTGAAATTGCAACATGGATAATAAAAGCAATAAAAACTGCCACAATAATAAGATATCCCCATACCACAATTTTTCTTATCAATGAATAATCATCTTTTCCGGAATCTATATAGGGCAACAGAACAAGACCTATTACTATCACCAGGGGTACAATTAATAAAGAAATGACTCCAAACCAATCTTCAAATTGATAGAGAACTAAAAACATCCAGGGTGGTTTTGTAATTTCAGCTCCTACATACGGTCCGGAATATAATACGGCCGGGAATTGCATAGCAAGATAACTGATAAATCCATAAATAACAAGACTCCAACCGAATATTTTCTTTACATGTTCATAAAAAGTAGTTGTTTGTGTAGTCTTTTTCCCGGGTAAAGGAGATAATCCATTTAATTTCATTAAAACCAAATGTGGTATCAAAAATATCAACAGGAGAGAAGGCAATACTATTGCATGAGTTACAAACATCCTCATCACTACAGTAGTCCCTTCAATAAACTTTGCAAGTAATGCTCCAATGACAGGCAACAATCCTAATGATTCAATGGCATGCCCGTAAGCTTCAAAACCTTCCTGATCCCATTTAACTACTGTTCCTGAAAAAAAGAAGACAAATGTTATTAAAAACAGGCCTATTCCAAAGAACCAATTTAATTTCCTTTTCCCTCTGTATGATCCGGTAAAAATAATTCTTGACATATGCAGTATGATTAAAAAAACTACTGCTTCAGCAAGCCACCGGTGAAATGATCGTAACCAAAAACCCCAGGGATTGGACGCCAAATCCAAAACGCTTTGTCGTGCCTGACCTACCGTCGGGGTAATGAAAAAAGCCATTATTATTCCGGATATTATTAATAGTACAAACCCCATAATAGTAACGCCACCAACAGTATATCCAAAACTCTTTGCATGTTCCGGAACCGAATAGTCGAAGTCTTTTAAGCTCCAATTCATTCCATCTTGTTCTTTATTATCAGCCATTTTTTTACCTTGTTTTCTTTTTAGGTACATAAAGGAAAGCCAAACCCGCAATGATAGCGGCTAAACTAAGCGCTTTTATAACCGTTGGTACGGCACTTTCTTCTACATCTTTACGAATCTCAGCAAAACCTTTTTGTTTTTCTGCTTGTTCAAGGCTGTCTATAATATAATTATTCCCCTCTTTTGGACTCATTGTAGTAGTTGTGGTTACCTCCTCAACATTCTTTTTATCGCTATGAGCTGAAGCTGCAACCGGCGATAAAAAAATTAACATTAAGGTAACGTATATTATTCTAATTAACATGATGTTTCTCCTGTTTTTTGATTTTTAATCCATTCACTTGCCACATAGTTCCCTGAGCCATGTGAAATAATTCTGCCGCTTATTTGGAACCAGGCTAAGCTGGCCTGGTTTGCTCCAAATCCTTTAGATTCATTGAAGAATTTTGCTGTTCCTTTTTTCATGGTGTTGTAATAAATAATTAGATAATAAATTAATGTGGAAAAGTACTCCTATTTTTTATTCGGAAAACATTTTAGTACACTTTTTATACTTTTTTATATTTTGGCCGGGCCGGGAAAATATCATCCCTGGTTTAAGATTGATTTTCTTTTCAGGGAGTCGAAGTTATTAATCATCGATAAATTGCTCTTCTTCAAAGATTTAAAATATTTTGCTATAATTACAGAGAGGACAAAGCATTTCCTATATTTGCAGGCAGTTTGCCCAAAGTCCACACTTATGATTTATTTTTATTCTTCTGATCAGCAGCATTACATTGTTGTAAAAACTAATAATCAGTTATCGGTAGCTGACCACCGGAAATTGAACTGGCTTTTTGGCGGGTCAAAACTTTGTCCCAAAGAACAGCAGGAAGGCTTTTTTGTCGGCCCGCGAAAGGAAATGATTACTCCCTGGAGTACCAACGCTGTTGAAATTACACAGAATATGGGTATTACGGGCATCCTGCGGGTGGAAAAGTTTGAGAAAACGGATAATCCGGATACGGTTTTTGATCCCATGCTGCAACAGTTGTACAACGGTTTAGCCCAGCAATCGCTGAGTATTGACAAGAAGCCCGAACCCATAAAATATATCGAGGATATTAAAGCCTGCAACGAAAGAGAAAGTCTGGCGCTTAGTGAGGAGGAGGTGGCTTATCTCGAAGAAATCAGCAAAAAATTAAACCGGAAACTTACCGATTCGGAGATTTATGGTTTTGCCCAAATCAACTCTGAGCATTGTCGTCATAAAATTTTTAACGGTAGTTTTGTGATCGATGGCAAAGAGATGCCTGAGAGCTTGTTTGCACTTATCAAAAAGACTTCCAAAGTTAGTCCGGGCAGGCTTGTTTCGGCCTACAAAGACAATGTAGCCTTTGTGGCAGGCCCGAAGATTGAGCAATTTGCACCTGCCCGTCAGGATAAAGCTGATTTTTTTGAGATTCGTGAGATTTCCTCTGTACTTTCGCTGAAAGCAGAAACGCATAATTTCCCCACCACGGTGGAACCTTTTAATGGTGCGGCTACCGGCAGCGGGGGCGAGATTCGCGACCGTATGGCCGGCGGCAAAGGTAGTATTCCGCTGGCCGGAACTGCCGTTTATATGACCTCCTATCCGCGGCTTGATAGTGTGCGGCCCTGGGAGAATAATATTCAGCCGCGGTCCTGGCTCTACCATGCTCCGGATGAGATTCTTATTAAAGCTTCCAACGGAGCTTCTGATTTTGGTAATAAATTCGGTCAGCCGCTCATAAACGGCAGCCTCCTGACTTTTGAACACGAAGAGGGCGGCAAAACTTATGCCTATGACAAAGTGGTCATGCAGGCCGGGGGTGTTGGCTTTGCTAATAAAAAAGACAGTCAGAAAGAGACTCCCGAAGCGGGAGATATTATTGTGGTACTCGGGGGCGATAATTACCGTATTGGTATGGGTGGCGGTGCGGTTTCATCGGTTGCCACCGGTCAGTACGGACAGGGTACGGAGCTGAATGCCGTACAGCGTGCCAATCCCGAAATGCAAAAACGAGTGGCCAATGCCATCCGGGCAATGGTTGAATCCGAAAAAAATCCCATTGTTTCCATCCATGACCACGGTGCCGGCGGACATCTCAACAGCCTCTCGGAGCTGGTGGAGGAAACGGGTGCTGTTATTGACATTGGAAAACTGCCGCTCGGTGACCCTACCTTATCTTTTAAAGAAATTCTCGGCAACGAATCGCAGGAACGCATGGGGCTGGTTATCAAAGAAAAAGACCTGCCTGTTCTTGAAAATATCGCTTTGCGCGAAAGAGCTCCGCTTTACAAAGTTGGCGAAGTAAAAACTGACCACCGGCTGGTGGTGAAAGATGATGACGAAAATGCCTGTCCGGTGGATTTAAAATTAGAATATCTTTTCGGAAAACCGCCCCGGACAGTGCTGAACGATACAATCCAAACCAATAAGTTTAAAAAAGTAACTTACGAAGCGGCACACTTTGAAGAATACCTTATTCATGTGCTACATCTTGAGGCTGTTGCTTCCAAAGACTGGCTTACCAACAAAGTGGACAGGTCGGTTACGGGACGTGTGGCTTTGCAGCAGTGTGCCGGTCCCTTGCAGCTTCCGTTGAATAATCTTGGTGTTATGGCGCTGGATTATCAGGGGGAAAAAGGAATTGCTACAGCGTTGGGGCATGCGTCGGCAGCAGCGTTGTCGGATGCCGCAACAGGTTCGCGGCTGGCTATCAGTGAGGCGCTTACAAATTTGCTTTGGACTCCTGTTGAGGGGGGATTAAGCGGCGTGTCGTTGAGCGCCAACTGGATGTGGCCTGCACGAAACCCGGGAGAAAATGCCCGGCTTTATGCGGCTGTGAAAGCAGTCAGCGATTTTGCCATTGCACTGGGAATTCCGATTCCTACCGGGAAAGACTCCCTTTCCATGACACAAAAATATGGTAATGGCAAAGTGGTGTATGCTCCCGGGACGGTGATTATTTCTGCTGTGGGTGAAGTGAGCGATATCAGAAAAAGCCTGAGCCCGGTGGTGAAGACCAGCGCCGGGACGAAACTGATTTATGTGGATTTATCCCTTTTGGGTTTTGGCCTTGCCGGCAGTAGTTTTGCCCAAACATTGAACCGGGTGGGGCAGGAGTGCCCCGACGTGAAAGATGCTGCTTATTTTAGAAAGGCTTTTAATGCTTTGCAACAATTGATTGTCGAAAAGAAAGTTTTGGCCGGCCACGATGTTTCCGCCGGAGGACTCATAACCACTTTGCTGGAGATGAATTTTGCCAATATTGAATCGGGGATGGAGATTATTACGGATCCCCTCGGTGAAAAAGACTTCATTCGTTTGATGTTCAGTGAAAAACCGGCTGTGGTGATTCAGGTTGCCGATGAAAAAACTGTGGAAAAAGTTT
Source organism: bacterium (assembly GCA_036244975.1). Lineage (GTDB taxonomy): Bacteria > Bacteroidota > Bacteroidia > Bacteroidales > F082 > Sulfidibacterium. The sequence goes on along the minus strand of BTTE01000002.1, from coordinate 110,809 downwards.
TGAATGATGCGGGTGTTGTGCATTATGCTCTCGGTAAAATTATCCCCGAACATAAGTTGAAGTTACATCATCAGAATAAACTTTTTGAGCTGGACATTGTCCGTTTCCGGGATATTTGGTATCAGACATCCTATCTGTTTGACCAAAAACAAACGGAAAGTTCATGCGCACATGCCCGGTTTAAGAATTTCAAACGACAGGATTTACAGTTTCATTTCAGGAAGAATTTCTCCGGAAAAATCAAAAATATGGTTGGGGAACCGGCTAACGTTCAGTCCCCCGTTGCTGCTATTATTCGTGAAAAAGGTGTAAATGGCGACCGCGAAATGGCGTATGCGTTGTATCTCGCGGGTTTTCGCGTGAAAGATATTCACATGACCGACCTGATATCGGGCAGGGAAGATCTGTCGGATGTAGGGTTTATGGTTTTTGTGGGCGGCTTTTCCAATTCTGATGTGCTGGGCTCCGCCAAAGGTTGGGCAGGGGCTTTTCTCTATAACGCAAAAGCCCGGAAAGCATTGGATGATTTTTATGAAAGGAATGACACGCTCAGCCTCGGCGTCTGCAACGGCTGCCAGCTGATGATAGAATTGGATCTTGTTTATCCCGATCATCCTGAAAAGCCGCGCATGTTGCCCAATGATTCCGGCAAGTTTGAGTCCGGTTTTATTAACGTGAATGTCCATGAGAATAATTCTGTTATGTTGAAAAGCCTGGCCGGACAACGGCTGGGAGTATGGGTGGCTCACGGCGAAGGAAAGTTCAGCTTTCCTTACTACAGAGACAAGTATTGTATTCCGGTTTCGTACAGTTACGAGCAATATCCGGGCAACCCCAATGGTTCTGACTGGGGAACTGCGGCCGTATGCTCCAACAACGGCCGTCATTTGGCTATGATGCCTCACTTAGAGCGTTCGGTTTTTCCATGGCAATGGGCTTTTTATGCTTCCGGACGGGAAAAAGATGAAGCAAGCCCATGGTTGGAAGCCTTTGTAAATGCCCGAAACTGGCTGAAAAATCAAAAAATATAAAAATATTTTCTTGTTTATTAAGACTATGAATAAGCTGCTTTATTTGTTGTATAACAGCATATTACACTCTGTGATTATTTAGCAGTTTTTTATTTCTTTCATAAATCGGATTTATTTTTTTACTAAAAGTTGCTTTTTTTGAACGAAAAATTTCTATATTAGCCTCAAAATAACATTAATAAATTAAATTCATAATCCTATGAAAAAATTTACTGTCTCTTTTTTCAGTTTGCTGCTGGTTGTTAATCTTGCATTTGCAGGCGGGCTGGTAACCAATACCAATCAAAGTGCAGCATGGTCGCGTATGTTGGTACGTGATGCATCAACAAGCATTGATGCTGTGTATTACAACCCTGCCGGTCTTACAAAGCTTGCAGATGGTTTGTATGTTTCCCTGAGTAATCAGTCAATTTTCCAAACGCAGACAATTGACAACAGTTTTACTTTTCTTAATCATTCGACTTTTAAGGGAACGGTTAAGGCTCCTTTTTTCCCCAGCCTTTATGTTGCCTACAAAACCAACCGCTGGGCTTTTTCTTTGGGCTTTAACATTATCGGCGGTGGTGGTAGTGCCGATTTTGCCAATGGTATTCCAATGGCGGAAGTGCCGATTTCCTCTCTCGTGGGTGCGTTTTCCAAACTCAAGGTTACCGGTTATTCCGTTGACATGGCTGTTAAAGGTACTTCTATTTATTACGGCTTACAGGTGGGAGCCAGTTATGCTATTTCCGACCACGTTTCTGTTTTTGCAGGTGTGCGTTATGTCATGGCAAGAAATTCCTACAAAGGACATATCAAAGATATTAAATTAAAAACGGCCGGCGGCTTTGTTCGTGCCGATACCTTTATGAATAGCGTTGGTAATCAGTTAACCGCCGGTGCCGCTCAGGCTTCGGATGCCTCTTCTCTTTATGCTGCGTTCGGTTCCGGTGTTCAGCCATTTGTTGGTAGCGGATTAACCATTTTGCGGGCTGTTGCAGGCAACCATATTAGTCAAGGGCTGGCTGATACTTTGACAAATGCATTGCTTGGTCTGAAGATCCCGCAAAGTCAGGTTGATGCCATGACTTTCACCCAAATCCAGGCTGCTTATAACGGTGCTTCTACCAAGTTTGCCACCATGGCGGCGAAGTTTACCGTACAGGCAGCACAGATGTTTGGAGGTGCTAAACTGATGGGAGATCAGGATATCGATGTCAGCCAGTCCGGAAACGGTTATACCCCCATCCTTGGTGTTAACCTCTCTTTTCTGGATGATAACCTGAACTTCGGTATTAAATATGAGTTTAAAACCAAAATGACCCTGACCAATTCCACACCTGCCGGTAAAGGTTTTGTGATTGGAATGAATCCTGACGGATCACCCATTGAAATGTTTCCCAATGGTGGAAAAGTAAATGCTGATCTGCCGGCGATGCTCTCCATTGGTGCCAAATTTAATGTGAGCAAAACGGTTTCTTTGCAGGCAGGCTATCATACCTACTGGGATTCTAAAACCGGTTGGAAAGCTGTAAATACAAACATCAAAAAGAACTCTCAGGAATTCGCTCTTGGCGCAGAATTTAATGTTTCCAAAAGTCTTCTGCTGAGTCTTGGTTACCTTCATACGACAACCGGTATAAATCCTTCCTACCAAAGTGATTTAAGCTTCAGTCTTGGTACTAATACTGTTGGTGCCGGTGGTGCCTGGAAGATTAATGATGCCCTTACTTTCCAGTTTGGCGGATATCTTGTGAAATATCAAAGTCAAACTGTTCCTGGTTCTTATGATGTGGGCGGAGTTCCCGTCGGCTATCAGACTAAATACGAGAAGAACACCTGGGCCTTATCTGTAGGTCTTGATTTTGCCATTGGTAAAAAGAAAAAATAATTATATTCTTCTGTTAAATGAGAAAAGCCACGGAGCACAGGTTTCGTGGCTTTTTTGCTTGAATTGGAAAGGGAAATATAATGGACACAAAATATTGGGGTTTGTTAGCCTTTATTCTACTCATTTGGCTGACCCCGCTATCGGGACAAACCATTAAAGTGCCAAATTTTGCCGTGGCTACCCACCCTTTTCTTGTTAATGAGGTGAGTTATCAGAAAAATGGTTTTATGATTGAACTGACCATCGAAAACCAGTCTCCAACCGGCTATTTTTGTGCCGGCAAACACATTTATCTTCAAAATATTCAAACCAAAAAAAAGATTTATCTCCTGCGGTCGGAGGGGATTCCCGTATGCCCCGATGTTTACCGGTTTAAATGGAAAGGAGAAAAACTTACTTTTAAACTGTTCTTTCCAAAACCCGACAAGAAGATTCGCTATGTGGATGTGATTGAAAATTGTAACGATCAGTGTTTTTCCATTTTTGGTCTGATTCTCGATCCGGCGATGAACGCTGCCATTAATGAGGGCTATAAAGCTTTTGACCATAACGATTTACAGACTGCTTACAACGCTTTTAAAAAGGCAATAGAAAAGAACCCCAGGTATCCCTATGGGTTTCTTTATGCCAATATAATAAAGGTTTTGGTACAGCAAAAAAATTATGCGGAAGCGAAAGCCTGGTATAAAAAATTGCAGCAGAAAGATTTTCTCGACAAAAAATCTATCCTTGAACAAATCTCCAAAGAAAACTATTTTGATAAAATAAAGTAAAATTTGAAAAGCAAACTTCACGCTGCAGAATAAAGCGGGTAAGCTTTTCCAATCTTTTTTTTCTAATTTTGCCCCTTTTATCAATAGAACGAATGGAAAAAACGGGATTGAAGAAGATTTGGATATTAATCATGCTGTTGTTGCCAGGCTTTAGCCTCTGGGCACAAAGCGATACGGTAACATTAAAAGAAATAAAAATTTCCTCGGTGGCCAATCCGGTCAGCTTCCGAAAAATTCCCCGGCAAATACAGATTGTTTCGCAAAAAGAGATTAAAAATGCTCCGGTCAGCAGCCTTGATGAACTGTTGGAACAAGTTGCCGGCCTGGACGTGCGACAGCGTGGCGCTTTTGGGATGCAGGCCGACCTGAATGTTGCCGGCGGCTCTTTCGATCAGGCTTTGATAATGATTAACGGAATTCCCATGAATGACCCTCAGACCGGCCATCATAACCTCGACCAGGCACTCAATATGATAGATGTGGCAAAAGTGGAGATTGTGCGAGGCCCTTCTTCCCGCTGGTTTGGTCCCAATGCATTTTCGGGAGCCATCAATATCATAACGAGAAGAGAGCCCGGAGATAACCTCACGTTCGGTGTTAGTGCCGGACAATACGGGCTGTTTTCCTCCTCGTTCCTTGCCGGTTATCAGACAGGCCGGGTGGAAAATCAAACTTCTGTCAGCGGCAGCCGTTCAAATGGATACCGGATAAATACCGATTTTAAAAATCTGAGTATCACCCATCAATCTTTTCTGTCGGTGGGCTCCTCCAAATTGAATTTGCAGTTGGGATATACCGGCAAAGCTTTCGGCGCCAACAGCTTTTATACGGCGAAATATCCTGACCAGTTTGAAAAAGTTAAAGTGATGTCGGCCAGCCTCGGTATTCGTGGCGGAAAGAAACTACAGTTTAACGGAGATATTCGCTGGCGCAGGCTTTACGATCATTTTGAATTATTCAGGGAAGGTAAAAACTGGTATCAAAAACAGGGTGATTGGTTTGTGAAAGGAGTTGATAGCGCCGGGTTTCATACGCCGGTGGGATTTTTTCCTTATCAGGGTTCCAATTTTAACCGGACGGATGTGGCCGGTGTGGATGGTGGCATTGGTTTTCTGTCGGCATACGGAAAAACAGCTGCCGGAGTCTCATATCAGTATGAGAAAATCTTTAGTAATGTGCTGGGTGAGCCCATGAACGATACGGTCTTTTCAAAAATCGACAAAGGGGCTTTTTACAACCATCAAAAAGGGCGCCCGCGGCTGAATGTTTTTCTTAACCAGCTGTACCAAAAGAAAAATATCACACTCTCGGCAGGCTTGAATATTTTTTACAATGCCGAATATGGTTTTATGCTGTCGCCAGGATTGGATGTGGCCTGGTTTATCACGAGAAACCTGAAAACGTTTGTCTCTGCCAACCGGGCCATAAGGCTGCCAACGTTCACCGATTTATATTATCAGGGGCCCGACCATATTAGTAATCCGCAGCTGAAACCGGAAAAAGTTTATGGCTTTGAAAGCGGCGTTCAGTATTTTACGAAAACCATTACCTTTTCCGCATCGCTTTCTTACCGCATGGGTTATGATATCATCGATTGGATAAAAGAAAATCCCAATGCCAAATGGGAAAGTAAAAACCTGACGCAAATGAATACACTGGGTGCCGGTTTTTCGCTCGATTATACACCGGCTGAGGACGGGCACCATTTTTTACAGCATTTACGGCTGAATTACAATTATTTGTATTCCGATAAAAGCGCTTCCGGATTTATCTCATTGTATGCGCTGGATTACCTGCGCCATCATTTGAGTATTTATTTTCAGCATGCTATTGCCCCCGGACTATCAGCCGTATGGACCTTTTCAATACAAAAGCGCAACGGCGGTTATTTTGATTACGTTCAGAGCAAAAAAGTACCTTACAACACGGTTTTCCTTTTGAATACGAAAATCCAATACAGGATACCTCATTTTACCTTTTTCGTCCAGGCTAATAACCTGCTAAATCAGGCCTACCGCGATATTGGCAGCGTGATAATGCCGGGAATATGGGCAACGGGAGGCTTGCAATACCATGTTTCCCTGAAAAGAAAAAGAAATAAAAGATGAAGGGACGAGAGAGCGATGGGGCGATGGCGCGAAAATGCGAAAGGGCGAGAGATGTGGGAATTGTACGTGTCCCGGCTAAGGCATGAAATTCCGATCAGTAGAATTACTGAACCATCAACTTTTTCACCTGCTTTATATTTCCTGCATCGACTACCATGAAATATAGTCCGCGGTTGAGGCCATCCAAACTAAAATGCAGGCGGTTTACTCCTCGTTTGAAACTACCTTTGTAAAAAACCCTGACTTTGCGGCCGGTTAAATCAAAAAGGGAGATTTCTCCTGTGGAGGGCCTGTTCATATTCCATTTCACATCAATTGCCGAAATAGCCGGGTTGGGATAAATCGACAGGTTCTCTCCGATCGCATTTTGTGTATTTTGCGGAACACCAAGGATAAAATCGGGTCGGGTCAGCCTTTTGGTGGTATAAAGCCTGTATTCGCCAGGCGTTAGCGTAATGGCAGCATTTGTATTGGTTACATTGATGGAGTCGCCGCTAAAGTAATTATACCACCAGCCTGTTTTTTGGAAATTGGGCGTAATGCTTTGCTGTGTTACATTGAAATTACCCAAAACCGTTACATCCATACTCGTATCCGTCAAATGAATTTGTTTTTCAGCGCCACTCACATCGAGATTATAGTTTTTTGTCTGAAAAACGGACTGTGTCTCTTTCAGATGAATCAAAGCAGACCAAACACCATACAGATGTTTTCTGTTCATGTCCTGGTAATAATCCCATCGAATGGGTTTTTCTCCGACACGTCCATTGTAGTCAATGGAATAATCATATCCCAGTTCGCCAAACATCCAAATCATTTTGGGTCCGGGAATAGCAAAGAAAAACGCTCCGGCCAGTTCCATACGTTTCAAAGCCGTGGGGATATTCCTAATGTTATAGGTTCCGGATGAGTCTCCGAATTGTTCGTTTTTATACATCAGACGTTCTTCGTCATGGCTTTCCATATAACCCATAACTCCGGCAGGATTCGTAAAACCGCGTTTTTCATAAGATATCCACGAAAAATCCGAATTATTTACGTATCCCATGGTGGCCTGGTTATAATTATTATTTAAATTTCCCCAAACGGACATGCCATAATCTGTCAGTACTTTTTCTTCCGAGTTTGCAGTAAAATGTTCCAGAATCACATAAGCATTGGACTTATAAGACCAGATGTGATGCGCCATGCGTTCCAGAATATTTATACGTGACTGGTCATAAGCATTCCCGTTTCCCGGTGTGTTGGTGAAGCCCTTGGTAAAGTCAAACCGGAAACCGTCCACTTTGTATTGCGAAATCCAGTAATGGTTTACACTGTCCACAAAACGTTTTGTAGCGGAACTTTCATGGTTAAAATCATATCCCCAGTGGTATTCCGGGTTGGGAGAGGTCTGGTTAAACCACGGATTATCGGCTGCCGGCTGGTTTTTGGCTGAATTCCAATACATCATAACGAATGGATTGGTACCGTATGCGTGGTTGAGCACCATATCCATAATGACTGCGATACCCTTTGCGTGACTCGAATCTACAAATGCTTTAAAAGTATTTTTCGGTCCGTAATATTTGTCGGGAGCAAAATAATAATTAGGATTATATCCCCAGCTTGAATTCCCCTCGAACTCGCTCACGGGCATAAGCTCAATGGCATTAATGCCCAGCCGTTTCAGATACCCAAGTGTATCAATAATGTCATCAAAAGTATGTCCTTTGGTAAAATCGCGGACAAGCAGTTCGTAAACCACAAGATTTTCCGGTTTGGGCGCTTTAAAACCGGTTACTTTCCATGGGTATGGTGTCTGTCCGGTTTGCAAAACGGTGGCAATGCCGGTTGTTTTACCTTTGGGATATTTTATCAGATTAGGATATGTTTTCGGGCTTATATATTGATCGTTCCAGGGATCGCTTACTTTGTCGGCATACGGGTCGCCAATACGGATGGTTCCGTCAATAAGATACTGAAAAATATATTCTTTTTTAGGAGTTAAACCTGTTATTTTTATCCAAAAACGGTTGCTGTCGGGCGTAATGTTCATAGCCCATTTGTCGCCCACTTCCCAGTTACTGAAATCGCCAATGGCAAATATGTACTTTTTATGAGGAGCATAGAGACTTAAAGTAACAGTACTGTCGTTGATGTAATTAATACCATCGCGCACTCCGTCCGGCAGGGCAGCCACAACAGGAGCCCGATTAACGTAATAATAGACCGAATCGTAAACTGTCGTACTGCCTTTTACCGCTTTGGCAATAATCCAGTGTCTTCCGTATTGCCGGGCTACAATTTTATAGGAGAAAGAGGAAGTCGTATCAGCAACGAGAACCTGATTATCGAGCAAGAGATAGGTGGAATCGGCATTTGCACTGTTTCCCTGCACAACGACAGTGTCATTTAAATCGACAATGTCAGGTTTATTGGCGGGAAGCGTAATTTGTACACTGGTAATACCGGCTTGGTAAACGTTATAAAAAATGTCGCTGCCATCGGTATTTCTTCCGGTTTTGGAACCGTCAGCTGAGCGAAAAACAAACGCCAGTTTCAGGATTTTTTCGCCGGAAGGAACGCCGTAGTAAGCTCTTATTGAAGGTGTTATCTTTAATTGCCAAAGATTGTTACCCAAATAGGTCATTTTGCAGGCAGGAATATTCACGTTCCAGTCGGCTTTCACATACTTCCAGTCTAAGGAAGAGGTACTATTGACGGTAATTACACCGGTGTGGGCATACACATCTCCGGTAAAGTCTTTGAGGCCGGCATCGCCTTTGGCAGCATCAAAAGTAATGGTAACGGAATCGGAAGCGGCAGGGAAGGCGGGAACAGCACTCACTACCTGAGAGTAAGTTTCCAATGTGCCTAGAAGTATTAGTAAAAATCCGAGTATAATCTTTTTTATCATAGTGTGCGTAAAATTAGGAACTGTACAAAAATATTCAAGAATGGCATTCAGCATTGTTAAAAATCATGCGTGAATCTGAATGCTTACAGAGGAGTTGGTTGCAGACTTTCTTGCTTTGCAAACGTTTGATAAGAGCTGTCAATGTTTCCGGTATTTTTTACTTTGATATAGACGTGCTGAATTTCAGAGTTTCACCATCGGTAACCCCTTTAACCACTTCTTGCAAGTAGTTGATGATCTTGGGGATTTAATACTACGTCAGTAGTACTTCGGATTATACCAGGATACGGTAAACTTCAGGAACAAAATCTGTTGCAGCATTAGAGACTGGTGCAGGTATGTGCGGTTACATTCTCCTATCTGTAATCAGAAAGTTAAAGCCCGGGTAGCCGTGGACATAATTGTCCCGGCTACCTGAGCTTTATAATTTACTTCTTGGTTATTTCATATTTATAAACCGTATGACTCAGGTCTAAAGTAATGGTATAACTACCAGCAGTTGCTATATGGATATTGCCGGCATTGAATTGCAATCTGCCATTCTGATCCTTACTGCCATAGTTTAAGTCCCATGATCCGTTTGCTCTGAATTTTATGTCGCCAACGTTTAGGTTCAGGGTAACGGTCCACAATTGAGTAGTCGGACTATAATGCATGGGGGTATCCGTATCCCAACTGCCTGGTGTGGCATCACCAATTAAACCCCAGGTGGTTTTCAGGGATGTCCATGTCAGGGCTGTGGTGTTCACATTAAATTTGTAGAAACCCGAATCGGCAACAGATAAATTACCTGCACTACCATCTGTACTCAGTGTTCCGGGGGTACTGCCACTTCCATAATTGGTATGACTCCAGTCCCGGGCACTGGTAAATTTAAATCCTCCGGCAGTCTTCATGTAAATATAACCTTCAAAATTACCGTCACTGTTCAATGATCCGATTGAATCGGCAGCACCCGGATTCCATCCCTGATAGTCGCCTGGAACATAGAGCTGTGGATAAATAATGGGAATAAAGAAAGGCGTTATGTTGGCATTTGTCGTCTTAGAAAACGCAGTGTCCACCTGGCTGCTTACGATAGCGATGACTCTGAAAGAAACATCTAACGGAAGTGGTACCTGGGGGTCAACTTCGAGTAACAGAACTTTGTTATTCAACTCATTTACAAGAACTTTCAGGCTGTCCTGACTTTTGGTATGACCAACTGTTAAGGCACTTTTGAAATTATTACCTTTTTTGTCAATCTGTACGAAATAGTTAACAGCTACATTGAAGCCATATTTAGCTTTTGTCCAATTGAAAATAACTGTACTGTCGCTGTTTGCCTTTGTAAAAATCATAGTACTGCCATCGGCAGGACTTTGCATTGCGGGAGACGAAATGTTGTTCGGATCCAGAATAACCTTGGCTCCTTCTTTTTGACAGGAGTAGAAACCAATCATGGTTACCAGGGTCAAAATTAATATTGATATCTTTTTCATTTGATTCAATTTTAGAGAATTAATAACCAGGATTTTGTACTAAGTTGGGATTAGCCGTTATATCTGAAGCCGGGATAGGATAAAGGTTGTAATGGCTGTCGGTAGCTGTACCGCCTTTTACTCCACCTTTCCATGGCCACAAGTAGCTTCCGCCCGTGAATTTTCCAAAACGGATAAGATCTGTTCTTCTTTGTGCTTCCCAGTATAGTTCACGAGCTCTTTCATTCAGGATAAAATTAAGCGTCAAATCATTGGTGGTTATGTTGCCTCCATTATCTCCGTAAGCTCTTTCGCGAAGCAGGTTAATATAACTTACAGCAGTTGCCATATCGCCACCGGTTCCGCCTCTGACAACGGCTTCTGCGTACATCAGATAGACATCTGCCAGTCTGAACAACGGGAAGTCAGTATCGGGGAAGGTCAGGTCTGAGCCCGGGACACCTGTTGAAGTAATATTTTTGAACTTGGTAATAGCATAGCCATCCGTAAACTTACCCACATCGTTGATTGCCAGACTTTGTCCATCTGTATAGAACATGGCACGGTGATCGTAGCTTTTTCTAACAATGCTGTAAGTATAATCAGGAGCTCCTAATTTTAATGTGATGATATAGGTTCCGGCGGTAGTAATATTAATGTTGTCGCCTCCTTCTTCCAGCACACCGGTAGCACCGTTGTCGCCATAATTAATATCCCAACTGTCATTGGCGCGGAATTTTATCTGTCCCACAGTCAAATCAAGTGTTGCTGTCCAGGTACCCGTAGTAGGATCATAAGTCATGTTCTGATCCGAATTCCAACCATCAGCTGTGGCATCACCAATTATGCCCCAGGTTGTTTTCACTGTACTATATGTGAGCTTGTTCAGATCTACATTGACTTTGTAATATCCGGCATCGGCAACAGTGATATTGTCGCCTCCCGGATCCAGTGTTCCGTTAGCACCGTTATCACCCCAGTTTGGGTCGCTCCACGTAGTGCCTTTAACAAATTTAAACTGAGTCCCGGCATCAGGAAAGTACAAATAGCCTTCGTACTTGCCATCACTCTTTACCGAAGCTATCACGGTTTTGTTATTGGCAGGATCCCATCCCTGATAAGAACCAGGCACATGCAATAAGGGGTAATCTGCTTTGGTATTTTTTAACTTGGTAGGAATAACATTGGTTGTTGAAGTTATATTGGGATAAAACTTCTTAACCAGAGCACTGGTAGTACGTGTCCCTGCCCATCCGCCATCAATGCCGAAAGCGGCCGGATCCATGCTTCCGCCAACGGCGGCATGAATGATAAAGGTTGTTCCGCCCCATGTTTTGGTACGGGTTCCGTCAAAGTTAATAGAGAAGATAACCTCATTGTTGTTGACATTATTATCAGCCAAAAACAAATTAGCATATTTAGGTTCCAGCGAATAGCCGGCAGCGATAACTTTTTTGGTATAAGTGATAACGTCCGTGTTTCTTTCCTGACCGGTAAAGACTTTTGCGTTCAGGTAGAGTTTGGCAAGCAGTGTCCAGTCGGCAGCTTTATCGGCACGGCCATATTCATTCTGACGGGCATCAATCAGGTTCGGTAAAATAGCTTTCAGCTCCGATTCGATATATTTGAACAAGTTAACACGTGAAATTTGTTTTGGAAAGAAAGCTCCCACCGGATCTTTCTCCGTAACAAACGGAACGTTTCCAAATTCATCCAGTGCGTGGTAGTAACTCAATGCGCGCATGAAACGGGCTTCGGCACGGTAATGAACGATTTTAGCTTTTAAAGCGGCATCCACACCTCGTGCCGTCAGTTTGGCATCGGTAGTCTGTCTTAAGAATTCGTTACTCAAACCAATCTGGTAAAATATACGATAGTAAAATGCGGTGATAAAGACATCGCTGGAACCCCAGTCCTGGTTGTGGAAGTTTTTAATAGTTTGATCGTTCCATGAAATAACCGCTTCATCGGTAGGAAGCTCTTCAAGGTACCACAACCCGCGCAAGTATTGACCAAAACCTTCGTCAATACCGCTAATATCAGCCATTCCGGAAGGGCCTTCCTGTCCGGATACTGCCAGCCCGGCATATATTTTTGCAAGGGCTTCTTTGTAAGCAGCCGGATTGTCAAAAACCGATGCAGAAGTTACGGTTTTAGGATCCAGTGGCACGGTATTCAGGTCTTTGGTACAAGATGAAAGCACAAAAACCAAGCCGGCCAACATAACTAATTTATAATATAATTTGTACATAGTCTTTATTTTTTATCGGTTAAAATTGGAGGTTTACACCAAATACAAATACTCTCGGCCTCGGGTAGATGTTATTGTCAATGCCATTGCTTACTTCCGGGTCAAGTCCGGTATAATTAGTAATCACAAAAGCATTGTTCACGGTAAAGGATACCCCCAGATTAATGGGTGACTTATCACTGTTGTTCAGGTTCTTAAAGAGATAACTTAACGTGATGTTATCCATTCTGAAGAAAGAGGCATTTTGAATATAATAATCGGACAAATATTGCGGGTTATAAAAACCTGCTTTTGTTACATCTGTAGAAATATTACCGAGATAAGGTCCTTCGGGATGATATAAAAATCTGTAAATACCGATATTGGAACTCACGTTGTTATAGACGTAGTTGCCAAAATTAGCCCGGCCTGAGAAAGAGAAATTCCAATTTTTATAACGAATATTTGAATTGATTCCAAAATAGAATTTAGGAGCGGGATCCTGATAGTGATATCTGTCGGCGTTGGTTATTTGTCCGTCCCCGTTTCTGTCCACATAAAGCCCCTCGATGGGTTTTCCGTTTTTGTCATATACCTGCTGGTAAACGTAGAAAGAGTAGGCAGGATATCCCACGCTGTGGATTTGAATGTTGTTGCCCACACCGCCTGAAATACCGCCTGTTTCCACGCCAAGATAGCCGGGATTGTTGGTAGCAGTAAGCCTGGTGATTTTGTTGGTGTTGGATGATGCATTAAAACCCAGAGACCAACTCACATCTTTTTTAGAAACAATGACACCATTAATTGAAAACTCGACACCTTTGTTTTCCAAATCACCGATGTTTGTCAGCAGATAGTTGGTCAGATTAGAGCCGGCAGGCACCGGAATAAAGTTCAGCAGATCCTTGGTTTTTCTGTAATAGACATCCAAAGAACCGTAAATACGGTTTTGCAGAAAACCGTAATCTATACCGATATTATAGGTGGTGGTTTCTTCCCACTTGATTTTGGGGTTGTATCCTTCCGGACGTAATGTCAGGTAAAATATATTACCGAGTTGGTACTCAGCATTATTTTGGCTAAGTGTATAACGGGGAAGATAAGGATAATTACCCTGATTGATATTTTGCTGGCCGGTAATACCATAACCCAGTCTCAACTTTAACTGGGAAAGTACTTTGGAATCTTTCAACCAGGGCTCTTCGTTGATACGCCAGGCAAAAGCAACCGAAGGAAAGAGTCCCCACCTGTTGTTAGAAGCAAAACGGGAAGTTCCGTCATCACGTAAGGTAAAAGTTAACAGATAACGGTCTTTAAACGAATAATTAAACCTGCCGAAGAAAGAGACGAGATAATACTCTGTAGGATGGTTGATGGTATCCATATTCCAGGTATGAGAATAATTTCCGTTTTCGGAATAATCTTTTCTGTAGAAATGCTGCCAGGAATAACCTGCCATCACATTAAAGCTACTCTGAATACTTTTTACATCCTTGGTATAATTAAGATAGAACTCTAACAGGTCGTTTTTCTTTTGCTGCGTGTAAGCGTTATAAATTCCTCCACCATGGACAGGATCGAAAGTCCAGGAGGCATATTCAGGCACAATTAAGGCTCCTTTACTTTTTGAGTGGTTGTAAGCCAGGTTTAAATGGGCGCTTAAAGCCGGGAGAAAATGAAATTTATAATCCAGGTTTAAGTTGCCGAGAAGGCTGCTCACATTTGAATGATTGTCGGTCAGGTTTAACAAAGCAACCGGATTAGTTGGTCCCAAAGCAACCGGAAACCCATTGGCCTGCGTCCCGGTGTAATAGCCACCATAATTGGTAGTAGTTGAATCGGGCGTTCCATCAGGCTTGTTATAATAAACCGTGTAAGTAGAATCTGATTTTATCGGTTTTGTGGGGTCAAACTGTGTGGCTGCACCAATTGCTCCCTGGTCGGCAAATTTGTTCTTCACAAAAGTTCCCTGAATATTAAAGGTAACTTTCAGGTGGTCATCAAAGAAAGTCGGCGTTAAAGAAGCCGCCAGTGTGGTGCGTTTCAGGTTACCTGTTTTTAAAATACCATTCTGGTCGGTATATCCGACAGAAACCCGGTAGGGTAAAATCTTATAAGCGCCGGTCAGGCTGACGTAATGATCCATTCCAAAAGCATTTTTGAAAATTTGATCCTGCCAGTTGGTGCTACTGTTTCCGAGAAGTTTCAACACATCGTTCTGGCCTTTGTATCTGTCTTCAATGAGCGACTTAAAGCCGGAAGCACTGAATACGCTTTCTTTTTTTGCTGCCGTGTAAAATGAAAATTTACCCGTGTAATTTATCCGCATCGGTTGACCAATCCTTCCTTTTTTGGTAGTAATGATAATAACACCGTTGGAAGCTCTGGATCCGTAAATGGCAGTTGCCGAAGCATCTTTCAATACAGTAAAAGTGGCGATATCTTCCGGATTGATGCTGTTGAGCGGACTTCTCATTCCTGCAATTCCGCTGTTGGAAAGGGGTACACCATCCACAACAATTAAAGGATCGTTACTGGCTGAAAGCGAAGAACCGCCCCTGATACGAATAACAGATCCGCTTCCGGGGGCACCTCCGGTGTTAGTGATTTGCACACCGGCCACTTTACCGGCGAGCAGGTCAGCAGGCGAGGTGATGGCACCTTTGTTAAAACTTTTAGAAGCAATGGCCGTAACCGAGCCGGTTGCATCCTTCTTTTTCACAACACCATAACCAATTACGACCAACTCATTCAGGTTGGAAGCAGATGGCTTTAGTTTAACATTTACGGTAGAGTTTGGCTTTACAGGTACTTCCTGTATTTGATAACCAACATAGGAGAACACTAAAATAGCACTTCCGTTCACCTGAATGCTGTATTTTCCATCCAAACCGGTAACCGTTCCGGAGGAGGTTCCTTTAATCTGAACTGTTGCTCCCGGCAGCGGCGTACCGTCAGTTGCATCCACAATGGTACCTTGAACCGTTCCGCTCTGAGCCATTGCTGTCGATATCCCCATGATAAATATGAGTATCAACATCATTGAATTTGTAAAAAACTTTTTTAGCATAACGTGTTTTTTTTAATTAAAACTTTTTTTGTGTTTTTTAATCGTTGAAATCAAATTTCCCCGATCCGACGCTTTCTTCAAAATTGCTTTATGTGAAGCGTGTGGCTCGTTTCACTTTAGATTCAACATTGGCTTATATTATTAATATGACACCAATTTCAACAAAATTAATCGATTTTTTTTAGTATCTGTTAATCTTTTTTAGAAAGATTTAACATGCTCTTAATGTTAAAAAATAACATACTGATAATCAGGATATAAGCACTATTTCCGTGAAAGGGGGAAATGTAATTCCATCCCGTCAAATCTAATACGCAAACGATTGAAATAAGACTTTTAGGCAGTTGTAAAGATTTCGTTGTAAATTTTTCTGATTTCCTTTGTGGGAAAGGATTTCATGACAATAAATGATCATTTGGGGGAGTGTATCTTCTCAAATAAGAATTCTACGATTTTTTCTGTTTATGCGTAACCGGTAAATACAGAGATAATCTCCGGAATTCTTATAAGTAGATTGCCTACTTTTGCATGCCGGTATAAAATGGAAAAACAACCAAAACAACAGATGCTCTCATGGCTGATCCTTTTTAGCCTGATGCTGATATGGGGTAGCTCCTTCATCCTGATAAAACTTGCTCTTCTCTCTTTTTCGGGATCGGAAGTAGGGTTGTTGCGTATTGTTATAACTTTTCTTTTTCTGCTGCCTTTTGCTTTGCGGCACGTGAAGAACATTGACAGGAAATATTTCTGGCCGCTTTTTATTTCGGGTATCATTGGCAGTGTTATTCCGGCTTTGCTGTTTGCCATTGCCGAGACGCGTATTGAAAGCGGTTTGGCAGGCACGCTTAACTCACTTACACCGCTCTTTACCCTGCTTATCGGATTGGCTTTTTTCAGGTTTTCAACGCGATGGGTCAACGTGCTCGGTGTTGCTATCGGACTCATGGGCGCGGCCGGACTTATTGTTGCCGGTTCCAATGGCCATTTGAATGGAGATGTCTGGTACTCTTTTCTTGTGGTTATTGCTTCTGTTTGCTACGCCATCAATGTAAACCTGGTGAAAAAATATTTTACAGGGCTGAATTCGTTGCAAATTACCGCCATGACTTTTTTCTATGTGGGTGTTCCAACACTTCTTTATGTACTGTTGTTTACACGTATCCCAAACATGCTTTGGACAGAACCCCGGTCGTGGGATGGCATGGGCTATCTTACCATTTTGTCCGTTGTCGGGACAGGACTGGCGCTCATTGCTTTTAATAAGCTTATCAAGCTTAGTTCTCCTGTTTTTGCTTCATCTGTTACGTATATAATTCCTATTGTGGCCATCATGTGGGGAGTGTTGGATGGAGAACAATTTTCCGTTACTTATTTTTTTTGGATGATTTTAATTCTCGGCGGTGTATTTCTGGTAAATGCCAAACCGCGATTAAAATTAAAAGCCGGACAACAGAATTATTTTGCAAAAAATAAATAACAAAGATTTGTTAATTAGATTTTTTTAGTACTTTTGCACCTCCAAATTTTTGATAGTAAAAAAGATAAATCAGGATGTACGCAATTGTTAACATAGCCGGACAACAGTTTAAAATTGAACAGGGTCAGGAGATTTTTGTTCACAGACTCGAAGGGGAAGAGGGTGCCAATGTAGAATTTGACCAGATTCTTTTGGTAGATAATGATGGCAAAATAAACGTAGGGACCCCCAACGTGAAAGGTGCCAAAATAAATGGAAAAATACTTGCTCATGTGAGAGGTGATAAAGTGAAAGTCTTTAAGAAGAAAAGAAGAAAAGGCTATCAGAAAGAGTCCGGACATCGTCAGGATTTGAGTAAAATTATTATTGAAAAAATTACTTTTTAACGCTAAAAGACTTAGAAAATGGCTCATAAAAAAGGAATGGGGAGCTCCCATAACGGACGCGAATCGGAAAGTAAGAGATTAGGAGTGAAAATCTATGGCGGTCAGATTGTCAATGCAGGCAATATTATTGTCCGTCAGAGGGGTACTGTTCATCATCCGGGCCTGAATGTGGGAATGGGAAAAGACCATACGCTTTTTGCCCTGAAGGATGGTATTGTTGAATTTCGTAAAAGAAAAAACGACCGCTCTTATGTGAGTGTAATGCCTCCGCAGGAGGGAAATTAATTCCCGAATATACAAAAAAAGCCCGGTTTCAGCCGGGCTTTTTTTTTGTCAAATACTAAAACAGGTAAAAACAGACCAAAAATCGGAGATAATGGTTATTTTTGCATGAAACATACTAAGTGAAGACAAAAAAAGAGATTGTAAATGATTGGTTGCCGCGTTATACCGGTTTGCCCCTTGAAAAATTCGGGAAATATATCCTGTTGACAAATTTTACCCGATATCTTGAGTTGTTTGCACAATGGTACGATGTGGAAATCCATGACAGAAGCCGACCGATGATGGCCGTAACTTCCGGAAACATAACCATGATTAATTTTGGAATTGGCAGTGCTAATGCTGCTACCATTATGGATTTGCTCGTCGCTATTGGACCAAAGGCCGTATTGTTTCTCGGAAAATGCGGCGGGTTGAAAAAGAAAAATCAGGTGGGTGATTTAATCCTGCCCATTGCTGCCATTAGGGGTGAAGGGACTTCTAATGATTATTTCCCCTCAAAAGTTCCTGCATTGCCGGCATTTAATCTGCAAAAGGCCATCTCTACCACCATTCGTGATTTTTCGAGAGACTATTGGACGGGAACGGTCTTTACCACCAATCGCAGGGTGTGGGAGCATGACCAGAAATTTAAAAAACTGTTGCGGAAAACACGAAGTATGGCCATCGACATGGAAACGGCTACAATTTTTACTGTGGGCTTTGCCAATAAAATCTCCACCGGTGCATTGCTGCTTGTTACCGATCAGCCAATGGTTCCCGAAGGAATTAAAACCGCAGAAAGTGACCGTAAAGTAAATGAACAGTTTGTGGAAATGCATGTCAAAATCGGGATTAAATCACTGGAACAGCTGATAAACAAAGGTCTTACCGTTAAACATCTAAGATTTTAAGCCAATTGAACGCAAGTCAGATATTCGATGCCCTAAAAAATAAAATTTTCAGCCCTGTCTATTTTTTTTATGGGGAAGAACCTTTTTATATCGATGAGCTAACCAGCTACATAGAGAAAAATGCGCTGGATGAAGCTTCCCGTGAGTTTAATCAGAGTATCGTTTATGGCCTGGATGTGAGCGCCCGCAATGTAATAGATTTGTCACGCCGGTTCCCTATGATGAGTAATTATCAGGTAGTTATTGTCAAAGAAGCTCAGAACATTCAGGATTTTGAAAAGCTGATAGATTATTTTGAAAAGCCGTCTGAAACAACTATTCTGATTATCAATTACAAATACCGGAAGCTGGACAAACGGAAGATGTTTTACAAAAGGCTGAACAAATCGAAAAAGGTGGTGCTTTTTGAATCTTCCAGGGTTTATGATAATAACATTCCCGGATGGATATTGGAAAGAGTGCATGTGTTGGGGCACACCATAAATTCCAAATCAATTAGCATGCTTGCCGAATTTCTCGGAAATGACCTCGGACGGATTAACAACGAACTAAACAAGTTAACGATTAACCTGAAGCCCGGGGAAGCCATTACCGAAGACCTGATTGAACAGAACATTGGGATTAGCAAGGATTTTAACGTTTTTGAGTTTACAAAAGCTCTCGGTAAAAGGGATATTTTCCATGCTTTGCGTATTATTCAGTATTTTGAAGCTAACCCCAGACAAAATCCTTTGCAAATGGTGAACGTTTTGTTATACACCTTTTTCATAAAGGCGCTGCTGTATCATCAGCTGAAAAATGAAAACAAAAATACCATTGCAGCAAAATTGGGTATTTCGCCGTTTTTTGTGGATGATTACCGTATGGCTGCACAGAATTACGGCCCTTCCAAAATAAAAGAGATTATATCGGGGATTCGTCAGCTTGACTTAAAGAGCAAAGGGTTTGGCGCTACCGACGCCGGCTCTTACGGGCCCCTGAAAGAATGGGCTTTCCGGGTTGTTTCCTGAGCCGGCCAAACCAGACTCAAAGTTGGCTTTTCAGTTATTAAAGATACGATCAATTATCCCGGCATATTTTTCCTGAATATATGCCCGTTTCAGTTTCAGGTTAGATGTTATTTCTCCGGTTTCGATAGTCCATTCGTGGTCAAGCAGCTCGAATTTTTTAATCTTTTCCGTATTACCAAAATGCTCGTTAAAAGTGCTTACTTCTTTTTTAAAGCGTGAAATAATATCCTTTTGATTTATGATTGTTTCATTACTATCGAAAGGAATACCTTTTTCGTGGCACCAGTTTTCGAGGTATTCAAAATCGGGAACAATCAGTGCTGCGGCGAACTTTTGGTTCTCGCCGAGAACCATCATCTGGTCGATAAAAGGAGATTCTTTAAATTTGTTTTCAATCAGTTGGGGAGAAATGTATTTTCCCATGGAAGTTTTAAAGATTTCTTTCACCCGTCCGGTAATTTTCAACAAGCCATTTTCATCAATTTTGCCCTTGTCGCCAGTATGCATCCAGCCATCGATGACCGTTTCTTTGGTGAGCTTCGGATTTTTAAAATAGCCGGTCATAACATTGTCGCCCTTTACAAGAATTTCACCTTGTTCCGAAATCTTAATCTTGAGATTTTTCAGCGGAACGCCTACTGTGCCCACTTTCCTTTCGCCGGGGGTAAATGTGTTCAGGGCAATGACAGGTGAGGTTTCGGTCATGCCGTAACCTTCCAGCAACGGAATTCCTGCCGTGTTGAAAACCTTTGCAAGACGAGGTTGAATGGCAGCGCCACCGGATACGACGGCACGCATATTTCCACCAAGAGCTTCCCGCCATTTAACATAAATCAGTTTGTCATAAAACTTGCGTTTTATATGAAAAACGGGGTCCTTTTTGTCATATTCAAATTCGTCACCCAATTCGACCGCTTTGAAAAACAACCATCGGGGCACCGGCTTCAGGTTTCTTCCCTTTGCCAGTATCTTATCATAAACTTTTTCCAGCAAACGGGGTACCGTTGTCAGGATATGGGGTTTTATTTCCTGTATATTTTCGGCAATTGTTGCCATATTTTCGGCATAATAAATTGAAACGCCGAGATAGAGCAAAATATAAATGTTTGTCCGTTCGTAAACATGGCAAAGCGGAAGGTAACTCACTGCCCGTGAAGTTTCGTCAACCGGAAATACATGATACAGGTTCATCACATTGCTCAGGATATTTTTGTGCGAAAGCATGACCCCTTTAGGATTGCCGGTGGTGCCGGAGGTGTAAATAATGGTAGCCACCTCCTCCTCACGAATACCGGCCTTGATTTTTTCCAGATTTTCAGGATGAGTATTTTGCTTCCCCAAATCAATAAGCTCCTGCAGATTAGGAACATCGTCAAATGGTTTAAAGGTATAAACTCCTTTAACATTAGGCGTACCCGGAACGATGTCTTTAATTTTTCTGAAAAGTTCGCGGCCCGAAACAAAAATATATTTTACTTCCGAATGCTTCAGGATATACCGGTAATCGTTTTCGCTGATGGTGGGATAAATCGGCACATGGATACCCCCAATCTGGAGAATGGCCATGTCAATGATGTTCCACTCCGGCCTGTTGGGAGAAATGGTAGCGATTTTATCCCCTTTTTTAACACCGAGTTTTAATAAACCGGAACTAATATTGTCAGCCTGTTGGCGAATGGTTTTGATGTCGTATTTTACCCATTTTCCATTTTCTTTTCCCGAAAGCACATCTTCTTTTGGTTTAAAAGAAGCTTCATAATGAGGAAGGATATCAAAGATACGTTTAATCTCCATGAGTCTGGTTTTGAGTTGAAAAATAAGTTCCTGCCAAAGGCTGTTCTTTATTTAAAATAGTTGCACTGGCCTGGGCTGTAGGCATAATTACCAGGTCGTTGATGTTAGCATGGGCCGGCAGAGTTGTGGCATAAAAGACCACCTCGGCAATATCTTCGGGATGCAAAGGTTCAAAACCTTTATAAACGCTATCTGCCCTGTTTTTGTCTCCTTTAAAACGCACCACGGAGAATTCGGTTTCTATTGCTCCCGGAGCAATTTGTGTAACTTTTATGCCATATTTCACAGTATCGATGCGGGTACCTTTGGTGAGCGCATCGACCGCATATTTGGTAGAACAGTAAACATTTCCGTAAGGATAAACCTCTTTTCCGGCAATGGAGCCGATATTGATAACATGGCCTTTTCTGCGTTCTGTCATCCCTGGCAATACGGCACGACTAACATAGAGAAGTCCCTTAATATTGGTGTCAATCATACGTTCCCAGTCATCGATTTCTCCGCCCTGAATAGTATCCATTCCCACGGCAAGGCCTGCATTATTTATCAAAATGCCGATGTTGGTCCATGCTTCGGGCAGGTTGGTGAGCGCATCCTGAACGGCTTTGTTGTCTCTTACATCAAAGTTGAGGGTGAGAATTTTCACGGAGTAGTCCTGTGTTAGTTGTCGCGATATATCATTTAACCTGTCAGCACGCCGTCCGGTGATAATCAGGTTATGGCCGTTTGCGGCAAATTTTTTAGCACAGGCAAGACCGATACCGCTGGTGGCACCCGTGATCAGAACAATTTCTTTCCTGTTTTTCATAGGGGAAAATTTTTCAAAAGCGAACAAAGGTATAAAAAATAATGAAACTGACTTTCGGAAAAGTTTATTCGAAAATTGATTGTAAGAAGGGGGTATAAAAACAAAAAGTCCCGGCCAAACCGGGGCTTTTTGAATGGACAATTACAGCTTATCTCTCTGCAAACCGCAACAAAACTTTATCAGCAGTTTGCGAGTGATGAGTTTTCAAGGTCTCCACCCTAAAAACACAATGTAAATATCGGTCTAAAAAGGCGGAATTTTACATTTACTCTAAAGAAAATGAATGATATTCTGCTTATAGCAAGACCTTTTGTTAATTTATAACCGTTTAAAACGTTTGCAAAACCGGAATTCAAACAGGTATTTTCTAAGAATTATTTGCTAAACGGTAGAAAAAACGGTAAAAAAATGTGATTTTCGGTAAAAACAGAGTCCGGACTTTTCTGAAAAATCCGAAATATGGTTAACAGGTTCCCCTTTCGATGAGCTGGGTTTTGATTTGATGATGTTCGGGAGTGAAGTCAAAAGTATCTTGTTCAATCCGTTTCAGCAGCAGTTTGGCGGCCATTTTTCCCATTTCAAAACCAAACTGATCGACCGTTGTCAGCTCCGGGTCGCATATAAAAGAGCTCAGGCTGTTTTCGAAACCAATAACCTTTAAACGTTCGGGAATGGAAACTCCCAGTTTCCGGGCGGCTTTCATAGCTCCGAGGGCTGTCATGTCATTTACGGTAAAAAGCCCATCCGGAAAATCTTTCTTTTTAAAGATACTTCTCGAAATTTTAATGGCATCCTGATATGTATCGCAGGAATAAACCAGATCGTTACTGAACGGCATTCCGTGTTTCTCCAGCGCATCTTTATAGCCTCTCAGGCGATTTTGCCCGATGAGCAGATGCTGGGGAGCCGAATAAATGGCAATGCGTTTACACCCTTTCCCAATAAGATGATTCACTGCCTGAAAAGCGCCGTGGTAATCGTCAACGGAAACCGTATCGGCATGTAAATTTTTGTTGATTCTGTCAAAAAACACCAGTGGGATTTCATTATCGATAATCTGCTGGAAATGAGAAAAATCACGTGTTTCTTTGGCAAAAGACACCAGCACACCATCCACACGGTTCGACAAGAGCGCTTGGATGTTCAGTACTTCACGCATATATTTCTCGTTAGACTGAAATACCATCACGTTGTAGTCGTTGTGGTAAGCTACCTCCTCAATACCATTGATGATGGTGGAAAAGAAGTAGTGCTGGGTTTCGGGAACCAACAGTCCGATGGTGTAAGTTTTACTGTTTTTCAGATTCAGGGCAATGCGATTTGGCTTGTACCCCAATAATTTAGCAAGTTCTTTCACTGCTTCCCGGGTCTTTACACTAATGTCGGGATGATCTTTCAATGCCCGTGAAACTGTTGAAACCGAGAAGCCGAGTTTTTCGGCAATGTCTTTTATGGTAACCTGTTTTTTCATCATTTTTATTGGCTTACGAAAATACGTTATTTCTTTTAAAGAGTCAATAAAAGTATTCTGATTTAAAAAAACAGAAACTTTATAACCTGAATGTCTGATTCTCAACCTTTCCGGCCAGCTGTTTTTATTTTTCCAGGACGACATATCCCCATGCAGGAAGTTCAAAAGTCCTGCCGTTATGTATGTCAATGTCGTGATTGTCGAAAATATTGTGGTATTTGCCTTTTATCTGCTCGTTGTTTACGGTAAACGCATCCGGCTTATCGCTGAGGTTAAGAATAACCACCAACTGTTTACCTTTTTTTTCACGATAAAAAGCAAAAATATTATCGTCAATTCCTTTGGAAAGCGGGATGAGCCTGCCTCCTGCGTTTCCATTTTCCAACACCGGATTTTCTTTTTTCAGATGGTTTAGTTTGGTGTAAAACGGTGCATAGGGAAGCCTATCCCAGTTGATCGTATCTTTTTCAAAAAAGCGCAACTGTTTATTGTTACCGGCTTCCTGTCCGCTGTATGTCAAGGGCATGCCGGGGATGGTGTAATCGAAAACCGTAAAAGCTTTAAAAGCATCTCCAAGGCGCTCAAGAGCCGTACCGTTCCATGAATTTTCATCGTGGTTGCTGGTGAAATACATGCGATAAACATCCGGACCAAAAGTTTTATCATTCCATTTCAGATAGTCCCAAATGTCGGCGGCTTTTTTCTTTCCTTTGGCAATGTCGTTCATCAGGTGAAGCATCTTCCAGGTATAATTCATGTCGAAAGCATATTTTACCAAAGCCACACTGTCTTCATTTTCGGCAAGCATAAAAACAGGTTTCACATTGTTGAGTGCTGTCCGGGCTTCATTCCAGAAATCAACGGGAACCATGCCGGCCACATCGCATCTGAAACCGTCCACTCCGGCATTTTTTACCCAGTATATCATGGCGTTTATCATGGCTTTACGCAGGTCTTTATTGTTGTAGTTCAGCGATATAACGTCTGTCCAGTCATAAGGTGAAACAAAATTTCCGTTTTTGTCTTTTTGATACCAGTCGGGGTGTTCTTTTACCCAAATGTTATCCCAGGAAGTATGGTTGGCTACCCAGTCCAGTATCACATGCATACCTCGTTGGTGTGCTTCTTTCACTAACGACTTCAGATCGTCGAGTGTACCGAAATTGGGATTTACCACTTCATAATTTTGAACCGAATAATAACTGCCAAGGCTGCCTTTGCGGTTTTTCTTTCCAATGGGATTAATGGGCATAAGCCACAAAATGTCCACCCCCATTTTTTGCAACCGTGCCAGGTGTGCCTGAAAAGCTTTAAAAGTCCCCTGAGGGGTGTATTGCCTGATATTTACTTCATAAATGTTGGCGTTACGGCTCCATGCCACATGTCTGTTTGTCTTGTTGTTCTCCATTTTCTTGTTTGATATGTTCTGGCCAGAGGCAAAGGTGAAGCCCATCAGGAAAGCTATCAATAAAGCCGGCGAAATTATTGAAAATATTTTATTTTTCATGATAGTTAAATTTTTACCATTTTAGAATTATTTGTTGAGGAATATTGGCCACTGTTACCGATAACAATTCCTTGTCCGACTGTTGATATGATTTTAAAAACAAACCTGCAGGTCTCGCCTCAGGCGAGACCTGTTTTCCGTTTACCCGGATAAATTTCATTTCATTTTGAAAGCCATGGAACACTAATCGATAGGTTTTAAACCGGGAAATATATTTTCCGGTTGGTTTTTCAAGGATAATTTTTTTGCCGGCGCCTTCATACTCCATGACACGTTTGTAGAAAGCCCCGTTTTCGTAGTTGTAAGTGTTTCCGTCATCTTCGTAATAAACGAAGGTGCTACCCTTTTTCCCTTGATAAACATGAATTTCAAGTGTATCGCCCGGACTTTCTTCTGTGTTCTGGATTAGTTTCTGAACCGGGATAATAGCGCCGGCTTTCACGAAAACAGGAAGTTTATCCAACGGGCTTGGGGTTAGTATTTCCCTGCTACCGTTAAATACGCTGTCATCATAAAAGGAATACCATTTCCCTTTAGGTAAATAAGTATTTACGGCTATTTGCTCGCTTTTTGCCGGAATAATAAGAAATGCCGGACCAAACATATATTGGTTGTCAAACCTTTTATCAAAGATTTTCCGGTCGGAAGCATAATCAATGCTCAAACTTCGTTGCACAGGCATTCCTGTTTGCGAAGCTTCGTAAAAGGCAGCATAAATATACGGCAGCAAATGATAGCGGAGACGGATAAAACGTGTTGCGAGCGCTTGTGTGGCTACGCCGTAAGACCAGGGCTCCGAACGTTGGGTGGAAATAGCAGAATGCACCCTGAAAAAAGGTGCAAAGGCACCGATACTTACCCAGCGGGCATACAGGGCCGGTGTGGCATCACCATTAAAACCTCCCACATCATATCCTGCAAAAGGTACTCCCGATAACCCAAAGCTGTTTACAAGCCTTATTCCCAGCAACATATGTTCGTCTGTAGCCTGATTGTCGCCGGTCCAAATGGCTGTATATCGCTGCAACCCTGCATAACCGGCTCTTGTCAGCACCAGCGGCCTCCGGTTTTTCATAAGTTTTCTGGCGCCTTCGTAAGTGGCACGTGCCATTTCCATACCATAAACGTTTTTTCCTTTCATATAGGAAACTCCTTTTCCTTCCCAATCCATTTGGAGTATCGGAGGCACTTCTTTTCCCCAAACGGCAATTTCATTCATGTCGTTCCAAAAACCGCTTACCCCCACATTCACCAGCCCCTGAAATTGCCGGCCCCACCAGGTACGGACTTTCGGATTGGTAAAATCGGGAAAATTACACCAACCCGGCCATACCTGTCCGCTGTAATTAGTGCCATCGGGATATTTTAGAAAATAGTTGTGCTTTTTCCCTTCTTCGTAAACGCTGTAACCTTTTTCAATTTTTATCCCCGGATCAACAATTACCACCGTATGTATTCCCAAATTTTTTAAATTGTTAATAAGTTTTTTAGGATTGGGGAAAGCCGTCGGGCTCCAGGTAAAATCCTTATGCGCATCCATATAACCAATGTCAAGGTAAAGCACATCTAACGGTATTTTTTTATCCCGGAAAGTAGTTGCTATTTCCATCACCTCTTTGTCAGGGGTATAGCTCCAACGCGATTGCTGAAAACCCAGTGCCCATATCGGCGGCATCTTTATCCGGCCGGTCAGCAAACTGTATTCTTTCAAAATACCCGAAGGCGTGTGATGATAGAAAAAATAATAATCTACCCGGTCATCTTCAACTGTGAAGTAGCTAAAGCGGTTGTTTCCTGCCCCAAAATTAAAAGTGCTTTTCGTGGTGTTATCCACAAAAATACCATATTGAAGCCCGTTGTGTCTGCCCATATAAAATGGAATGGTGGAATAGAGCGGATCATCCCAGTTTTCGTAATGGGGATTGTCGGTGTTCCAGTTGGTATAAGCCGAGCCACGCCTGTTGAGCGGGCCTGTTTTTTCACCAAGACCCACAAATTTCTCTTGTGGAAACAAATGTTTAAAAATAAAAGTCTGGTGATTCAGCCAGAATGTTCCCATTTTATCATCCCGGTTAATGATTTTACCATCCGGGGTTTGAAAAGTAAACCGCAGGGGAAATTTGTTGATTTTCAGTACTAGGGAATCTGTTTTAATCCAAAAGGTCTTGCTGTTGTCAGCGAAAGAGAGTTTTGTTTTTTGCGGGGTGGCTATCACCGCATAGGAAGGAAGTTCTTTCTCCTGATTTTCCCATACTGAGATTTTAAAAAGAGTAGGAGAGAATACAATAACCCGTGCTGTGCCATGGGTTGTCTGAAAGATAAAACTTTGTGAAGTTTTATTGTAATTTGTATAATTTCCCAGGCTTCTGCCTTTGTGTTGTTGTGCCATGGCAGGATGGAGCATAAAAGAGAAAAAGAAAATCAAAAGTATTTTTTTCATTATAGAACATCTTTTAGGATAAAAAAAAGCATTGCAAATATAAACAAAGTGGCGTACGAAGATGGGTCCTTTTGGCATATCACAATTTTTTTAATTCCCAATCGTTACCAACAATTTTTTTACATTTGTATTTTAAAATCTTTTATGGCAGAAATCAGCATCCAAAATATTTCAAAGTTTTACGGCGATCAAAAAGTGCTGGATAACGTCCATCTTGAGGTTGACAAAGGTCAGGTTGTTGGCTTGCTCGGCCCCAATGGTGCGGGCAAAACCACTTTGATGAAAATACTCACTTCTTACCTGCCTCCGAACGACGGAACGGCTTTCATTCAGGGATTGAACGTACAAACCGAAGCGTTGAAAATCAGGAAGCTGGTGGGTTATCTTCCGGAAAACAATCCGTTGTATCCTGAGATGTATGTGCGTGAGTATCTTGGTTTTGTTTTAAAAATGTACAATGCCGGACTTCCTTTAAAAAAACGGGTTGACGAAGTCATTGAACTCACCGGTCTGAAGCCGGAACAGCATAAAAAAATCGGGGCGTTGTCAAAAGGCTACCGGCACCGCGTGGGACTGGCACAGGCGTTGATTCACGATCCGCCGGTACTGATTCTGGATGAGCCGACTACCGGTCTGGACCCTAACCAACTGACAGGTATCCGGTCGGTTATTTCCGCTTTGGGAAAAGAAAAAGCTATTTTGCTGTCCACACACATTATGCAGGAGGTGGAAGCTGTTTGCGACCGCGTGGTGATTATCCACAAAGGCAATGTGGTAGCAGATGATGAGGTGGAGCTGATTTCGCGTAAAGGGGCTTCTTCCAACAGCTATCGTCTCGAACTGAAAGAGAAAGTACCAACAGAAAGTTTCAGGCAAATTCCCGGAGTTGCTTTTGCGGAAACTTTGTCGGAAACCAAGTGGATTTTGCATGCTGAAAATGAAGAGGATATTCGCGAGCAGATATTCAAATTTGCCGTTTCCAATGGATTAAATATCCTCTCACTTTCAAAAAACAAAGAAAAAATGGAGGATATTTTTCATCAGCTTACAAAAGATACAACCCGGTAAATCATTGCTTTATAACTTCTGTCAATTAAAATAAAGTAATTCTAAGAAAAACCTCGTTTTTAACACGGGTTTTTGTATTTTTGCAGCGCGTTCATTGAACGAAAAATTATATTAGGTGGAAGGATTTGATTGATTGCAACCACAATAAAAAAATGCTAAACCAATTTTTTACCAGCCGTCAATCATCAAACTCCACTGTTTGATGTTTAATTTAAAAAATTAGAAATATGTCTTATTATTTTACTTCGGAATCTGTTTCCGAAGGACATCCCGATAAGGTAGCCGATCAGATTTCGGATGCCGTTCTGGACGAAATGCTTCGCCAGGATCCTGAATCAAAAGTAGCTTGTGAAACAATGGTGAGCACCGGGCTGGTGGTTATCGCCGGGGAAGTGAAAACCAATGCCTGGGTCGATTTACAACAAGTTGCCCGCAAAACCATCGAAAGAATCGGGTACACCAAAGCAGAGTACCAGTTCGATAGCAAGTCGTGTGCCGTGATATCGGCTGTTCATGAGCAATCACCTGATATTAACCAGGGTGTGGAACGTGCAACGGAAGAGGAGCAGGGGGCCGGCGATCAGGGTATGATGTTTGGTTATGCCACCACCGAAACTGAAACACTTATGCCGCTGACTTCCGAAATTGCCCACGATTTGTTGTACGAGCTGGCTGAGATTCGTCGTGAAGGGGAAGTGATGACTTATTTGCGTCCCGATTCGAAATCGCAGGTAACGTTGGAGTATAGCGACGACGGGAAGCCCATCAAGATTGATACCCTGCTTATTTCCACACAGCACGATGATTTCGATGAAGAAAAAGCCATGCAGCAGAAAATCAAAGAGGATGTGGAAAAATATCTGATTCCAAAAATTAAAGACAGATATCCCGGATACCTTTTCAATGGGTATAAACTACTGGTCAACCCGACCGGGAAATTTGTGATTGGCGGTCCTCACGGGGATACCGGACTTACCGGAAGAAAAATTATTGTGGATACGTATGGTGGCCATGGTGCTCACGGCGGTGGTGCCTTTTCGGGAAAAGATTCTTCCAAAGTGGACCGTTCCGGTGCTTATGCTGCCCGCCACATGGCCAAAAACATGGTGGCAGCCGGGGTTGCCGATCAAATACTGGTGCAGGTGGCTTATGCCATTGGCGTGAGTAAACCGGTTGGTTTCTTTGTGAATACTTACGGTACGGCTAAAGTGAAAAATGAAAAAGGTAACATTCTGGGTGATAGTGAAATTGCCGGTGTTGCCGAAAAAGTTTTCGACATGCGTCCGTTTGCCATTGTAAAACGTTTCGGGCTGAAAAACCCTGTTTTTGAAAGAACCGCTTCTTACGGTCATTTCGGAAGAGATGTCGTAACGGAAGAGCAGGAAGTTTTTTATGAAGACGAAACCACTATTTTCAAGGAAGAACGGAACGGACAAAAAATTTACACCAAACTGGTGAAATTTTTTGCCTGGGAAGAGCTGGACTATGTGGACAAAGTGAAAACGGCGTTTAAACTGGCTTAAGCCCTGAACAAAATATCCCTCCGGGGAATACAGCAGGAGCTATACTACATTGTTATGAAAATTTTTTAGGATGTCCCAATGACGAAAACAGGTTCCTTACAGACTTCTGAGCTGTAGTTGCTTATTGGGATTTATTATGATGATAACCGTAAATCTGTGAATGCCAAATTTTCCTGTTTTTTCAAATTGTTTTCGAGTACATGGCATCCGTGGTTTCCAGCAACGGGTCGAAAGCCATGGCGATGTTGCGGACGATGAAAAATCCCTCCTCGTGCACCTTCACCTCATTTCCATTGATACTTACCAGGTTATCCTGTAAAAATTCGCTTAATTTTTCCGGTTTGAAAGCTACAATTTCTTTTACTTCGGCTGCCGTTTTATCAAACTGCTGACCAATCTCGTCAAAATTCATCCTGCCGTTACACATGATTTCCGCAATCACTTCGCGTACCACAAGGTTATCATCAGTCATAAGGTAGGCTTTGTCCGGTGCCAGTCCGTGGGCTTCGATTTCCTGCACATATTGTTGCGATGTTTTCACATTTTGCACATAACCGCCCCACAGCTGTGTGATGGATGAACTACCGAAACCATAAACCTGTCCGGTGGTTTCGCGGGTGGCATAGCCCTGGAAGTTACGGGATAACGTTTTGTTTTGAAGTGCCAGTGCCAGGTCGTCATCGACTTTGGCGTAATGATCCATCCCGATGGCAACATAACCGGCTTTGGTAAGCAGATTATGGCCGACTTCAAACATTTGAAGTTTTTCATCCGGCGTAGGTAATCCGCGTTTTTCCAGAATTTTCTGAGCAGCTTTTACCCATGGCACATGAGCATACGAGAAGGTGGCCAGCCTGTCGGGCGAGACATCAATGGTTTTTCGAATATTGCGGGCAAAACTCTCCTTGGTCTGTCCCGGAAGTCCGTAAATCATATCCAGGTTAACCCCCCGGAAACCTTTCTCCTTCAGATAATGCACCAAATCTTTCACCGGATATTTTGAAGCGGCACGGTTGACCAGTTTTAAGACTTCCTCATCAAAATCCTGCACGCCGAGACTCAGACGGTTGAATCCGGCTGCCGCCAAACGGTCGATATCCTCATACTCCAGATAAGCCGGATGACATTCTATGGCAATTTCGGGCTTTTCAACAAATTGAAAATGCTTTCGAAAAGCGGCCATAATTTCTTCCACATAATTTAGTTTAATAGAATTCGGGGTGCCGCCGCCCCAGTGTATCTGGCTGACTTTCCGGGTTTTGTCGAGATGTTTTGCAACATTCTCAATTTCGATTATCACAGCGTTCACATAGTGCCGGATGACTTCTTCTCTTTGGGAAATACCGGTGTTGCAACCGCAAAAATGACAAAGTCTGGGGCAGAAAGGAATATGTACGTAGAACGACATGTTTTGTGGCTCATCGTCGTTAGAGCGGATAATCTGTTCGACGAACTGCTCCGTGGTGAAACCGTTTTTGAAGAAGGTGGCCGGCGGGTAGCTCGTGTAGCGTGGGCCGGGTTTGTTATATTTTTTGAAAATATTCAGGTTCATATTTTCTCTTTTTTTATTACTTTACCATTGCTGTTCTTTTATCCAGTTCGTCACAAAGCGGGCGTTTTCAAATGGTGTTTCGGACAGAAAGCCGTGTCCGAGGTTGAAAATCCAGTTTTGATGTTTCCGTCCGAAATCCAAATATTTTTTCAGCTCTTCTTCTATGGTTTTTTTGTCCGCAAACAACACCCGCGGATCCAGGTTACCCTGTAACCCAATGCTGTCATCTAATATTTCTCTTGCCCTGGCCATTGGCGTCAGCCAGTCCACACTGATGAAATCGGCATGTTGAGGACCCAGCATTTGCAGCCCGTTGCCAATTCCTTTCGGGAAAAAAATAAATGGAACCCCTTCGTCGCGAACGACCGCAGCGATTTTTTCCACTGAAGGAAGAAATACCTGCCGGTAAAAATCGTTGGGTATCAGCCCGGCATTGGTTTCGAAAAGCTGAAAAACATCTATGCCGTGTTTGATTTGGTTTTTGACATAAACCAGCGTCATTTCGGTAACGGCATCCACCAGCAGCAGCAAATTGCCCGGATGAGCAAACATCCATTTCACAGCATCCGAGAAATCGGAACGACTGCCCAGTCCCTGCAACATAAAACTCAGTACGGTAAGAGGTGCCCCGCAAAAACCAATCAGCGGAATATTTTCCGGGCGGACTTTTTTCACCTGCTCGATGGCATCGTAGATATAATTTAGTTTTTCCGGTTCCGGCTTCATCATTTCCACCGGATTATCCCAACTTTTCAATGGCTTTTCAAAAACCGGCCCCCGATCGGTAAAATCCAGCCCCATACCCATGGCGTAAGGAATCACCAGTATGTCCGAAAACAAAATGGCCGCATCCACACCAAGGTCACTGACGGGAAGCAACGTAACTTCCGCAGCAAGCTTCGGGTCTTTCATGAGTTGCCAGAAAGTGTACTTCTCCTTGATTTTCAGATAGGAAGGTAGCACACGGCCTGCCTGTCGCATGTACCACACCGGCGGGCGGGAAGTGGATTTCCCTTTCAATGTATCCAAAAACAGTGAAGTCATCTTTTTCCTTTTTATTCCGGGGTTAAGAAAACGTCAATTTCTTTCCCGCTTAAAGCGGGACAAGCTGTTACTCTCGTACAGAAATCCAGTCATCCCGACTGATACTGTCGGGACTCCTGAAATTCTGCACTTCGAAAGCCTCGAACTTAACGTCTTCTCAACCCCTTTAATTGTTTTTTTTCATTTTTATCAAAGCTTCCCGGTTGGCTTTAATAGCATAATCGATGTCGGCATCCGTGTGGGCATCCGAGACAAAGCCGCACTCAAATTGCGAAGGCGCAAGATAAATCCCGCTTTCCAGCGAAAGTCTGAAATATTCGGCAAACTTTTCTGTGTCAGAAGCAGCTGCTTCAGCATAAGAGGTTACCTGCCGGCCATCGTTGAAAAACAACGTTAGCAAAGATCCGATTTGGTTGACCAGCGCTTTGGTACCTGTTTCGGCAATATTTTTCCGAAATCCCTCAGCCAGTTTAACAGCTTTTTGTTCCAGCCGGCTATAAATTTCCGGGTTGTCGTTCAAAATATTCAGCGCTGTGAGTCCGGCAGCCATGGCCAGCGGATTTCCCGAAAGTGTTCCGGCTTGGTAAACCGGCCCTTCCGGAGCCAGCTTTTCCATAATTTCTTTCCGTCCGCCGTAAGCACCCACCGGCAGTCCGCCACCGATAATTTTCCCCATGGTGGTCAGGTCGGGTGCAATGCCGAAAAGTTCCTGAGCGCCGCCTTTGGACAAGCGGAATCCGGTGATAACTTCATCAAAAATTAGCAGAGCGCCATATTTACGGGTGATTTCGCGCAGGCCTTCGAGAAAACCTTTCTGTGGAAGCACCACCCCCATGTTGCCAACCACCGGCTCCACAATAATGGCGGCGATTTTATCACCCGTTTGGGCAAACAAATCTTCCACTGCTGCGAGGTCATTATAAGGAGCTACCAGCGTATTTTTGGCTGTAGCTTTTGTAACACCCGGGCTGTTGGGAACGCCGAAAGTCATGGCCCCCGAGCCGGCGTTGATAAGAAAACTGTCGGCATGGCCGTGGTAGTTCCCTTCAAATTTCAACACCAGTTCTCTGTCGGTAAAAGCTCTTGACAGGCGCAAAGCGCTCATGGTGGCTTCGGTTCCGGAGTTGACCATACGCACACTCTCCACCGAAGGCATCATTTCGATAATCCGCTCTGCCATTTGTGTTTCTATCACCGTGGGGGCGCCGAAAGAGGTTCCTTTTTCCGCTGTTTTTTTGATGGCTTCCACAATCTCCTCTCTGGCATGTCCTAAAATCAAAGGGCCCCAGGAAGAGACAAAATCGATATATTCGTTGCCATCGATATCAAAAACCCGGGCGCCTTTGGCATGATCAATCAGCACCGGCGGCATGCCTACACTTTTGTAAGCCCGCACCGGCGAGTTGACTCCTCCGGGAATACTTTTCCGTGCTCTTTCAAATTCCTGCGTGCTCTTCTGATGGTTCATCATCTTCTTTCCGGTTTAAATTATTGCAGCTTTTCTGCAAAATATTTTGCGTGATAAGTCAGAATCATGTCTGTACCGGCACGTTTGATAGAAGTCAGGATTTCTTTTATAATCCGGTCTTCGTCAATCCAGCCTTTCTCGGCAGCAGCTTTTACCATGGCAAATTCTCCACTCACATTGTAAGCAGCAATGGGTATGTTGAAACGGTCTTTGGCCCGGCGGATAATATCGAGGTAACTCAAAGCCGGTTTAATCATAATGATGTCGGCGCCTTCGGCAATGTCAAACTCCAGCTCACGAATAGCTTCGTTGGAGTTGGCCGGATTCATCTGGTAAGAATTGCGGTTGCCAAACTGAGGCGCACTTTCGGCGGCATCGCGGAAAGGACCGTAAAAAGCGGAAGCATATTTTGCCGAATAGGCCAAAATTGGAAGCATGTAATAACCTTCGGCGTCCAGTCCTTCTCTGATTTTCAGCACACGGCCGTCCATCATGTCGCTGGGAGCCACCATGTCCACGCCGTGGCGGGCAAAAGTAACACATTGTGCCACCAGTGAATCGAAGGTCTTGTCGTTGTCCACATCGCCATCGACGATGACGCCGCAGTGACCGTGCGTAGTATATTCGCAGTTGCACACATCGGCAATGACAAACATTCCGGGAACTGCCTTTTTAACGGCTTCAATAGCGCGGGGAATGATGGCGTCATCATGGGCGGCAATCATGCCGGTATCATCTTTCTCTTCGGGAATACCAAAGAGGATGATAGCACGGATACCCACATCCATCAGTGATTTACACTCTTCCACGAGTACGTCAATCGACATTTGATAGTTGCCGGGCATGGACTTAATGGGATTTTTTACGTTTGTGCCCGGACAGGCAAATAACGGCATAATCAGGTCGTCAACGGTTACTCTGGTTTCGGTTACCATGTCGCGCAACACGGGATTTTTGCGCACCCTTCTTAATCTTGTCAGTGGAAAGCTCATTGTTTTGTTTTTTATTAATGAAAATATTGTTTGATTTCGTACAACAGGCCTTCGGTTTCCGGCACTCTTGACGTCAGCACCAAAGCCTGCGTGGTATTTAAAATCGCCTGTGTAGTGGTTTCGCCAATGGAAACAATCCGCAAACGGGCGTTCTTTTTCTGATAATTACCATAGAAATTGGCAAAAGCCGACGGGCTGCTGAAGACCAACAATCCATATTGGTCGTCCCTGATTTTCTGCATAAGATCAACATCATATTCCTGTACAGGAAGCGTGCGGTAAACATCGATTCGTCGTACGAAAGCCAGTGGGGAAAGTTTGTTTTGCAGAAAATCCGAAGCCAGATTTCCCAGTGCCATGAGGATTTTTTCTCCGCCTGTGAGCACTTTGTCTTTCAACCAGGCAGCAAAATCGCGGGAAGTTTGCCCCGGCTGGATATAATCGGCCTCTCGGCCATATTGTCTTATTTCTTCGGCAGTTCCTTTGCCAATGGCGGCAATTTTCATTTTTTCGGGAAAAGTCAGCCCGGCCTGATCCAGCAGTTTAAAAAAAGCTTTCACACCATTTCGGCTGGTAAAAATCAAAAGGTCAAAATTTTTCAACCGGTCAAAAGCAGATTGTATTTCAGTATTAAGTTCCACGGTTTCGATACGAATCATGGGCATATTGAAGAAACGCACATCGCTGTTTTCAAGCGCTTTCCGAAGTTTGGAGGCACGTTCGACGGGCTGCATGCTTATGACGGTACGAATGCCGGGGGTAATATGGTTTTGCTTATCTTTCAATGGCTGAAATGATTTGAAGGGCGCCGCGTTCGAGGAAGGAGGCAGCCAGTTCTTTGGCGGTTTCCACGGCTTCATTTTCCGAAACGCCACATTGCAATACCCCGGTCAGATTTTGTTTCCCATCCGGCGAAAGGACCGTGCCGTTGATGGTAAGCTGTCCATCAGTGATTTCCGAGTAACAGGCGATGGGCACCTGACAGCCACCCTGGATGGTTTCCAGAAATGTGTATTCGGCCCGGCCTCTTATCCAGGATTCTTTGTGGTTTATTTGTAATAACAGTTCATCGATAAAAGTGTCGTTTTCACGGCTTTTGATGGCAATGATTCCCTGGGCCGGCGCCGGCATTATTTGTGCGGGGTTCACCAGCGCAGAGATATTTTTCTCCAGTCCCAGCCGCTGAATTCCGGCTGCCGCCATGAGCAGCACCGTACAATATCCCGATTTCCATTTGTTTATTCGTGTATCCACGTTTCCGCGAATGTCCACAATGTTAAAATCAGGATTGATTTTCAGTAGTTGCGCACTGCGGCGCACGCTGGAAGTGGCTATGACATCTTTTTCCGTTAACTCGGACAAAGTACGTCTTCCGGTACACACCAGCGCTTCGCGTGGTTCACCCCTTTCGAGTACGGCGGTAAGTTTCAAACCTTCCGGGAAAAGCGTAGGAAGGTCTTTCATGCTGTGTACGGCAAGATCGATACGGCCATCCAACAGTGCCATTTCAATCTCCTTGGTAAAGAGTCCTTTATCGCCGATTTTTGAAAGCGCCACGTCTAAAATCTTATCCCCTTTGGTGTGGATAATTTCGAGAGTAAAATCAAATTTGGGGAAATGTTTTTCCAACTCATTTTTAGTCAGGTTAGCCTGATGCAGCGCTAGTTTACTGCCCCGGGTACCTATTTTTACCGTTCTGCCCATGATTAGTTTACAGTTCAAAAAATTCTTCGGCCATGGTGATAAAATCTCTTTTGTCGGCCTTCTTTGAAAGTGCTTTCAGGTTTTTGATAAATACCCGTGCAAATTTTTCGGTGATGTGATGAGAGTATTCGGAAAGCAGTTCATCTTTTTTTATGGAACGAATTTTCATAAATTCCTCCATTTCCGTTTTGTTGAGCTGCTGGAAGTTTTCTTTTATTTTTAAAATTGTGGGAATCAGCTCCTGTTCGTGCTTCCATGTCATAAAATGATCTTCTGCACGATGGATAATCTCCATGGCTGCCGAAATCTCCTGCAACCGTCTTTGGTTGGTGCTTTTTACAATTTTTATCAGGTTGTCGATGGTGTAAAGGTCAATATCCTTTAGAGTACCGATTTCTTCTTCCACATTGCGGGGTACGGAAAGGTCGAAAAACAGCTGCTTCTGTTGCCGGTTTCTCTGCTGTAGTGCCTTTTTAACAGCTTCCGATTTTACCAGCGGCTCGGGCGAATCAGTGGCAACAAAGATGATGTCGCTGTCCGCAAGATATTGATCTACTTCATCCAGCTGAATACTTTTTCCACCGTGAAGCTGCGAAAGCTCTTCCGCTTTGGTGTAAGTTCGGTTAGCAATGTGCAAAGATTTGAAAGTGGATTTACGCAGACTGTTAAGTACCAGTTGGCCGGTTTGTCCGGCGCCAATCATAAGCACATTTTGGTTACTAAGGTCAGGAAAACGCTGGTGGCACAGGCTTACGGCTGCCGAGCTGGCCGAAGCCGACCCGCGACTGATTTCCGTTTGCGTACGCACCTTCTTGCCGGTTTCCAATGCTTTGGAAAACAGCCGGTTCAGGATTTTATCTGTACTCTGTATCTCTTTGGCAAATTGGAAAGCATCTTTCACCTGACCGATAATCTGGTCTTCACCCACAATAAGTGAATCAATTCCTGAAACGACTTTAAACAAATGCACTACCATTTGTTCGCTGTCTTTAAAATAAAAATAAGGCTTTAGTTCGTTGTAGTAATTTTTGTAAAGCGTCAAGGCTCCCATAATGAGTTGAAAGACATCCTTGTTACTGTTTTGAGGTGCATGATAATAGATTTCCGTTCGGTTGCAGGTGGACAAAATCACCATACCACTGATTTTGTCACTCTGAAGCAACTGTTTTGTGAAGGTGGCTATTTCTTCTTTAGAGAAAGCAAACCGTTCACGGATTTCCAGATCAGCTGATTTATAACTAATCCCAATGAGACCTGTCATGTTTTCCTTTTTGCACTGGCAAAAATAGAGCCGGAATCTGTAGGAATTCTGAAATCAGCAAATAAAAGGCGTATAAAGTGTAGTTTGGAAAAGTTTAAAATAGTGAATGAATGAGGGAACAGGACGCTAATCTGGTCAATACAAAAATCCAAACAGCCAGAGCGGGATTCTGTTTTTAAAACCGTATTCCATGTCATCCAAAGCAAGATAGGCGTTTCCAACAGATTTGATTTGTGCTGGGGTTTTGGTTTTCCCGCCTACTTCAAAAGTGTATTTGCCATTCACCAGAAAATCCCCTGTTTTGGGATAAAAAACGTGGTGTCCGACAGACAACTGATTTAAAAAGAAGGTTTCACGTACGGTTCCCTTGTTGGCATCATCCTGAAAAGCATATATCAAATTTGAATTGCTGAAATATATTTTATCCGGTTTCCTGAGTAAAACATGTCCAATGTCTTCCCTTGATAGGAATTTAATGATGCCTGCTTTATTCAACAATTCAAGGTATTTGAGAAGGACATCTCTTGTTGTTTGCAATTTTCGGCTCAATTCGCTAATATTCACCTTAAACGGTGTGGATGTAGCCATCACCAAAAGCAGTTTTTTCAGTTTTATCCTGCTTTCAAAGGTAATATTTTCAATGGCAGGTATATCGCTGTCGATCACTGTGTTAATAATGGCTTCCAGCTTATCAAAATATTTATCTCTGCCTTCCAGCACGAAAGGATAAGCGCCCGAATAAAGATATTCTCTAAAAAGCTTGACACTTTTAATTTTTGCGTTGATATCCATTTCCAAATGCTCGTGGTGGTCAAGGATATCCGAAAGTTGAAACGATAAAAAATTTGTTTTGTATGCCATATTTAAATATTCCCGGAAAGAGAGTTCGGGCAGGTCATACACGGAAGCTCTTCTACCCAAATCAGCCTGGTTGATATAAAAGGCTAAAGCCGAAGAACCGGTAATAATCAATTGCAAATCAGGATAAAAGTCATAAATATTTTTCAATTCTTCCGACCAGCCTTTGTACCTGTGGACTTCATCAAGAAACAAAAAACGGCCACCATCCATGACAAATTTTTCCGCCAGATCAGATAACGTATTGGCTGAAAAATAGATATCGTTTAAAGAAACATAGAGCGTTTCCGAATAATCTTTAAATGTTGTTTTGATATATTGCAGCAGTAACGTAGTTTTTCCTGTGCCGCGTTGCCCCTTGATAATAATAAAGCGATCCTGCCAGTTTATTTTGTCAAAGAGGAACCTTTTTGGTGAAGCTTTAACAGAAGTGAGCAATCTTAGATATTTAGTATTTAATTTTTCCATACTGCAAAAATATAAAATTTTAGGTTACAACACACAAATTATAGATATTATTGTATGTAATAGCATACAATAATGAAATAACTTTTTAGGTTACAACATTCAAAAACTCATTTCAAATCTGTGTATTCCTTTGTGGTATTCGTATCGAATATGCATGTTGTAATGCTCTATAATCCAATCGCTGGCCGGGATGTGTCATCCCGGCCTTTTCCGGGCTTGGGGATTTCAAATTCATTTTTCAAAAGCATTCGCGTTGTAAACCAGAATGAATGTAAATGATTAATTCTGAATGATTTAAGTATTTTTTTAAAAGTCAACCGTTATCCGGTGAACGTTGTTCTGATAATCATAGGTTATTTTCATGTGGTAATGTTCAATGATTTTCTTTACAATGGCCAGCCCAATACCCATAAATCCTTTGTCAGAAGCACGCGAAAACTGTTCGAACAATTCGCTGGTAGGCTTTTTCGGGTTGGTACCTGAATTTTCAATCACGAGCTCTTTTTCCGACAACCAAACGTGTATAAATCCATTTTCGATGTTGTGTCGTACTGCATTTTTGATTAGATTATTGATAAATATTTCGGCCAGATCCCTGTCCATAACCACTTTTGGCGTTCCGTTAAAGTGGGTTTCCGGTATAATATTTCGTGAGGTCATAAGTGCCTCGAAGTTTTCAAGTTGGCGGATAACCAGTGCTTTCACGTCGATGGCAGTTCTATCAACAAACTGGTTTTTGTCAATACGGGCAATCAGGCCGAGGCTGCGCACGATCCCCGACAGCCGGTTGGTGGCCGAATAGATGGAGCCGGCGAGTTCGTACTGTTTTTCGTTGAGTGATTCCTGGAAAAGCAGTTCGGTTTTGTTTTTAATAACAGCAAGCGGCGTTTGCACTTCATGCGAGAGGTTCCCCGTAAACTCTTTTACGGTTTCGTAATCGTTGATGATCTTGTCGGTCATCTCAGTGAGCACCCGATTCAATTGGTTAAATTCGATGATTTCGGAAGGCTGAAAAGACTCTTTGTGCGGACTGGTCAGACTAAAATCCTGCATGATATGCAACGTATTGAAAAAGTCAGCCCACACCTTGCCGAAAATATGACGATTGAGAAAATAGGCCAGCGTGAGAAACAAAATCAACATAAGCGTGATAATCAACGCAACTTTTTCAATGAGGTAGTTGGAAGTGATGAGTGATTTGTATATCCTGATACGGTAATAGTTATCTCCACTTTTGACCGTGGTACTCAACTGGCGATAAGGCATATACCCTTTGACATTCCGGTTATAAAGCACAGTATCTTTCAACCGGAAGGTGGAAGGAGCCGGATTGTCAACTTTTTGAATATCAATTGGTTCGGTAGCAATAAAAGCTACATTTTGCAGTGAGTTCAATTGGCGGATGTTGTCGTAGAGATAGTGAATACGGTTGTACAAATCGGCATCCACTTCGTGTTCCACCAGATTTTGCATGATTTTGTAAAGACCTGCTCCGCCGGCAAAAAATACCAGCAACGAAACCGTGACAAAATAGAGTGTCGTTTTGGTGAGCAGTTTCATTCGCTTTCAAATTTGTATCCAACGCCGTAAATAGTTTTGATATAATCTTTTGCAACTTTTTCTTTGAGTTTTTTCCGCAGGTTCTTTATCTGGGCATAGACAAAGTCAAAAGAGTAGGAGAAATCCATATCGTCGCCCCAAAGCTGGCCGGCAAGACTCTCTTTGGCAATGACACGTCCGGCGTTGGAAACGAAAAACAGCAGTAGTTCAAATTCCTTTTTTGTCAACTCCAGCGGCTGATTTTTCACAAGTACCTGAAAGCTGTCCGGGAAAATCTGAAGGTCTCCCTGCGTGATGAAGTTGCTTCCCTGGAAATGCATGCGGCGAATAAGCGATTTGATACGGGCATTCAGCTCGGCCAGGTTAAAAGGTTTTACAAGATAATCGTCAGCGCCAAATTCCAGCGCTTTGACGCGATCGACGATGGCATCGCGGGCCGTAATGACAATGATGCCGCTGGGTTTTTTCAGCCGCTTGGCCTGTTTTATCAAATCCAGACCGCTGCCATCGGGCAGGTTGATATCAATCAGCAGGCAATCGTAACCGAACGATTCGATTTTGTCCGAGGCACTACTGAAATCGTAAGCCTGTTGGCAAAGGTAGCCTTCGGGAGCCAGATAAGCCATGATGGATTCCTGAATTTCGCAGTCGTCTTCAATAATGAGCAGCTTCATAGCCTGCAAAGTTATGATTTTATGGGGAAAAGAGAATTTGACAAGAGGCTGCTTCCGTAATTATCCGTTTGTAATTTCTGTTAAGAAAAATCAAATAATAAAATCAAGGTAGTTTTCTTTATTGATGACTTGAAAATCTTTTCCGTATTGCTGCTGCCAGACAAGGGGAGCTTTGGTTTTACTTTTGTTGTATTTAATTTCAAAAGCGCAGAGTTTTCCCTGATACTCTTCTATGTAATCAATTTCGGTTCCGGAATAGGTTCGCCAGAAATAGTTATGAGTATGTTTGTTATCATACAAAAGTTTTTTCTTTCGTTCGGAAAGAATAAAATTTTCCCACAATGCCCCAATGTCATTTCGCATTTTCAAAGCGTGCAGATTATCTGTTAAAAGATTCCGGATACCGTTATCATAAAAATAGAATTTTTGCGACTTACTAATTTCTTTTCTCAGATTGCGACTGAAAGCGGAAAGTCTGAAAATGACAAAAGACTGTTCCAGTAAATAGAGATATCTCTCCACGGTCTCCCGATTCAATCCAAGCTGACGCCCCAACTCAGGAATGCTTACCTGTGAACCGGTTTGAAAAGCCAGAAGTCGTAGTAAATCTCTGATTTTAAACGGATATTTGATATGCTCAAGTTCAAGAATGTCTTTGTAAATATAGGAGCTGGTGATTTCCCGCAGGTAGTCTTCCTTTTCATTGTAACCGATAAGATTAATCACTTCGGGGTATTGTCCGTAAATCAGTCTTTCTTCTAACTGGTCGTTTAACTCAAACGAATTGTACGTTTTTGATAACTCCCCCAAGGAAACAGGCAGCAAAGTGTAAACCTTTTTTCTTCCGGTGAGCGATTCTGTTACCCTGTCCGACAACAAAAAGGAAGACGAACCGGTTACCAGTATTTTCAATTGGGGCAACATGTCGTGCAGGATTTTAAGATTTAACCCAATATCGGGAATACGTTGCCCTTCATCAATAAACAGCACATCATAACCATAAACTAATGATTTAAGTTTTGACAGATCCCGGCTTGACAAAATGTCAACATATTTGAGCTGATCGGCATTGACCACAAGCGTTTTTAATCCTGTTTTTTCAAGAATTAATCCGGCCAAAGTTGTCTTTCCCGCCTGACGGGGACCGTAAATGAGAATAACTTTTCCTGATCGAATGATATCATTTAAAACTGAATCTGCGATTAGCCTTGGTATAAGCATAGAGCAATTTTTAGCAAAAGTAGTAAATTCTACGGTTAACCATACATTTTACGGGGTAAATTTTATGGGTAACCGGCAATTTTAAAGATAAACGATATTATTTTGAAAATTTTGTCCCGCAGAGAGATTGTTGCCAGTGAGGATTTGGTAAAAGGCGGAAAAACCTATTCTTCTTTTTCCGGCTGGTGTTCCAAAATATCTCCCGGCTGGCACTCCAATGCTTTGCAAAGCGCATTTAGTGTGGAGAACCGGATGGCTTTGGCTTTTCCTTTTTTCAAAATGGAAAGATTCGACATGGTAATGCCTACCTTTTCCGAAAGCTCTGTCAAACTCATTTTTCGTTTGGCCAGCATGATATCCAGATTTACGATAACAGCCATGACTATATGGTTAATTCTTTTTCCTGTTGTAGTTTTAATCCGGTAATAAATATATGTGCCAGAACCCAAATAAATAAAGCAATAAATAATATACCGGGATAATTTGGAATATCATTTGTAATGTGAATATGAGTAAATTCAAGATTTTGCGCTATGTAATAATAAGCTATCCGCATATAAATAACTGTAAAAAGCCAAAAACCCGCTATTCCGTACGCGAGAATTTTGAGCAGGCGGATATTCTTAATGTTAAATATTTCTCCGTCTTTTACATTTTTAAT
This sequence comes from bacterium, assembly GCA_036244975.1. Lineage (GTDB taxonomy): Bacteria > Bacteroidota > Bacteroidia > Bacteroidales > F082 > Sulfidibacterium. Next base: position 67,246 of record BTTE01000002.1, on the reverse strand, counting down.
AAACGTTCTGAATATCCAGGTAAGGTAGCCGGCAAATAAAGTAACCAAAAGAATGACTATTCCCACTTTTTTGGAAATAAAGTCAGGTGTATTAAAAAAATGTATTCGTGTTGTGGCATCAACCAGCTCTACTTTTGTATCCTGGTTATTTAAATGAAGAACGCCGGTTTCCAGAAAATCAACTTTAACAGGCAACTGAATATGCAATTGCATGTTGTTTCCGAAGAAATCGGTATATAAAAGAACATTAAACACAAGAGATGCTATAATAACAAGTGCCAGCAGTCCAAGGGAAATGTTGGTTATCCAATAAATGATCCGAATACTTAACGGTGCTTTTTTTGTTTTCATGATGTCAATATTTTATAAATTATTTTTGGGCAAAGATAAATGAATTTTATTAAAAGTCAATACTTTTTTATTGTTTTTCAATAAATTTTAAATGATAAACAATAATAGTAAATTATAATTACCGGTATATGTTAAACAGATTTGTGTGCTAAACGAGAACTACGGAAGGTCCAAAAGTACCCTGCAGCCATCAAAAAAATTAATACAATCTCTATTGGGAACAAGCACATTCGGTAACCTCATATTTTAGTAATTTCGCACAAGAAACGACTAAAAAAATATTATCATGGAAAAGAAAAAATTTGCCGTAGTGCTGTCGGGATGTGGTGTTTACGATGGTGCTGAAATTCATGAATCTACCATGACACTATTGTCAATTTTGGAGGAAGGGGCTGTATATCAATGTTTTGCACCGGATATTCCGCAGTATCATGTGGTTAACCACCTCACAGGGGAGGCAACGGACGAGAGCCGGAATGTGCTGGTGGAGTCGGCGCGAATTGCCCGCGGCGATATCAAACCGTTGAGCGAATTCAAAGCTGCCGGTTTTGATGCGCTGATTTTTCCGGGAGGCTTCGGGGCTGCCAAAAACCTGAGCACCGTAGCTTTTGATGGCGCCGATGCAACCGTCAACCCGGAAGTGGAAGACTCCATTAAACAAATGCTGGCCCTGCATAAGCCCATTGGTGCCTTGTGTATTGCTCCGGCGGTGGTGGCACGCGTGATTCAGGGCGTGGAAGTAACCATAGGAAATGACCCCGGAACCGTAAAAGCCATCGAAAAAATGGGTGGCAAACATGTAGTAACTACGCACGGGCAAGTGGTGCACGACCATAAATACAATGTTTTCACAACGCCTTGTTACATGCTTGACGCAACTATTCTTGACATTAAAGAAGATGCCAGCCTGGTAGTTAAGGAGATGATGAAAAAGATGGTGAAGGGGTAGAAAATTTAGTTGAAAAAAGAGTGAATTAAGTGGTCAGGCGCTGCGCACGTCAGACAGTTGTCATTCGCTGCGCTGTCATTCAACCGTCTGACAACTGTTTGACCATTGAATAACAACTAAATAACATCCAAAAATCATGAAAAATATCACAACATTATTTCACACAAAATACCCCATTATCCAGGGCGGCATGATTTGGTGCAGTGGCTGGAAACTGGCATCAGCGGTGAGCAATGCCGGGGGACTCGGGCTTATCGGTGCAGGCTCCATGCATCCGGAGACGCTGGAACAGCATATCAGAAGATGCAAACAGGCAACTCCACATCCTTTCGGCGTGAACGTTCCATTACTTTATCCCCAAACGGATGAAATCATGGAAATCATTGTGCATGAAGGAGTTAAGATTGTTTTTATCTCAGCCGGAAATCCAAAAAAATACACTGCATTTTTGAAAGAAAAGGGAATAACGGTGGTGCATGTGATTGCCAGCAAAAAATTTGCGTTGAAAGCACAGGAGGCCGGTGTCGATGCCATCGTTGCCGAAGGTTTTGAAGCCGGCGGGCACAATGGTTTTGAAGAAACGACCACACTGGTTTTACTCCAAATGCTTCGCGATGTTGTGCACATTCCGATAATCGCTGCCGGCGGAATTGGCTCGGGAGCAGCTATCTATGCAGCCATAGCATTAGGCGCTGCCGGCGTTCAAATAGGAAGTCTTTTTGCAGCCTCGGCAGAATCGTCAGCGCATGAAGCATTTAAACAGAAAATTGTGGATGCCGGTGATGGAGAAACGTACCTGTCGCTGAAACAACTTGTTCCGGTTCGCATGCTTCGTAATCCTTTTTTCGAGAACATCCATCAGGCGGAGCTCTCCGGTACTACAAAAGAAGAATTGGTCGAACTACTGGGGAAAGGCCGGGCCAAAAAAGGGATGTTCGAAGGAGATATTACGGAAGGAGAACTGGAAATCGGACAGGTATCCGGAATGATTAATACCGTGAAACCGGTAAGTCAAATCATGCAGGAACTGGTAATGGAATATAACCGAACGGCCAAAAAAATGAGTGGTTACAAACTATAAATCGCCGACTGAAAACCGCTACAATACTGCTTCATATTTAGAATATGTTCAAAACAATTATTCCCTACTTTTGCCAGCAGACAATTACAGTTTAAACAAAAATATTATCATGAATTTTGAATTTACCGAAGAGCAGCTAATGATACAGCAGGCTGCGAGGGATTATGCCCAGCGTGAACTGTCTCAGGATGTTCTGGAAAGAGAAGAAAAAGCTGAATTTCCTGTCCGCCACATCAAAAATCTTGCCGAACTTGGTTTTTTGGGAATGATGGTATCGCCGGAATATGATGGAGGGGGCATGGATTCTATTTCCTACGTGTTGGCGATGGAAGAAATTGCTAAAGTCGATGCTTCCGTAGCAGTGATTATGTCTGTAAATAACTCACTGGTTTGTTATGGATTGAACCGTTTTGGCAACGAAGAGCAAAAGCAGAAATATCTGCGCCCTCTTGCCCGTGGTGAGGTTATCGGAGCTTTCCTTTTGTCGGAACCGGAAGCCGGCTCGGATGCTACTCATCAATACACTTCAGCTGAAGACAAAGGCGATTATTATCTTCTGAACGGAACCAAAAACTGGATTACCAACGGTGGATCAGCTTCCACTTACATTGTAATGGCACAAACCCATCCCGAGAAAAAATCGCATGGGATCAACTCTTTTATTATGGAAAAGGATACCCCCGGTATCACGATAGGCCCACATGAAAACAAAATGGGGATGCGCAGTTCCGATACGCATTCGGTTATGTTTGCCGACGTAAAAGTTCCTAAAGAAAACCGGATTGGTGAAGATGGTTTTGGCTTTAAATTTGCCATGATGGTGCTCGAAGCGGGTCGTATCGGCATTGCTTCACAAGCGTTGGGTATTGCTTCGGGTGCTTTTGAAAGAGCGCTGGCTTATTCCAAAGAGCGGAAAGCCTTTGGTACCGAAATTATTAACCATCAGGCTATTGCATTTAAGCTGAGTGACATGGCTGTGAAAATTGAAAACGCCCGTAACCTTTGTCTGAAAGCTGCCTGGCTGAAAGATCATCACAAACCCATCACTGTGGCCAGTGCCATGGCCAAACAGTATGCTGCCGATATGGCTATGGAAGTTACCACCGAAGCGGTACAAATCCACGGTGGTTATGGTTACGTGAAAGAATATCATGTGGAGCGTTTCATGCGTGAGGCTAAGCTGACACAAATTTACGAAGGCACTTCCGAGATTCAGAAAGTTATTATTTCGAGAAGCCTTGCGAAAAACTGATTCGTTATTTTTATAATACAGAAGCCGGAGCAAAGCAGGTTGTTCCGGCTTTTTTGTGCCATAAAAAAACCGGCAAAGAAAACTCCCCGCCGGCTCGAATGATTGGAAAGACAATTTACTACTTTATGTCTATAGGAAAACGCAATTTTTTTTAAAGTGGTGTATAAAAAACGTCAAGGTCGAGGCGGACGTAGTACTGACATTCAGGAGTTTACTTGCGTAAATGACTGAATGGCAGTTCAAGGCCAACGAAGAGATTGGCGTTTTCTTATAGCCACTATTTGTTTGCTTTCATCTCTTTAACAGCCTCAATAAGCTGGGGAATCACTTTAAAAGCATCGCCGACAATGCCATAATCGGAAGCTTCGAAGATAGGTGCTTCCGGATCCTTGTTGATGGCTACAATGAATTTTGAGGAGTTAACTCCGCCAAGATGCTGAATAGCCCCCGAAATACCAAAAGCTATGTACAGGTTCGGAGCAATGATTTTCCCGGTTTGTCCCACATGCTCTTCATGTGAACGCCAGCCTTCATCTGAAACCGGACGTGAACAGGCCATTCCGGCTCCGAGCAATTCGCCCAGTTCTTCCAGACCGCCCCAGTTTTCCGGACCTTTCATGCCCCGACCACCCGAAACAACAATTTCGGCATCGGTGAGCAACACTTTTCCTGTAATTTTGTGGGTATCTTTAATGACCGTGTTGAATTCGTCATCACCAATCTGCGGGTCAAAAACTTCAAGGACTGTATCCGCCGGGTTATCAGCCACCTCATACGAGTTTTGGGCAAAAGTGATAACCTTTACCTCTGTTTTGATTTGGATGTTGGCAAAAGCCTTGCCTGTGAACACTTTTTTACGAATCACAAACGGGTCAACACTCACGGGAAGTCCGGTAACACCGGAAACCAACCCGGCATTGAGTTTCACGGATACACGGGGAGCAATGGCTTTCCCTTCATTGTTGTGCGCAAAAATAATCACTTTGGCGCCTTCACTTTCGGCAGCTTTGGCAACGGCATCGGCCAGCGCTTTGTTGTCCAGCGACTCAAAACGGTCGTCCTGCACGTTCAGCACTTTGTTGGCGCCGTATTTCCCCAAAGATTTCAGTTCGTCATCAGCCACATGGCCAATGGAGAGGGCGGTTACACTGCTTCCCATCTCTTTTGCAATAGCGGCAGCAAAAGAAACAATTTCGTAGCTGAGTTTTTTAAATTTACCAGCCCAGTTTTCTGTATATACTAATATTGACATTTTTCTGGTTTTTAAAGGTTAAAAATTGAATTACAACACCTTGGCTTCTTCATGTAAAAGTCTGATCAACTCTTTTGCATTGTCTTCCTCCACCATCTTACAGGCCGCTTTAGAAGCCGGTAGTTCGTAGGACAAAAACTCAGTTCTGGCTTCAGCATCTATGGGAGCCACAACGTTCAGCGGTTTTTTACGCGCCATCATAATGCCACGCATTGCCGGAATTCGCGGGTCAATAGCAATTCCTTTTTGAACAATGGCCACCAGCGGAGCAGGCACACTCAACATCTGCGAACCACCATCAATATCGCGATGGATTTTTAATTCACCGTTTTCGATATCAATGCCCGAAACAGCCGATACAGAGTTCATTCCCAATATTTCTGCCAACATACCGCCAACACCGACACCATTGTAGTCGGAAGCTTCAATACCTGCGAGAATAAGGTCGTAATCTTTGGCTACCTGTGCCAGCTGAGCGGCGACAAAATAAGCATCTATAGGCACAGCATCAATGCGGATGGCGTCATCAGCGCCCACGGCAAGTGCTTTACGCAAGGTCGGTTCGGTAATTTTGGCGCCCACGTTGGCTACCGTTATTTTTTCCACTCCCCCGGCCTCTTTAAGTTCCATTGCGCGGGTCAGTGCCAGTTCGTCCCATGGATTGATAATCCACTGAACGCCAGTGGTATCAAAGGCTTTGTTGTCCCCGGTAAACCTGATTTTTGTTGTCGTATCAGGTACATTACTAATCAATACCAGAATTTTCATGATATATATCTTTTATAGTTATCTTTTTTATTTTGCACAAATATCGGTAAAAATCCTTAAAATATTACGCATGCATACTAATTTTTAAGAAAAAATAAGAATTTTTAATGATTATAGATTACGAAAAGGACGGAGTGACGAAGCAAAATTGCGAAGTTGCGAAATGGAGACAATATGCCTGACCATTGTTCGACAATTGATTGACAACCGTTTGGCGATTGAATAACAGCGAAGCGAAGCAGAGTACTGACACTTTACATCCCGTAAATCACAGTCAGCAAAACCTGCCCCACTGCTTTCAGTGTTTCTTTGTTGATTTTGTCCATAGTATCGCCGGTGGTGTGCCAGTATTTCCAGAAAGTACCGTTGGGGCTGTCCGGATCAAGCTGGATGATGTCCACCGAAGGGATTCCCGCAATTTTATTTACATAAAGGTGATCATCATCGATAGGATAGCCATCCCGGTTAGGGAAATAATTGTCGTAACCCAGCCCTCTCGCGGTTTTCCAGATTAAGTTAACGTAATAGCGTGCATACTGGCGAGAGTAATACTCTTTCAGAAAAGTAGCATCTTTTGCGCCCACCATGTCGAGCAGGACGCCAAAAGTAGCGGAATAACCAGGAACTTGCGGATGTTTTGCCCAATATTGAGCGCCAAGCGCCCAGGAATTTTCTTTTCCCTGCAAGTGCAGGTATGCCGGCGGTCCCCAGTCTTCCAAATCGAAAAGGACAATGTCTATGCCTACATTGGTATGGTGCAGGTGAAACTCACGTGCCATCTCCAGCAAGACGCCCACGCCGCTGGCGCCATCGTTGGCCGCCATAATGGGGGTGTTCCATTTCGTTTTGTCCGGGTCTTGGTCGGCAAAAGGACGCGAATCCCAATGTGCCATGAGCAGGACACGGTTTTGGTAATCAGGAAAAAACGAGCCGATGATGTTTTCCCCGCTTCGCAACACGCCATCATAGGTACGGGCTTTGAACTTTTGCACATAAACCGTGTCGGCAAACGATTTCAATTTACGGATAATCCATTTTTCACAGGCAGCATGTGCAGGTGTTCCCGGTACCCGTGGTCCGAAAGCTACCTGAGCAGCAGTATAAGCATAAGCTGAATCCTGGTTGAAATTAGGAATAGAAACCGTTTTTTTCACAGATTTTTCTTTACGGGTTTGTGCCGACCGGCTGTTTTCACCACAGGAAACCAGAGAAATAGCGGCGATAAGACTAAAAACAAATAGCAGTTTAACTTTCATTCTTTTCATTTTTAAAAAAGTAAATCTTCCCCTGCTTTCCGCTCGCGGGCTGATATCTCCATTTGCTGCATATCCTCAGAAAGTTCTTCCGCAACACCATAGTAGCCAAGTGCCATCACCGAAACAGCCTGAAAATCATCAGGAATACCGAGTGAAGTTCTTGCTTTTTCCGCATCAAATCCGCTCATTTGATGACTCACAAGTCCCTGATTTACAGCTTCAATAGCCACGCCTGCCACAGCCTGCCCCAAGTCGTACAGGGCAGTGGCATTGGGTTTTCCGTTACGGGTGAAAGTCTTTTTGGTGAGGTTTAAAATCAAAACTGGCGCTTTACCGGCCCACTGTTGGTTCCATTCAATTAAAGAGACAAGGATTTTATTATACTTTTCATCACCCTTTTTACCCACAGCAAAACGCCAGGGTTGTTCGTTAAAAGCAGAAGCAGCCCAGCGACCGGCCTCCAAAATACTCAACAGTTTCCCTTCTTCAACAGGTTTACCGTCAAAAGCCCGGGGACTCCACCGGTTTTTAATATTTTCACTAATGTTGCGATGCGTGTTGGCCGGTTTTTTCATTTCTACATTTTTTACAAAATTACAAAATTAGCGCGTTGACAGAATTAAAAGACAAGGATGAAAGAAGCGCCCTTTCCAGGCGCGGAGCGTACCGAAAGACTGCCTTTGTGCATTTGCATAATCTGCCGCGAAAGGCTCAGCCCGATACCGGAACCGTTTTTTTTGGAGGTAAAAAAAGGCATAAAAATTTTATCCATAATATCCTGGTTTATGCCGCTGCCGTTATCAGTTATTTCAATCAGGGTGCGGTTGTTCAGATTTACCGAAGCCATGAGGCTGATTCGTCTGTTTCCTTTCTCTTTAACAGCATCAACGGCATTGAGCAACAGGTTGATGAGTACCTGATCCATCAAATCGGGGTCAGCCAGAAGTTTCAGGTCGTCCGGAAATATTTTAGTGCTTATCTGAATGTTCAGGTTCTCAAATTTCGGTTCCATAAGCTCCAGCGTACGTTGAAACAGTTTGGCTATGGGGAAGTACCGGAAATGAGGTTTTGGAATCCGCGTGAGGTTACGGTAAAGATCAACAAAACTCAACAATCCTTTGCTGCGCCTTTCGATGGTGGAAATAGCGCTGGTGATATTTTCCATATCTTCAGCCTCGTCTTCCGAAAGAGACTTTTTCTCTTCCTGAAAATTCTTTAAAATATCCTGCACCGTAGAAGCGAGTGAGGAGATGGGTGTAATGGAGTTCATAATTTCGTGCGTTAGGACGCGGATAAGCATTTGCCACGATTCTACCTCTTTTTGTTCCAGCTCCGGATGGATATCCTGCAGAGACACGAGCAGGTATTCTTCGCCATGCATCAAAAACCCGGTGGAATGAATGGAGAGCTGTAGCAGCTCGTTACCGACAAATATTTTTACCAGCTTTTTTTCTCCCGGTTTGGCTTCGAGTAGTGTGGTGCTAAGCTCTTCGGAAATATTAGCCAACTGCCGGATATTACGCAAATGTTTCACCTGCAACAGGCTTTTCACCGCATTGTTGTAAACATCTACTTTCCCATTTCGGGTAAAAACCAGTACGCCGATACTGACATGTTGAATTACGGTAAGCAGATAATTGAAATTTTCTTCTTTTTCGGTTTTGGTTTTTTTAAAAGCATCGATTACCTCATTAAACTCGCGGTTGAGCTCATCAAAACTTTTGCCCAACCCGTCATCCACAAATGAGCCCATAAAATCAGAATTCCGGATAGAGGAAAAAAAATGCGCCAGTTTCCGGTTGGTCTGTTCGGTAAAGCGAATGAGAAAAATGACCTGCGCTACAAACAGTACACCGAGGATGATGGTGCTTATCCGGTAGGCCGACTCCCGGTAGAACGAGAATATCAGCAACAAAGTGATGGTAAGCAACAGTATGCGTAAGACAATCTGGAATCTGAACTTTTTATAAACCATGCTTTTCAATTCTTCGGTAAAGTGAAGCGCGGGTGAGCCCCAGCTCTTTGGCGGCCCGGCTAATGTTCCCGCCATGTTTGTCCACGACCTTGCGAATGAGCATTTTTTCCGTTTCTTCGAGGTTCATGTTCACAGGGAAAACCCCCTCCTGATTTTCGGAAACCTCATTCATAAAAAAGTCCTGAGGTTCCAGCAAATTCTCCTCGCTAAGGATGATTGCTCTTTCCACGGCATGTTGCAACTCTCGGATATTTCCCGGCCAGTTGTGTTTTTGAAGCCGTTTTAACGTTCCCGGGTTAATGCGTTTTTGCGGCATTTTATATTTCTTACAATAGATCTCCAGAAAATGATTCAGCAGCGGTTCAATGTCTTCAACGCGATCGCGCAGCGGCGGAATGGTAATCTCCACAGTGTTAATGCGATAAAGCAGGTCCTGGCGGAACTTGTTTTCTTTCACCATCTCATACAACGGCATGTTGGTGGCGCAAATAAGCCGGACATCCACAGGAATCTCTTTGTGCGATCCAAGGCGCACTACTTTGCGGCTCTGCAATACGCTCAGCAGTTTCGACTGCAGGTTGGGCAGCAGGTTGCCGATTTCATCTAAAAACAGCGTGCCGTTGCTGGCTGCTTCAAAACGTCCGGCACGGTCTTCGCGAGCATCGGTAAAAGCGCCTTTTTTGTATCCGAAAAGCTCACTCTCGAAAAGACTTTCTGTGATGGCGCCCAGATCAACGTTGATAAACATTTTATCTTTCCGTGGGGAAGCACGGTGGATCGCACGGGCAATCACCTCTTTTCCCGTTCCGTTTTCCCCGAGAATCAGTACATTAGCATCGGTTTTTGCTACCTTCTCCACGGTTTTCAAAACCTTATTCATAGCCTCCGATTTTCCGATGATGTTACTGAAAACATGATCCTGGTCGGCTACCAAAAGTTTATTGGTGAATCTGAGATTTTCCAGCTCAACTTTCGACACTCTGATTCTCAGCGATGCCTCGATGGTTGCCAGCAATTTATTGTTTTCCCAGGGTTTTAGAATAAAGTTGGTTGCACCTTCCTTTATCCCCTGTACCGCCAGTTCTATGTCGCCGTAACCAGTGATAAAAATCACAATAGCTGCCGGGTCAATTTCAAGAATTTTGTTTAACCAGTGAAAACCTTCCTGACCGGTATTCGCATCGCGCGAAAAATTCATGTCCAGCAAGATAACATCATAGGTTTCGTTGCGTAACAAATCGGGAATATGTCCGGGATTTTTTTCGGTGTGAATTATCTGAAAATATTGTCGTAGAAACATTTTTGCCGCCAGCAAAATGTCAGTATCATCATCTACAACTAAAATGCGGGCGTTAATTTTGGCCATACCTGAAGGTCTTAAATTTCGGGTTAAAATTACTGATAATTGTCCATGTAGGTACAAGAATATGAACGTTTCCGAACACTAATTGTTACACTTTTTTAAAAAAATAAATTCAACACACTGTTAATCAACCGTATAATTTGGCTGGCATGATATTCGTTAAAAATATTTAAACCTTTTCCGCTCGTTCAAAGGCAAAAGGTTTTCAAATAAGGGGAAAAGATTACATTTGTTCTGAGATAGCCAAGCCAAAAAATGATCGAAATAAAACAATTAAAAAAGGTATTTATATCATCTGATATTGAAACGGTTGCGCTGGCCGGCATTAATCTGAAGGTGGAAGAAGGTGAGTTTATGTCGGTTATGGGCCCATCCGGTTGTGGGAAGACCACCTTGCTGAACCTGTTGGGAATGATTGATATTGCCTCTTCCGGCAGCTATCATTTTATGGGGAAAGATATTTATCGTCTGTCGGAAAAGCAGATAACCCGTTTACGGAAACAGAATATCGGCTTTGTTTTCCAGAATTTCAACCTGATTGATGAACTAAGTCTTTTGGAAAATATCGAATTACCTTTGATTTATCAGGGCGTGAAAAGAACAGAGCGGAAAAAGCGGGTTATGGAGGTTATCGACAGGTTGGAAATCAGCCACCGAAAGGATTTACTGCCTGTGCAACTGTCGGGCGGACAGCAGCAACGGGTAGCTGTGGCACGAGCTATCGTAACACGTCCCCGCCTTTTGCTGGCAGATGAACCCACCGGCAACTTAGATTCCATGCATGGAGAGGATGTGATGAATATCCTCAATGAGCTAAACAAAGAGGGAATGACCATAGTTATGGTTACCCACTCGCACCACGATGCCAGCTACAGCCGGCGCATCGTTCACCTGTTTGACGGTCAGATAATCAATGAGAATTTAAATCGAATTTAAGATTATGTGGGCCAACTTTTTTCGTATGGGATTTCGTGTTTTGCTCAGGCAGAAAAATTATTTTCTACTGAATCTCGCCGGCCTGACCATCGGCATCGTAGCCTTTGTCTTCATCTATCTCTATGTGGAAAATGCCCTTTATTACGATAGGAGCTGGAAAAATTATCATCATATCTATCGCGTAAACGAGGCCTATTCCACCGGTGGGAAGGTGGAAAAAATGGCGCTGACACCTTATTTGCTGGCAGACAGGCTGAAAGATAATTTTCCCGGAGTTCTGGAATCAACCCGCCTGTTTTTTACCGACCCTTCGGACAAAAATGATGTTTCGTCAGTCAATTACAAGGGAAAACTATACGATATTCCTAACCTGACCATTGGAGATGCGCGGCTTTTTAAAATTTTCAATTACAATTTTACAGAAGGTAATCCGGACAGCAGCCTGCTAAAACCCAACAGCCTGGTGCTTTCCACGGCCATGAAACAGGAAATTTTCGGGGATAAACCCGCCCTTGGTAAAAAACTGAAAACAAGCATACGTCAATATACGATAACCGGTGTTTTTGATAACAAAAACCGGCCTTCGCATTTAGATTTTGATGCGGTAATTTCAACCAATTCGCTGGATAAAGAGGAACAGAAACAGCTGAATAGCAACTGGTTTTGGATAAATTGTTATACTTATGTGGAACTTGCAGATACGGTGAACCTTCAGGCTTTTACCCAAAGGACGAACTATTATGTGGATACCGCCATACGGCATTATATGCAGAAACAAAAGATTAAAATCAACGGGTACAGCCGGTTGAATTACCAGCCCATTCAGAAAATCCACTTTTCAAAAGATCTGCTTTACGACAGCCATTCCAACATCAACGTAACTTATCTTTACATTTTTGTGATTGTTGCTCTTTTTATTTTGTTGATGGCTTCCATAAACTATGTCAATTTTGCTACTGCGCGATCGCTAAAACGAGCGAGGGAAATCGGAGTACGCAAGGTGATGGGCGCCTCGCGAAAGCAATTGATGCGGCAATATATCAGTGAAGCGCTGATACTCACTTCTACGGCTTTTATTATTTCGCTGAGCCTCGTGGAGCTAATGATTCCGGTTTTCAACACACTGGTAAACAGACATATTACACTGGTGCATAGTCTGTTCTCCGGTTCCGGACTTGTTTTTGGTTTCCTGCTACTTTTGTTTATGCTGCTTCTCGCTTTGCTCAGCGGCAGTTTTCCTGCTTTTGTTCTTTCTTCTTTGCAGCCGGTTGAGGTACTCGGTGGAAGAGGTATCGTTTTCAGGACTAAAAAAAGACATTCGTTTACAGCTGCCGGACTTCGTAAGCTCCTCGTTGTAGTTCAGTATCTTGTTGCCATTGGCGTCATCATTTCCACGCTAATTATTTTTGCACAAATACATTATGTTAAAAACCGCCCTCTCGGTTTTGACAAAGAAAATGTGGTTGTGGTGAATAGTCCGGCCGACACCTCTTTCCGTGGGAGGGTGAAAAGTTTTGTGGCTGCTTTACAGGCAGATCCGGCCATTGAGCAGGTAGCCACCGCTTCCAGTCTTCCCGGTTACCTCACCGGAAAAATCCTTGTGAGCACAGGAGATTCAGCAGATGGACACATGCAAACGCTGAACAGCTTTTTTGTGGGTTATCACTATTTTGATCTGCTGAAAATCCCGTTGTCGGAAGGTCGGTATTTTTCTTCTGTTAAAGAAAATGATTCCACCGAGCATTTTATTCTGAACGAAGCGGCGGTAGATTTTCTGCATCTCAAACATCCTGTCGACAGCTACCTGCACACACCGTTCACCAAGAAAGGAAAAATCATTGGGGTGGTGAAAAATTTCAACTTTTCCTCTCTGCATCAGCAGGTTGAGCCGTTGATTTTTGTCTTGAGGCCGCAATATGTGCAGTATGTAGTGCTGCGTATTAATCCGGAAAAACGCAGGGAAGCGCTGGCACATTTACAGGCCTCCTGGAACAAGTCCAACAAGGGCTACACCATGTATTACACTTTTCTTGACCAAAAACTCGACACACTTTACCGCAGCGATCAGAAAATGCTCTCGCTTTTTTTCTATTTTTCACTGTTTGTAATATTAATCTCCGCGTTGGGACTTTTCGGCCTCTCATCGTTTCTTATCGAACAGCGGTCAAAAGAAATCAGTATCCGGAAAGTGCTGGGTGGTTCGGAGAAACAAATTGTACTGATGCTGGTGAAAGAGTATGTCGTTCTGGTTCTGGTGGCCGGAGTGCTCATCTCGCCGGTGGTTTATTTCTTCATCGCGAAATGGCTAAACAGTTTTGCCTACCACATTCATCTAAGCCTTTGGTATTTTGTTGCAGGAATTGTTTTTGTGCTGTTCATCGCCTTTTTCACGGTATTGTTGCAAGCTCTTTTTATGGTTCGCAAACGGCCTGTGGAGGCGCTGAAATATGAGTGAAAAGGTTTTTCCAAAACTTCCGAAAGGCCGCCTGAAATAGCTGTATCTTTGCATTTGTAAAGAACCGCTTTTGTTTTTTAAGATATAACGTTGCAGAAACTATCCGGCCAAAACCAATACCTTGTTATCAAGCACCTCAATTACGCCTGCTTTTACTTCAAAAAAATCTTCTGATTTCCCTTTCCGAATTTTGATAATTCCTTCTCCCAAAGCGGATATTAAAGGGGCATGGTTGTTTAAAATTTCAAAAGAGCCATCAATCCCCGGCAATTGAACCAAATCAACTTCTCCTTTAAAAATGGTTTTATCGGGTGTGATAATTTCAAGGTTCATTTTCTACTCGGGTTTTTGTTGAGAAATAAGGATATTTTTATCAAAAAGTTATGATTACTTTGTCTCAGCCAACATTTTCTTGCCTTTTTCGATGGCTTCTTCAATGGTTCCCACAAGGTTGAAAGCAGCTTCGGGATACTCGTCCACTTCGCCATCCATAATCATATTAAAACCTTTAATAGTATCTTCAATGGATACCAGCGTTCCCTTCAATCCGGTAAACTGCTCAGCCACAAAGAAAGGCTGCGACAGGAAGCGCTGCACACGACGGGCGCGGTTCACTACCAGCTTGTCTTCTTCCGAAAGTTCGTCCATACCAAGGATGGCAATGATGTCCTGCAGTTCGTTGTAGCGCTGCAAAATGTTTTTCACCCGCTGGGCCGTGTTATAATGTTCGTCTCCGACAACATCCGGTGTCAGAATACGGGACGTGGAATCCAGCGGATCCACGGCGGGATAAATTCCCAGCTCGGCAATTTTACGATTCAGTACCGTAGTAGCATCAAGGTGCGCAAACGTAGTGGCCGGTGCCGGGTCGGTAAGGTCGTCAGCCGGAACATATACAGCCTGTACAGAAGTAATGGAGCCTCTTTTGGTGGAAGTGATACGCTCCTGCATAATTCCCATCTCGGTAGCCAGTGTAGGCTGGTAACCCACAGCCGAAGGCATACGGCCAAGCAGAGCCGAAACTTCGGAACCGGCCTGTGTAAACCGGAAAATATTATCAATAAAGAAAAGGATATCGCGGCCACCGGATTTTTCATCTCCGTCACGAAAATATTCGGCCAGTGTAAGTCCGGAAAGAGCCACACGGGCACGGGCCCCGGGTGGTTCGTTCATCTGTCCGAACACCAGCGTTGCCTGCGATTTTCCCAATTCGTCGTAATCAACTTTGGAAAGATCCCAGCCGCCTTTTTCCATGTCTTCTTTAAAAGCTTCGCCATAGCGAATAACGCCTGATTCTATCATTTCGCGCAGCAGGTCATTTCCCTCACGGGTACGCTCACCCACACCACCAAACACGGACAATCCCTCATAAGCTTTGGCAATGTTATTAATCAGCTCCATGATAATAACAGTTTTACCCACACCTGCACCACCAAACAGGCCGACTTTGCCACCCTTGACGTAAGGTTCGATCAGGTCAATTACCTTTATGCCGGTATAGAGAATTTCAGAATGAGTGGTAAGCTCCTCATATTTCGGTGGGTCTCTGTGGATTGGATAGCTGGTTTTGGTCTCTACCTTTTTTAATCCGTCAATGGATTCGCCAATGACGTTGAAAAGTCTGCCCTTAATATTGTCTCCGGTAGGCATGCTGATAGGTTTTCCGGTGTTTATCACCTCCATGCCGCGGCTCAGGCCATCGGTTGAATCCATGGCAACCGTTCTGACCGTGTTTTCACCGGTTTCCTGCTGAACTTCAAAAACAACTTTTTCGCCGTTTTTTCGCTCAATTACCAGCGCATCATAAATTTTGGGAAGGTCTTTTTCGCTGTCAAAAACAACGTCAACAACAGGGCCAATGATTTGTGAAATGTGGCCGATATTTTTTTTGTCCATAAAATGCTGTATGATTGAGTATTTTTATTGGGGCAAAGATATAAATTAAATATTATTTAATTTTGGCTTAAAAAGGATTTTCGCGAATAAAATTCCAAAAAAATCGCCTTGGTATTTTTTCCTGATATTTAGATGTGTAATTTCTTTCCGTGAAACAAAAAAAGCCAGGAAACACCGATGGTAATAGAGGCATCGGCAACATCAAAGATAGGCCTGAAAAAAACCAAATGACCATCGGGACCGAATAAAAATCCTGGAATCCAGGAGGGGGCATCCGATTGTGCGATATTTATCAACGGAAAATAGAGCATGTCCACCACTTTGCCGTGTAAAAAACCTGCATAACCATGCCCGAAAGGCACCAGAGTAGCCACTGAATGGAAAGTGCTTTGTGAAAATATGAGACCGTAAAAAGCACTGTCAATAATATTTCCGAAAGCCCCGGCAAAAATAAGCGACATGCTGATAATCATTCCCGTACTGCTGTTTCGCCGGATAAGATAGTACAACAAAAATCCAATTCCGGTAATAGCGAGGATTCTAAAAACACTCAGCGCCAGTTTTCCCCAGCTGCCGGCAAACTGCATACCAAAAGCCATCCCGTTATTTTCGGTAAAATACAGGGAAAACCAGTGGCCAAACACAGGAATATTCCCTCCCATCGGCAGGGTGAGTTTGATGTAAAACTTTAACGCCTGGTCAAGTAACAAAACCAGAATAATCACCAAAGCAGATTTTTTCAAAACACTGTTTTATGAGAAATCATCAACTAATTATTGATATTATTTTTCCGTTGCCTTGTTTTGGCTTCAATGCTCAATGTGGCATGAGGAACTGCGCGCAGTCGCTCTTTGGAAATCAGTTTGCCGGTTTCGCGACAAATACCGTAGGTTCCGTTTTCAATACGAACCAGAGCATTTTCCAGGTTGTTGATAAAACGTTGCTGACGGGCGGCAAGACGGCTGTTCTCTTCTTTCGACAATACCTGCTGCCCCTCTTCCAGCACTTTAAAAGTCGGGGAAGTATCATTGGTGTCAGAACCGCTGTTGTTGGTGTATGCTTCGGTAAGTAGTTTGAGGTCAGCACGTGCCTTTTTCAATTTTTGCATGATAATCTGCCTGAACTCCTCCAACTCTTCGCTAGAATACCTTAATTTTTCTTCTGTTTTCTTCTCTTTCATGGCCTCATGTTTTAGTGTTAATAATTAGTATTAACCGTTCTAAAAATACAAAATATTTTTCAATTTTTATTTCCTTTTCTCAATTTTTATTTTGGCAGAAGTTCCTCCGGTTAGGTCAATAACCTCAAAACCATTGTTTAAAGGCGTTTCGACGAGGGTAAGGTCGGCCAAAGTCTCGGTGCAAATATAGTCTTTAAACAATTGGAAAGCCTCAAATGTTGCTTTCGCTTTCACTATTTGTAATGAAATACGGTCGGTAACCTTTAGCCCCATTTCCTTTCGTATATTTTGAATGCGGTTTACCAGCTCGCGGGCAAGGCCCTCATTTTTCAATGTGCCGGTGATGGTAATATCCAGCGCTACTGTCAGATTATCTGTGGTAATCACACTCCATCCGGGAATATCCCGTGTGGTTATTTCCACATCCTCTTTGGAAATTTCAATCGGCTGACCGTTCACGTTAAGTGTAAGTATA
The DNA here is from genome assembly GCA_036244975.1 of bacterium. Classification (GTDB taxonomy): domain Bacteria; phylum Bacteroidota; class Bacteroidia; order Bacteroidales; family F082; genus Sulfidibacterium. The sequence continues at coordinate 50,057 of BTTE01000002.1, read as the reverse complement.
TCTTCGTTTTCGAGTTTCCTGATCTCCTCCTGTCCCAACGAATTGATAATGGCGGCAAGCTGTTTCATTATTTTACCGTATTTGGGCCCCAACGTTTTAAAGTCGGGTTTAATTTTCTTCACCAGCACATCCGAATCTCCGGTAATGTATTCAATCTGCTTGATGTTTGTCTCCGAAAGGATAAGGTCTTCCACGGCCTGAACCTGTTTCTGAAAACGGGCATCCAACACGGGTATCATCACCTTGTTGAGAGGTTGCCGTACACGAATATTTGTTTTTTTCCGCAGAGAGAGAATCATAGACGAGATTTTTTGTGCCAGCTCCATGCGCTCTTCCAGTGATTTGTCAATCTGCTTTTCATCTGCCACGGGAAAATTGGTGAGATGCACCGATTCGGCCTTTATTTTGCCACTGACATCGTTCAAATCTTTAAATAAACGCTCTGCATAAAATGGCGCAATGGGCGCAGCAAGTTGTGCTACTACTTCAAGGCAGCGATAAAGCGTTTGGTAAGCCTGAATTTTATCCTCCGAATAGCTGCCTTTCCAGAATCTTCTTCTCGACAGTCGTACATACCAGTTGCTGAGATGCTCATTCACAAAATACTGAATGGCGCGCCCGGCATGTGTCGGTTCATAATCGGCGTAAGCCTCATCCACGGTTTTGGTGAGCGAATTCAGTTCGGAGAGTATCCATCGGTCAAGCTCCGAACGGTTTTCCACAGGAATCTCTTTTTCATGGTAAGTAAAGCCATCAATATTGGCATACAGGGCAAAAAAAGCGTAAGTATTGTGCAGTGTACCGAAGAATTTTCTTCTGATTTCATCAATGCCGGCAAGGTCAAAACGCAGATTATCCCAGGGCTGTGAATTGGTAATCAAATACCAGCGTGTTGCATCGGCACCGTATTTCTCAACGGTGGAAAACGGATCTATGGTATTATTGAGACGTTTCGACATTTTATTGCCGTTTTTATCCAGTACCAGACCGTTGGAAACCACCGTTTTGTAAGCTACCGAATCGAAAAGCATGGTGGCTATGGCATGTAACGTAAAAAACCATCCGCGGGTTTGATCCACGCCTTCGGCGATGAAGTCGGCAGGGTAGTTTTTCAAAAAAGTCTCTTTGTTTTCAAAAGGATAGTGCAACTGGGCATAAGGCATGGAACCCGAGTCGAACCACACATCAATAAGTGAGGGTTCGCGGTACATTTTTTTGCCGCTGTCGGAAACCAAAACAATTTTATCCACATAAGGACGATGGAAATCAAAAGTCCGGTAGTTTTTGTTACTCATGTCATCAGGATCGAAATCCTTCATCGGATTTTCATCCATAACGCCGGCAGCCATAGCTTTTTCCACTTCGGCTTTTAGCTCGGCGGCTGAACCGAGGCATTTTTGTTCGTTGCGATCTTCTGTAACCCAAATGGGCAACGGAACGCCCCAAAAGCGTGAACGCGACAGATTCCAGTCCACCAGGTTTTCTAACCAGTTACCAAAACGGCCTTCGCCGGTAGTCTTCGGTTTCCATTTAATGGTTTTGTTGAGCGCAATCATCCGCTCTTTCAGCTGCGTGGTTTTCACAAACCACGAGTCTAACGGATAATACAAAATGGGCTTGTCGGTACGCCAGCAATGGGGATAATTATGGACATGTTTTTCAATCCGGAAAACCTTGTTTTCTTTTTTCAAAGCAACAGCGAGATCAATATCGAGACTGCCATCCTTGTCGTTAAGGCTTTCGTCGTAAGCATTTTTCACATAACGGCCGGCGTATTCGCTATACAAATCAATATTCACAAAATCTTTCACAAACTGCTCATCCAGCATTTCCACCACATAAAAGCGACCTTTTAAATCGACCATGGGACGTTTTTCACCGTTTTTATCCAGCAAAATCAGCGGAGCAATACCGGTTTCTTTGGCTACACGGTCGTCATCGGCACCAAAAGTGGGGGCAATGTGGACGATTCCCGTACCCTCTTCGGTAGTAACAAAATCACCGGTGATTACCTCAAAAGCTTTGCCCATGGGTTTTACCCAGGGAAACAGCTGCTCGTAGGAAATACCCGTAAGCTGCCCACCCGGATAATTTGCCAGCACCCTGAAAGGAATGTGTTTATCTCCGGGTTTATAATCTTCAAACACAAGGTCTTTGTCTTTTGGATGGAAATAGGCATCTAACTGGTCTTCGGCCAGAATGACCACTTCGGGAATACCGGTGTAAGGATTGAAAGTTTTAACTTTCAGGTAATTGATTTTTCGCCCCACAGCCAGTGCCGTATTGGAAGGCAATGTCCAGGGAGTGGTGGTCCAGGCAATGAAACAGACATCGCTACCGGTATCTTCAAACAAAAATTCCGATCGGGCATTGCGAATTACCTTAAATTGTGCCACTGCTGTGGTATCTGTCACATCGCGGTAGCATCCGGGCTGGTTCAGCTCGTGCGTACTCAGTCCTGTGCCGGCAGCCGGCGAGTAGGGCTGGATAGAATAGCCTTTATACAGCAGTCCTTTTTCGTAAAGTTGTTTCAGCAGGTACCAGACCGACTCAATATATTTGTTGTCAAAAGTGATATAAGGATGCTCCAAATCAACCCAATAGCCTATTTTTTCGGTCAGGTCATCCCACATATCTTTGTATCTGAGCACCTCTTTGCGGCAGGCATTGTTGTACTCTTCCACACTGATTTTCTTTCCGATATCTTCCTTGGTAATTCCCAGTGTTTTCTCCACGCTAATCTCCACCGGAAGGCCATGGGTATCCCATCCGGCTTTGCGTTGAACGTATTTTCCTTTTTGCGTCTGGTAGCGACAGAACAGGTCTTTAATGGCACGCGCCATAACGTGATGAATACCGGGTTTGCCGTTGGCCGAAGGCGGCCCTTCGTAAAACACAAAAGGGGTGTTTCCTTCCCGGTTCTTCAGGCTCTTTTCAAAAACCTGATGTGCCTTCCAGAATTCCCTGATTTCATCACCCACCTGCGGCAGGTTCAACTGTTTGTATTCCTGATATTTCTTCCCCATGAGGATAAGATTTTTCTTATTCGTCAAAAAATTGGCTGCAAAATTAGAAAAATTCGGGCCATCTTGTACATAAAATTTTGATTAGCATAAAAATAGTGAATGTTTCAAAGTTTGAAATTTGAAGTTTTTTGTGCCATCCCTCTTTTGGATTTGTTCTTCCGGGCGTGGAGGTATCCTCTAATTTGATATTTTTGCCCTTTAAAATTACATTATGATACAACTGAAATTTAGTTACAAAAACGCCCTGAATTTTGTGGGCAAACAGGATATTTTTAAATACCAGGAAGCCATCGACAACCATTTTCTCGCCATCCGCGAGCGTACCGGACGAGGTAATGATTTCCTGGGCTGGACCGACCTGCCTTCAGCCATCGATGAAACCCTCATTGGAAAAATTGAAGCGGCAGCCATCCGCTTTCGCGAAAAATCGGACGTCAGCGTGGTGGTGGGTATTGGTGGCTCTTATCTCGGTGCCCGTGCGGTTACCGAAGCGCTTTCGCCCCATTTTAACCTGTTGAAAAAGAAAGCAGGGAATCCCGTTATGCTTTTTGCCGGCAACAACATCAGCGAAGATTATCTCGCTGATCTACTGCAGGTACTGGATGAAAAAGATTATACGATAACGGTTATTTCCAAATCGGGAACTACCACGGAGCCTGCGCTGGCTTTCCGGCTGCTTCGCGAACACGTGGAGAAAAAGTACGGCAAAGCGGCAACCAAACGGCGGATTATCGCTATCACCGACAAGGGAAAAGGCGCTCTGAAACAACTGGCTGATGAGGAAGGTTACGAAACTTTTATTGTCCCCGACGATGTGGGTGGCCGTTATTCGGTATTGACGCCTGTAGGCCTGCTTCCCATAGCCATTGCCGGATTTGATATCCGCGAATTACTGAAAGGCGCTCAAAATATGGCTGCCTTCTCCGCCACTTCATCCAAAATCGATGAAAATCCCGTGGCCACTTACGCAGCGGTGCGTAATGCGCTTTATGCCAAAGGAAAAACCACCGAAATCATGGTAAATTACGAGCCCCGGCTTTTCTATTTTACCGAATGGTGGAAGCAGCTCTACGGCGAAAGCGAAGGAAAAGAAAACAAAGGGATTTTCCCGTCCGGCGTGAGTAATACCACCGACCTGCACTCCATGGGGCAATACATTCAGGAAGGGATGCGGAATCTGTTCGAAACAGTGCTTTCCGTGGAGCAGCCACACCACGAATTACGCATTCCGAAAGATGAAGCCAACCTGGACAAACTGAACTATATTGCCGGGAAACGCATCAACGAAGTAAACCACATGGCCGAGCTGGGAACAACGTTGGCACACGTGGATGGCAGTGTCCCCAACCTAAAAGTAAACATTCCGGAGATTTCGGAAAATACCCTTGGTGAGGTCATCTATTTTTATGAAATGGCCTGTGCTGTAAGCGGTTATCTTTTGGGTATCAATCCCTTTGACCAACCTGGCGTAGAGGCATACAAACGCAATATGTTTGCCTTGCTCGGAAAACCCGGTTTTGAAAAGGAGACCGAAGCCATTTATGAAAAATTGTAGAAAAAACGGAGGACATTCCTCCGTTTTTTTCAGAATGTTTCATGTGAACCTTTGATTATTCAAAAGCATGCGTTATTGAAGTTGTTTAAAGTTAAACTGATTTTAAGAATAGGCTATTTTTGTCATTGTTTAAAAAGGATTATGCAGTTGAGAATTCAAATTTTTACGGTTATCTTTTTGATTTTGGGAGGGCTGAATCTCTCTGCCCAAACGCTTGCCCCTTCCGGACAGTTGGGAGACGAACGCAATCTTTACACCATGAACAAACAGGTGAATCAGTTTGTGCATCGTTTCAATATGGAAGAAGGGCCTTCGGGCAACCCGCTGGAAAAAACCAACAAGCGTTATCATAACAATGCCCTGCGCAAAAAGTTGCTGCCTTATATGTTCGACATGCAAAATCCACGAACTTCCGGAAAGTTGCAGCAGTATTTTATTGCGGATGTAACCAACAAGGAACATCCTGTTTTTTTGAATTTCCTGGACAAAAACTGGTATGCCGAGGTCTCTGCCACTTTCGATAATGATGGACAGCCGGTAAACCTGATTCTTTTCCTGACGCTCGAAAAGGCCGGACTGGGCTCCAAATGGATCATCAGTAACGTTTACGATACCGAATTGCACAACCTTTTCCCGGTAGAAAACGAAGCAGGTCATAGGAAATATTTCCTGCATCCACAAAGCCACGAGCTGGATTTTATGAACCTGAACAAGGCATTCGACGATCCGAAACACATTGAATATTACGCTTCTACAAACTATCACCCGGATTATCTGACCCTGTTTTTTTATTTAATGAAAACCGGAAAACTGAAGTTTGAACACATCAATTCCGTGAAATTTCATTTTTTGCAGATCCCTCACTGGTATTTTGAGCTGAGCTATTTCAACCGTAACACCGGTAATTCGGGATGGCTCATCTCCAATTTGGAATACGTATCCAAAAAAGAAAAAGCCCAACTCATTAATTTCTTCCGCTCATGTTCAACAAAATAAACATACTGTTTTGGGTGCTGTTATTTTCAGCCGGCACGCTTGCCGCTCAGGAAAGCATTGTAAAACTCAGCCCGCAGGAGATTGACGCATACAAAACGCAAAGCAGGCAAATGATAGAATATTTGCAAGGCACACTGAACTTCCTCGGCGACCCTGCTAATCCGCCTGCCGAAAAGGAGATTATCATCGACAACAGCTACCTGAAAATATTTGAAAACGACAAGGTACAAATAGAAGGCGACCTCGATGCACACCGTGCGGTTCCTATCAACAAGGATGTGCAGGCCTACCTGAAAGATGTGGTGTTTTTTTTCAAAAATGTAACGTTTACTTTTCATATCAACAGTATAGCACCCTTGCTGACGCCAGGCGGACAAATCTACTTTAAAGTAACTTTAAACCGAAACCTGAAAGGAATTACCGTTGCGGGCGACAGTGTGGAAAACAACCGGTTGCGGTATATTGAAATTAACCTGAATGCGGAAGAAAACAGCCTGAAAATTGCCAGCATTTATACCGACAAACCCAACGAAGATATTGAAATACAATATTGGTGGAACCATCTTTCACCAGCCTGGAAAGACTATTTCGGTAAATCTATCCGCGTATATGACAGCCTTCCGCTGAATAAGATTATCTTTTTCAACGACAGCAGTCTCGTCGTGGAAACCAAAAAAATTATTCCTGTTGCCGACAGTTTACAGCAGGATTCGGACAGTTTAAGACCTGTTGAGGACAGCCTGCTCGTTGTCAACGATTCCGTGCAGATTATACCGGATACAATGACATTAAAAAATCCCGGTTTGCTGTTGCAGGTTATCCGGCATCTGCGAAATTCCCGCGAAATCGACATCTCCGGGAATCTGGAAATTAATAATCTGGCTCCACTGAGCGAAATGGACAATCTGCGGTCGCTGAACAGTTCCCACACGCTTATCGATGATTTAACGCCGTTGCGAAGCCTCAGCAAACTGCAAACGCTGGACATAACCGGTTGCCCCGTGGAAACACTGGAACCGTTGCGCTATGTCTCCGCTTTACACGAAATTGATGCCGCTTACACGGAACTCAAAAACGTTGATGTGGTGGAAAACCTGAAGAACCTGGAAACACTGAATCTGGCACACACCGGTGTGGACAGCCTCCCCAACCTGAAAAATCTGCAAAATTTACGAACGCTGGAACTGAATGCTACCCCTTTGCAAAGTATTGATTCACTGACCTCGCTGACACGGCTGACCAACCTGAACTTAGCCAAAAGCGCCGTGAAAGATTTTTCTCCGCTCGCCAAACTTACCGCGTTGCAAAGCCTCAATCTCGATAGCACCCTTATCACTGATCTGCATCCGCTTGGCACACTCGACTCGCTGACTATTTTGCAAATCAACGGCACACGGGTTTCGGACCTGCTTCCCCTCGCCAAATTGCCTGCCCTAAAATATATTTATTGCGACAATTCGGGTATCAACAACAAAGCCGCCACTGCTTTTAACAAAATCAACCCGCAAACTCAGGTTATCTACAATTCCCAAAAACTGGAAAAATGGTGGGAAACACTACCCGGAATATGGAAAAATATTTTTATTACCCAGGCAAACCTTCGTAAACCGGTTACCAAAGAACAACTTCATAAGCTTTTGTTATTGAAAAAGCTGAACCTGAAAGACAACACGGAAGTTCACAGTCTGAAACCGTTGACCATGCTCATCCAGTTGAAAGAACTCAATGTTTCGGGCGCTGCCATCAGCGACCTGAGACCACTGAGTACTGTCAGGACGCTGCGCCGGCTTGATATCAGCAACACACGGGTACGTTCGCTGGCGCCACTGCAAAAGCTTAAAAACCTGAAAACTATCAATATTGAGCATACGGCTATTCGCGATCTGCTGCCGCTCATCGGAAACAGTAACCTGACGCTAATTTTAGCCGACAGCACACCGGTAAAGCAAAAGAACGTGTTTGCACTGGAAAAACATCTGCCGCAGTGTCTGGTTCTGTTCCAAACCCCTCAGCTCAAATTGTGGTGGAACAACCTCGAAAAGCCCTGGCAGGAAGCGTTTTCACAGGAAGCGGAATTGGACAACCCGCCCACGGCCGAACAGTTACAGCGGCTGGTAAACCTGAAAAAAGTCAGTATAAGCAACCATCTGGACATTGAAAACATGGAACCGTTAACTATTTTTGCCCACTTAGAGACATTGAAACTGGACAACACGGGCATAATGGATATTACGCCTATTACCGGCCTGAAACGGCTTAAACACCTGAGTGTTACCAATAGTCCGCTATGGGATATTACAGGTCTGGTTTCTATGAAGCAATTGGAAAGTCTCAACCTGCAAAATACTTCGGTGGAGGATTTGCATTCGTTGCAGGGGATGCATTATCTGCAAAAGCTGAACATTTCGGGGACACGGGTTAAAAACCTGAAACCGTTAGCCGGGCTGAGTAATCTACGCGAGCTGGTCATCAACAACACGCGGGTTAGCAGTCTGAAATATGTTATGCCCTTGTCGCGGCTGACCTTGTTGCGTTGCGACCACACCTTGTTGAGAGAGAAAAAAGTGGCGAAGTTCAAGGAAAAACATCCGAAGACGAAAGTGATTTTTTATTAGCCCTCGAGCGCGTTTGTAACGCGTTCGTATCTCGCAGTTCATTAGTTACATTACAAACCGCCAGACAAATTTGACTTGGATGGTCGTATATTTGGCATCAAACACATGTTGTTGTGTATCGTATCCCTGGTTTACCACAAAATAAAGATTTGTCCCCGGCGTGGGAATCCAGTTAACACGGAAATTCAGGAGCATCTCCTGTTCTTCGTTGTTCCATTGGGCAAACATGGAGCCGAACAAATCGGGATTGACGGCAAAATCCACCCGGCTGCCCAGCTCATGCACAATAAAATTTCCACCGGGCAAATAGACATGTTGTTGCTGATAGTCGGTGCTAAAGCGCAGGTGTTTTGATATTTGCCAGTTTATAGAACCAGCCAGGACTGTCCGGCTTCCATTATAAAAACCACCCCAGTTAGAAAAAAAATTGCCGTAAACTTTCCGGCCGTCGTAAGTAGAAAATTGCAGTTCCCAGTCGGTGAACCAATATTCTCCTTTTGGGACAATGATGTCATCGTAAATATTGAAATCTTCGGTAAGGTTCTCCGCTTTTCTCTGAATATTAAATTCAAAATACTCGCCGCTGCGGGTGATAAAACCCAGCGGTCTGAACTCCGACCAGAACGACTGCATTTTATGGGTTACATCATCAACATAATAGTTAAAATCAAACAGTTTAAAAATAAGCTGTTGTATCCAGCGGATTTTTTTAGGCCGTGGTTTTATCCTGAAGTCTGCATTAAACATTTGATAAGCCGATCAGCGTTGGAACCCCACTTCAGGGTTAAAACCTTCGCCCGAGCGATCCCAGATAGCGGAAAATTCAATAAAGTCATTGGGATAATCGAAGAATAACCGGCTGGCAAGGCCTGTTTTTTGTGTCCTGCCGGAGGTATAACTTTGTGCCAGCGCTCCTCCGAAAGAGATATTCTTATTTCCCTTAAAATGAGAATTAGAATAGGTGAAATCAGCGCCGTACACAAAATTCTGATGCCCGGGTTCCAGCTTGCTCACAGCAATTACTCCCACACTTGATTCTTTAAAAACATCTTGTTTTACCCTGACTACCGAGTAGTTTGTTGCCGGAAGTGTATCTTTTCCCGCTGTTTCGATGCTCATGGCTCCCACAGAAGTGTTGCCGGTCTTCCCCATGACCCGTACCCCGGCAATGATCGGAACAATGGAATGGTCGGGTGCCAGGCCGATACGTCTCGAATAAAAAGGTTGGGTGCTGCTACCCAGTCCGAAATTAAAATAGTTTTTCCCTTCGAGGAAGAATTCCCTTTTTTCGGGATAATAAAGCGAAAAACGGGTAAGATTCACCTGCATACGATCCGATTCCACCTGGGCAAAGTCGGTGTTTATGGTGAGGTTCATTTTCAGGGTCGGGGTGATCAGATAGTTTACATCTCCGCCGACATTCCAGGTAAGATGCGTTTTTTCACCTTTATTCTTTTCCAGACCGGTGATACCATAAGGTTTTAGCTCAATTAGCGAGGTCTTGCTTTTCCCTTGAATTCCAATGAGATAACCAGCATTGGAAACCTGCCGGATACTGGAATTGCGCGACCAGCCCTGCCAATCGTCCTGTTCGCGTTTGCGCCGGATGTTTCGTTCAAAATTGATTCCCCAAATTTGCGTCCCGCCTTTTGTAAACCGCAGGGAAGAAAACGGAATTTCAAATTCGGCAAACCAGCCCTGCGCCGTTCGTGTTGTTTTCACATTCCACACACCGTTCCAGTCGCGGTTGTTACTTTGCCCGTTTTGTGATACCAAAATATCCGCACGGGCAGCATTGGGATTGGTGATAAACAGATATCCGTTGCGCCGGTCGCCGTAGGTGTCAATAATTATTTGAAAATTATCATCGGTACCGAAATCAAAATCACGTTTCATCTGGCTGGCAATAATTTTATCCGGATGATTATCGTAACACCACACCCCCACATAAAGATTTTTTGCATCGTATAAAACAGCCACTTCTGTACGTTCGGTGGCCGGCTTCCCTTCATGTAATTCGCGCTGGGTAAAGTTGGAGATTTTTCCCGCCTGTTGCCATGCCGGCTCATTCAGCCTGCCATCCAAAGTTATGGGCTGATGAATTGGTAAAGCATGTATTGTGTCGGGTTGGGAATGCTGGGCAGAAGCCTCTCCTGCGATAAGCAGGAAAAATAGTCCGAAAGATAGGATGGCCCTGAACGGAGAAAACATGCTTCCATAAGGTTTTAGGGAAACAAAATTATAACTTTGGCCGACAAGAACCGTATATTAAGCTAATTTATCATTAATCCAGATTATGGAAAGGCTGTCTCCATCCCCGCTCAATGTTTTGTTCATTATGCTTTGCCTGCGCTACCTCCAACCCCTAAAGGGGAGCCTGCCCGCCTTCCACGGATTTATAATTGAACCCGTCATTACGATGAGCATCGGGTTGGGCTTGTGTGTTGGGAGAGCCTACGCAACCGGCGCGTGAATGTTTAGCGTGCTTTTAGGGATGGAATGAAGTTATCCAAATCGTATTACTTTAATTTTCAAAATTTCGGAAATAATGCTAATGTCCAACCCTGGCTGTTAGACCTCTTCCTCTGTAATTTTCATTTTTTTCAGTAAGAAAGTAGCATTGAGGATCTGTGAAATACCTTCCTTCAGGGTATAATCGAACGCCATTTCGTTGTTGTGAATTTCAACTTCAAAACGCTTGTTCACAATTTGCTCCGGAAATTCACCGGCTAAATCACCCAGCGCCAGGTCGTGGGTGGCAATTAGCCCGGAAGTGTTGTAGTGTAAAAATTGCCGGAGTAGAGCTTTCGATCCTTTTTGTTTGTCTTTTGAATTGGTTCCCCGCAAAATTTCATCCAGAATAATAAAAAGCTTCTCTCCGGCCCTAAGCCGGTCCATAATCTCTTTCAACCTTTGTAATTCGGCAAAGAAATAAGAAGCACCATCCTGTAAAGAATCGGTGGTTTTAATGCCTGTAAAGACCTGTATCGGGCTAAATTCAAAAAAATCAGCCAACACAGGCGCACCACATTCAGCTAAAATCAGATTGATGCCAACCGTTCGCAGGTAAGTGCTCTTGCCGGCCATATTGGCACCGGTGATGACATGAAACCGGCCCCTGTCGTCTATATTTACCGGATTCCCCACACATACCGCCGGGTCGATGAACGGATGTTTCAGGTTTTTGCCCTGAACCCGGAGACCTTCAGTGGCGATTTCGGGAAACACAGCTTCCGGATGCTGGAAAGCAAACCCTGCAAATGAGCAGAGTTCGTCCACCTGCGCCAGCGTTTCCAACCACTGCGAAAGCCTGTTTCCGTAACTGTTTTTCCATTTTTCCAAACGCATACTTTGGCGGATATCCCACAGAAAAAAGATATTCAGAAAAAATCCGGCAAACATATTCAACCTATAGTCGAAAGCTTTGGAGATACCCGACAACTGCCGGACAGCTTTAAAAGCAGAGGTCTCGCCTTCTACAAGCGTTTTCTCCGCCTCCTTCATAATTTTGGAACCAAATGCTTTCTCTTCCGTTTTTTCAAAGAGGGAAGCATACTGCTCCAACAAAGCAGTCTTTTTGCTTAAACGTTCATACACGTTGTTTATTTGTGTCAATTTCGGCCCCAGCACGAGCAATGGGAGCAGCAAAAAAGTCAAAAAACCGGCGAAGGACAGTACACCAAAGATATTAAGAGCCATAAGGGTAAACCCCAGCAATGGCGTGATAATCAGCAATATTTTATAAATCGGTTTGTTGAAAACTGTTTCTGTATTCTTTGCCCAGTCAAGCAGATTTTCAGCGGCGTTTTTGTCTTTTCCCCCGGTGTTTCCCAAAGCCTGAAAAGCTTGCCGCCAGCGGGGTATTCCGGAGAGTTCGGCGATGGCTTCCTGCCGTTCTTTTATCTGTTCTTTTTGCTTCGGCGGATACAATAACGTGAGCGCAAGATGCTTGCGTCCGATGTGGGTGGCGCTGCGGTCGAGCAGCTGAAAAAGCGACCGTTTCCCGAAAATATCGAGGTCGGCAACAAACGGATGTTCAGCATCCAAAAACTCATGGCCATCAGGTTGGTGCGAGGTGTCACGATTCAGCAAACGCAGTTCGTTTTCATTGATTTGCAACAGGCTTTCAACCCGTTTTTTCTGTTTGTAAAGCCTGATATGCCTGAAGACAAAAAAACCGAACAATGAAAATCCGGCAACAGCTACCGTCAGCACTGCCGTCAATGAATGTCCGGCAGTGAGATAGATACCCAGCACAGTAATCAGAAACACCGAAATGCGCAAAGTGCCCACCCGTCGGATACTTTTTTGTGTCTGCGTGAGCTGCTGCTCATAATGCGACACCTGCTGTTTGAAAAATGTTCCGGGAGCGGTCTGTTGTTCTGCCATGGGAGAAATTTGTCTGCAAAATAACGGAATTATACTATACCAACGTCTTAAGGGGCAAAGTAGTTTCTGTCCCATCGCAACTTCGCAACTTCGCCCTATCGCAACTTCCTTCCTTTGATGTCCCATTGCACGAAATCGCACACTTCTGTAAGTCAGCCGAACACTTTGCTATTTCATTAATTTTATCACGTGCAGCAAAAAAGCGTGTTACGCATTGTATTTCAGCTTGTTTCCGTTCATGGCACAATTCATGATTAAGAAAGTACATTCTTAAATCGGAAAAAAGAAGAAACGAATTGACAAGCACCTAACAAAAATTGTGTGCAATAAAAACGAAAAAAGAAGAAATGATAAGGCTAGAAAACATTCACAAAAGCTACCGGATGGGAAAGAACAGTCTCCATGTTTTGAAAGGTATTAATTTGCATATCAGAGAGGGAGAGCTGGTTTCCATTATGGGTTCCTCCGGCTCCGGGAAATCCACTTTGCTGAATATTCTGGGGATTCTCGACAGCTACGACGAGGGAAAATATTTTCTCGACAAAACACTTATTGCGGGGTTGAGTGAGAAAAAAGCAGCTTTTTACCGCAACAAAATGCTCGGTTTCGTTTTTCAGTCGTTTAACCTGATTCCTTTTAAAAATGCCATGGAGAATGTGGCGTTGCCCTTGTACTATCAAAAGATTGTCCGTAAAAAGCGCAACAAAATAGCGCTGGAATATCTGGAGAAAATGGGACTTAAATCGTGGGCCGGGCATTTGCCCAACGAACTTTCGGGCGGGCAAAAACAACGGCTGGCCATTGCCCGTGCCCTTATTTCACACCCCAAAGTCATCCTCGCCGACGAACCCACCGGTTCCCTTGATTCAAAAACCTCCATGGAAGTGATGGAACTGATGCGCCAGATCAACCGCGAAGGAATTACCATGATTATCGTTACCCACGAACAGGACATTGCCGAACAAACCGACCGAATCATTCACCTGAAAGACGGTCGCATTGAAATCGATGCCAGCAGTCAGGAGACCAAACAGAAAGTATTTGAAACCCTTGTAGAAGAAGAAGCACAGGCATGATCATCGACAGAGATAAATGGCAGGAGATATTCAGTACAATCAACAAAAACAAGTTGCGTACGGTTTTAACCGGCTTCAGTGTAGCCTGGGGTATTTTCATGTTGATAATTTTGCTCGGCTCCGGCCGTGGACTGCAAAACGGTGTGCAGCACCAGTTTGCCGACGATGCCACCAACAGCCTGTGGGTTTTTCAGGGACAGACCACCAAACCATACAAAGGTACCAATGCCGGGCGCACAATCCGGTTTACTAACGCCGACTACACGCGTACCAAACGTCTCGACAAACACATCGACCATATTTCGGGACGCTATTATGTGGGCAGCAAAACCATAAGTTTCAAAAATAATTATGGTTCCTACAACATTCGTGCGGTGAACCCCGGGAACAAATACATCGAAAACACCGACATCACCAACGGGCGCTTTCTGAACCGGCTCGATATGGAGCATTTCAGCAAAGTGATGGTCATAGGTGACATTGTCCGGAAAGACCTTTTCAAAAAAGGTGAAAACCCGCTTGGAAAATATGTCAAAGTAGGCGATATTCCGTTCAAGGTAATTGGCGTTTTTAAAGATGCAGGCGGCAACGGCGAAATGCGAAAAGTCTATATTCCGGTGAGTACGGCACAAAGAGTTTTTAATGGTGGTAACCGGCTGAATCAGATTATGTTTACGGTGGGTGATGCTTCCCTCAAACAGACCAAACATATTGAAAAAGAGCTGCGTACGGAATTTGCAAAAGTACACCATTTTGATCCCACCGACCGCCGCGCCATCCGTATTTCAAACAATCTGGACCAATACAAAAAAGTGATGAACCTCTTCCTCGGTATCCGGATTTTTATCTGGATTATCGGTATCGGTACCATCATTGCCGGCATTGTGGGCGTGAGCAACATCATGATGATTGTGGTGAAAGAACGTACCAAAGAAATCGGCATCCGCAAGGCACTCGGTGCCACGCCAAAGTCTATTGTCGGATTGATTTTACTGGAATCGGTAGTGATTACCAGTCTGGCCGGTTACCTCGGACTTATGGCCGGCGTTGGATTGCTGGAGCTGGTAAACAAATATATGCCCCCGTCCGACTTTTTCAGAAACCCGGAAGCAAACCTTTCCATTGCGCTTACGGCTATGGTTCTGTTGGTGGTCTCCGGGGCTATTGCAGGCTTTATTCCGGCTAAAAAAGCAGCATCCATTAAACCGATTGATGCGTTGAGAGACGAATAACGAATGATGAATGAATAATGATGAATGAATAATGATGAATGAATAATGATGAATGACAATTGAATGACAGCGCAGCGAATGACAATTGAATGATGAATGGCGAATGAATAATAAATTAAGAGAAATGAAGCGAAGTTGCGAAGTTGTGAAATAGAGCGAATAACGAATGACGAATTAACGAATGACCAATAGCAACCATGAAGATATTTGATTTAGACAACTGGCAGGAGATTTGGACGGCTTTGAAAATGAATCCGGTGAGGACGTTTTTTACGGCTTTCGGCGTGTTTTGGGGAATCTTCATGCTGGTGGTCATGCTGGGGTCGGGAAAAGGGCTTCAGAATGCTGTTTATCAGGGCTTTGGCGACTTCGCCACCAACAGTTTTTTTATGTGGGCACAACGCACTTCCATGCCTTATCAGGGTTTCAAAAGAGGCAGAAGTTACAATTTTACCAACAGTGATATTGAAGCCATAAAAAAAAATGTTCCCGATGTGAAACTGCTGGCGCCACGACTTCAGGGCGGTGGCTATCGCGGCGCCAGCAACGTGGTACGTGGAAAAGAATCCGGCGGCTACACCATCTACGGCGACTATCCCGATTTTATGAAAATCGATCCGGTGAACATACTCTCCGGGCGTTTTGTTAACCTGAACGATGTGCGCGAATACCGTAAGGTGGCTGTGATAGGAAAAGATGTGGTGAACGGACTTTTCAAAAAAAGCGAAAAGCCCATCGGACAATATATTCGTGTACAGGGCGTCTATTTTGAGGTCATCGGAACTTTTAAATCAAAGAAAAAAGGAGGGCAGGCCGACAGGGATAACAACAGTATTTTCCTGCCTTTCTCCAGTATGCAGCGAACTTTTAACTACGGAAATAAGGTTTTTTGGTTTGCCATCACTTCGCAGGACGATGTGCCTGCCTCCGTTGCAGAGGCAAAAGTGATTGCCCTTATGAAGAAAATCCACCACATAAATCCCAAAGACACACAAGCTATTGGCCATTTCAATGTAGAGAAGCAGTTTAAGAAAATGTCGGGATTGTTTACCGGTATCAACGGACTGATATGGATAGTAGGCGTTGGAACGCTGCTGGCCGGCATTATTGGCGTATCCAATATTATGTTGATAATTGTGAAAGAACGTACCCGCGAAATAGGCGTCAAACGCGCTTTGGGAGCCACCCCGATGAACATTATTTCACAAATTATTCTGGAATCGGTAACGCTCACTACAGTAGCCGGTTATGTGGGTTTGGTGGTGGGTGTCAGCCTGCTTTCGCTCATCGATAAAATTATGGTGAAAAGCGGTGCCAGTTCGCAGTTTTTCCTACACCCGGAGGTCAATTTCCATGTGGCGCTGACCGCGTTGGGTGTATTGGTGATTTCCGGCATTTTCGCGGGAATGATCCCGGCCAAACGTGCCGTAAGTATCAAGCCGGTGGAGGCATTGAGAGATGAATAGTGAACAAATAACAAATTACAAAAAACAAACATCAATCGGCGAATTATCAAATTATTGAAATACGAGTAAAATAAATTTAAACAGTTAATACAATAGAACATGAAGACGTTTTTTAAAATTCTAATGATTGTTATCATTTTGGGTATTTTCGGATATACCCTTTACTACTTGTGGGATAAATCGAAAGAGGAACCCGTGGTTTACAAAACAGAAACTCCGTTTGTTACCAATATTATCAAGAAAACCGTAGCCACCGGCTCGGTGGTTCCCCGGAAAGAAATTGACATTAAACCGGTGGTTTCGGGTATCATCTCCGATATCTATGTGCAGGAAGGCCAAATGGTGAAAAAAGGGGATCTGATCGCTAAAATCAGGCTGATTCCCAACATGATTAACCTGAACAATGCCGTTTCGCGCGTGGATCAGGCTAAAATCAACCTGATAGAAGCCAAACGCAATTACGACCGCCAGCATGCGTTGTTGGTGAAAGGCGTTATTGCTCAGGCCGATTTTGATGCCGTAGAGACCAAATACAGTATTGCCCAGGAGGAGCTACAGACGGCACAAGAAAACCTGCAGCTCATCAAAGAGGGACAAATCAAGAAAAAAGGTGCACCCACCAACACCCTGGTACGCTCCACCATTTCGGGTATGGTGCTGGCTATTCCGGTGGAAATCGGCAACCAGGTTATTGAAGCCAACAACTTCAACGCCGGAACAACTATTGCCACCGTAGCCGATATGAACGACATGATTTTCAAAGGCAAAATCGATGAAACCGAAGTGGGAAAAATCCGGGTGGGAATGCCGCTGATTCTTACCATCGGCGCCATCGAGAATGCCCGTTTCGATGCCGTTCTGACCAAAATCGCTCCCAAAGGCGTGGAGGAAAACGGCGCCATACAGTTTGAAATTCAAGCCGATGTTAAACTGAAAAAGGATGAGTTTATCCGGTCGGGATACAGCGCCAATGCCGACATTGTGCTGCAACGCGCCGACAGTGTGCTGGCTGTTCCGGAAGGATTGCTGCTGTTTGAAGGCGATTCAACCACTTACGTGGAAATTGAAACCGCTCCTCAGGTATTTAAAAAGCAGGTGATAAAAACCGGACTCTCGGATGGTATTAATATTCAGGTGCTTTCGGGTCTCAAAAAAGGTACGAAGATAAAAGTGCCGAAATAGACCTCTGCCGGCGTGGTTTTTGCTTCAAACCGGGTGAATAAAAAGAGAAAGGGTTGTTCGTTTCGGGAAAACCAGTGTCCTAATCCGAATACCCCTCGCTTCCGGTAATTTGAGAATATTACACAAAATTCTGTTTGTTTGTTTATTCCGTTTTGTGGAACAATTTGTGTACGTTTGTGTGGTTTTTATAAATGTCTTACCAATTAAAAATAAAAATGAAAAAATTTTCCTATTTCCTGGCAGCCGTTCTGATTTCCATCGGTTTCCAGCTAAAAGCGCACGAAGGCATGTGGATTCCCATGCTGCTGCAACAAAATTTTGCTGAAATGCAACGTATGGGGTTGAAACTTACCTCTGAACAAATTTACAGCATAAACCATTCAAGCCTGAAAGATGCCGTTGCCGGTCTCTCCAACAGTCCCAACCCGCAAGGCTTTTTCTGTACCTCCGAAATTGTCTCCGACCAGGGGTTGCTGTTTACAAACCACCATTGCGGTTTCGAGTCCGTTCAGGAACACAGCTCGGTGAAACACGACTATCTGAAAGAGGGCTTTTGGGCTATGAGCAAAAAAGAAGAGCTGCCCAACAAAGGACTTACGGCATCTATTTTGGTGCGTATGGCCGATGTGAGCGACAGCATTGTTCCGTATCTTTCCGATACTATGAGCGAGCAGCAACGTTCTTCTGTTGTCAGTCCCATCATCAGCCGGCTGAAAAAAACCAATGCGGACAGTGGCAAATACAATGTCGTTATCAAGCCTTTCTTTGAAGGCAACAAATATTACATGATGGTTTATATCGTTTACCGCGACGTACGTCTCGTCGGTGCACCGCCTTCCTCTATCGGAAAATTTGGCGGTGATACCGACAACTGGATGTGGCCGCGCCAAACCGGTGATTTTACCATTTTCCGCATCTATACGGCTCCCGATGGCTCCCCCGCAACCTATTCCTTAAAGAACATTCCGCTGAAACCAAAATATCACCTGCCCATTTCGCTGGATGGTATTAAAGCGGGAGATTTTGCCATGGTATGGGGTTTCCCGGGAAGGACTAACCGTTACATGACCGCTCCGGAACTGGAGTTTAGAATGGAACATTATTTTCCGCCTTTGGTTGAGGCCTTTGGTAAAAAACTGGAAGTATGGAAAAAACACATGAATGCCAACCCTGATGTGCAACTGAAATATGCATCTAACTATGCCGAGATTGCCAACAGCTGGAAATATTTCATCGGCCAGATGAGAGGTGTTAAGAAACAGCATGTCATCGCAAAGAAAAAAGCATTTGATGAAACTTTCGCCAAATGGGTAAGCGAGAATCCCAAACGTCAGGCAAAATACGGAGAAGCGCTGAAAGATATTTTCAATGCTTTTGTTTCCGAATCGAAAACCATCGAACCGCTTATCTACGCCAGTATTACCGGCGCCAGGGGAGCTGAATTACTTAGTTTTGCACAAAAATTCAGTGGCCTGGAGGGGATGTTGAAACAGTACAAAGAGACCAAAGGTAAAGAACAAAAAGCCAGAAAACTGGTACGGATAAAGAAACTGTCTGCCGAACTGTCCGGAAAACTCAAAAAAATGTACAAAGATTACGACATGCCCACCGACCGTGATGTTTTTGCCGCCATGACCAAAATGTATTTTGGCAAAGTTCCGGAAAGTCTGCATCCCAGGTACCTTGACAAAATGGCGAAAAAGTATAAAAATAATTTTGATGCCTTTGCCAATTATGTTTTTAAGAAATCGCATTTCAGCACCGAAGCCAAAGCCAGAGCTTTCCTTGCCAACCCCACGCTGAAAGGGATAAAAAAAGACCCGGCTTTTATTCTTTCGCAGGCTTACATGGCGAGGCTGATAGATGCTTCCACAGGTTATAGCGCCGCGAGGGGCAAGCTGGACGAAGGCAAAAGATTGTTTATGGAAGGCATTATGAAAATGCAGCCCGACAAAGTCTTTTATCCCGATGCGAACTCCACCCTGCGTTACAGCTATGGCAAAGTGGAGGGCTATTATCCGCGAGATGCCGTACACTATTTGTTCCAGTCTCATTTGTATGGCGTTATGCAAAAAGAAAATCCAAAAAACCCGGAATTTATTGTTCCTAAAAAGCTGAAAAAGCTTTACGAAACCAAAGATTATGGTCCTTACGGCCAGGATGGAAAACAGGATGTTGATTTTCTGACCACGAATGATATAACCGGCGGCAACTCCGGAAGCCCCGTTATCAATGGCAAAGGAGAGCTGATTGGGCTGGCTTTCGATGGCAACTGGGAAGCCATGAGTGGCGACATTGCCTATATTCCCAAATTGCAGCGCACCATTGTAGTGGACATTCGTTACATATTATTTATCATTGATAAATATGCCGGCGATACCCGTCTGATTGACGAAATGACCATTCACAAAGCGGTGCCGCAACCTAACCGGGTTGAAGCAACAACAGCCGACGCAACCATCGGTACAAAATAAATTAAAATGTAATTATACCGGTGGCAAATTCTACTTTTGCTGCCGCAAACAGCCTGTCAAAATGAAAATTTTGACAGGCTGTTTTTTTTTTGTTTCATGACTGTTATTAATTTAATCTTTCAAAAAAGGTAAATTTAAATAAATAATTTTAGGGAAATTACGTTGTCTTTTTGCGTTGTAACGAATATTATTCTTATTATATTTGCAAAATTAAAGGAAAAAATACAAATTTCAGGCATTTATAACGGCTGGTATGAAAGTGTTCTATAATTTTTTTATTTATGGTTATTCCTTTCTCATAAGAATAGCTGCTCCCTTCCATCAACAGGCCAGGCGATGGGCGGAAGGACGAAAAAATGAGTTTTCGCGAATGAAAAATGCCGTTGGGAAACACGAAAATATTGTTTGGTTTCACTGCGCCAGCCTGGGAGAGTTTGAACAGGGACGTCCGGTTATGGAAGCTTTCAGAGAGACTTTCCCCGATTATAAGATCCTGCTAACCTTTTTTTCTCCTTCGGGTTATGAGTTGAGGAAAGATTATCCCGGAGCTGATTATATTTTTTATCTTCCCATGGACAAGCCGAAAAATGCCCGGCGATTTATCCGGATTTTCAAACCGAAACTGGCCATTTTTATTAAATACGAATACTGGTTTAACTATTTAAAAGAATTATCAAAAAATAAAGTCCCCCTTTTCTTTGTTTCAGCCATTTTCCGCAAAAATCAATATTTTTTCCATTACGGTGCAAAATGGTTTAGAAATCAGTTACAAAAGGTAACCTGGTTTCAGGTACAGGATGAATTATCTTCGGAACTGTTGAACAGCATTCGTGTTTTTCATAACGAGGTAGGAGGCGACACCCGTTTTGACCGTGTTCTGAAAGTGTCGCATGAGCCGGTTTCGCTTCCGGTAATTGAAAGCTTTACCAACGGTAGTGGTTTACTCATCTGCGGTAGCACCTGGCCCCCTGATGAAGATATTTTAAAAGACTATCTTGTACACGAAGATGATATAAAAATGGTCATTGCACCGCATAAAATTACCCCGGAACATCTTACGGAAATCCAAAATAAATTCAAAGATTTTCATCCTGTTTTGTATTCCGAAGCCACGAAAAACCTCCCGGAGGATGCCCGTGTTATGGTTATCGACAGCATAGGATTGCTTTCTCATCTGTATCGCTATGGCAAGCTGGCATATGTGGGTGGCGGTTTTGGTGTGGGCATCCATAACCTTCCGGAAGCAGCGGTTTATGGTCTTCCTGTAATCTTTGGTCCCAACCATCAGCGTTTCCGCGAAGCCCTCAGCTTGTTGAAAAACGGAGGCGGTTTTGCTATTAAAGATAAAAAAAGCTTCCGGGAAATAGCAAACCATCTTTTGCAAAATCCGGAAAAATATCAGGCTGCCTCGGAAGCTGCTACCGATTATGTCCGGCAACAGTCGGGCGCTACATTTAAGGCCATTGAAAAGATTAAAGAGTATCTTGTGGTACAACAAAAAGAAAAATTAGTAGGAAATTTATAATTATCAACCAAAAACAATAAATCATGAATACATTACTTAGAAAGGCATTGCGTAAGCCAACCGCTGCCGACACCGTTTTTCTCGTGAAAGATGGTAAAGACCTGGCTAATCTCGATTTGACAAATGATGAAATAAATTATGTAAAAAGACAACACCGTAATAACCACAACGTTGTGGGTGTTAACCGCTATAAAAATATGCTCATAGTCGTTTTCGGTGAGTTTATTGGTACCCGTTCCGGACGGATGGAGACTTACCGTATGCGTGGGGACGAAACCCAACAGTTACTAAATAAAGCCCGGGTCGAACGGACCGTCGTGCTTAACATAAATGCGGCCAAAGATGAAGTGCTGGCTTTTGTGGAAGGACTTATGCTGGGAAATTATGTCTTTAACAAATACAAAAAAAAGGATAAAAAGAAAGACAATACGCTCGAAGAGGTGGATATTTACGACAATGACATCACCGAAGAAGAATTGGACGAACTGCGTATCCTGACCGATGCTGTTTGTGTGGCCCGCGATTTTGTGAATGAACCGGTAGCTTTTCTGAATGCCACGAAATTTGCCGAAGAGATGCAGACCCTTGGCAAAAAGGCCAATATCAAAGTGGAAGTCTTTAACAAAAAGAAGCTGGAAAGCCTGAAATTTGGTGGTTTGCTTGCTGTGAACCGCGGCAGTATTGACCCGCCCACTTTTACCATTATCGAATGGAAACCGAATAACGCAAAAAATAAAAAACCTTACGTTTTTGTTGGCAAGGGTGTGGTTTATGACACGGGCGGACTGAGCCTGAAGCCCTCCGGTTCTATGGAAACCATGAAGTGCGACATGGCCGGTGGCGCTGCCGTGGCGGGGGCTATGTATGCTATTGCCAAAGCCAGGCTGCCCGTTTATGTGGTCGGACTGGTACCGGCTACTGACAACCGTCCCGATGGAAACGCTTATACACCTGGCGATGTGATTACCATGCACGACGGCACTACCGTTGAGGTGCTGAATACGGATGCCGAAGGCCGCATGATTCTCGCCGATACGCTGAGCTATGCCAAAGAGTACAAACCCGAGCTGGTGGTGGATATTGCTACTTTGACCGGCGCTGCTGCCCACGCCATTGGTCCACAGGCTATCGTGGGCATGGAAGCCAAAGCCGATAATGACTTTGACCAGATGAAACGCGTCGGCTCGCTGACCCATGAGCGTATTGTGGAATTCCCTTTCTGGGACGAGTACAATGAACAGCTGAAATCAAAAATAGCCGACCTGAAAAATATTGGTGGTGTGGAAGCCGACGCTATTACTGCCGGGAAGTTCCTGGAACATTTTACCAACTATCCGTATATCCATCTTGACATTGCAGCTCCTGCATTTCTCGATAAAAAAGATGGTTATCGCACTGTTGGCGGTACCGGTGTTGGTGTACGCCTGTTTTATCATTTTATCAAATCAAAGGCTGAGTAAAATCAATTTGTTTAAAAGAAACGCCTCTCGGTTTCGAGAGGCGTTTCTTTTGGTATTGCTACAACCAATCATCGAAATAAGACTTAATTTTTCGCGTAAGCTGCAAACGGTCTCTCCCGGTAACTCCATGTTCGTGCCCGGGATAAACAAAATAATCTATCAGTTTGTCTTCGTGAATGGCTTTTTGCAAAAACAGCAAACTGTTCTGCCAAACCACCACCGGATCCATGGTTCCGTGAATCAGGAGCAAATGTCCCTGCAGGTTGTGCACATAATTCAACAGGCTGGCTTCTTTGTAACCTTCCGGATTTTCCTGCGGCGTATCCATGTATCGCTCGCCGTACATCACTTCGTAATATTTCCAGTCGATGACCGGACCACCGGCAACAGCTACTTTAAAAACTCCCGGCTCACGTAACATCAGCGAAGTGGTCATAAAACCACCGAAACTCCAGCCATCAACACCCAAGCGGGTAGAATCCACATAAGGCAACGATTTCAGATAATTAACGCCCGTCATTTGGTCTTTTATTTCGTTGGTTCCGAGATGCCGGAAGATAACCTGTTCAAAATCACGACCCCGGTTTTCGGAACCGTGGTTGTCCAGTGTAAAAATAAGATACCCGTTTTCAGCAAGATAATTCAACATAAATCCAGCGCCTCCTAGCCATGTGTCGGTAATTAGCTGAACATGCGGACCACCGTAAACATATACAATCACCGGGTATTTTTTGGTGCTGTCAAAATTCACAGGTTTTATCATACGGTAATAAAGATTTGCACCATCAATTTTCGATTTCAATGTGAAGATGGACATTTTTCCCAGCTGGTAACCGGCCAGCGGATCTTTGTCCTGCTGAATGATTCGCACCACCTTTCCGCGGTAGTTCAGCAGTTTATAATCACGGCTAACGTCCGTACTACTGAAAACATCGAGCAAATATCTTCCATCTTTGCTCACCATGGCACGGTGTGTTCCGTGGTCGGGACTCAGCCGTACGACCTTTCCGTTGCGCATGTTCACCGAATACAGATTCTGTTGCAGCGGACTCTCTTTGGTGGCTACAAAATAGACTTTGTTTTTCATGAAATAGCCCAGCACATGCGTTACTTCCCATTTTCCTTTGGTAAGCTGTTTCAGTAATTTGCCGTCGGTGTTGTATAGGTAAAGATGGTTCCAGCCATCGCGGCGGCTGTTCCAGATAAACTCATCCGGGTTGAACGGATTGAAATACAACGGGAACAGCGGCTCCACATATTTAGGATTGGTCTCTTCGAACAATGTCTTCACCAGTGTACCGGTGGAAGCATCGTATTTGTTCATCCACATGTGATTTTGCCCGCGGTTCAGGACAGCAATGTAGATATATTTTCCGGCAGGCCCCCAGGTAACAGCGGTGAGGTACTGCTCCGATTTGGGATTAGTTTTCAGAAAAATTGTTTTACCTGTTTTCAGATTGTAAACGCCAAGGCTGACATACTCGCTGGGGGTTCCGGCCATGGGGTACTTTATGTTTTTTACTTCAGCAATGCGATGGTTAATGTCCACCAATGGATAATTGAATACCCGTGACTGGTCCTTGTGATAAAAAGCCAGTTTATCGCCGTTTGGCGACCAGAAAATACCTTTATCGATACCAAATTCGTTGCGTGAAACAATCTGACCGTTCACATAATCCGGATTTTTGTCGTGGGTAACAGGTATTACTTTTCCGTCTTGGGCAAGGTACAGGTTGTTTTTCAGTGTAAAAGCAGCAAGGTTGGTTTTGGCATCGAACGAAACATTTTTCGCCGTATCCGGAACCTGATTTACTTTCTTAATGATATGTTGTTGAAAATCATAAATATAAAAACCATCATCACGCGAAAAGCGGGTTTTATGTTCAGAAAAAAAAGTAAACCGAGGAAGTCGTTTTATCGTGTCCATACCTGCCTGCAGGAGGTCGGTGTTCAGCGTAGTTTTGTCGAAAAGTTCGCCTGCTTTTCCGCGGGCAGCATCCTTTTTATAAAACGTATCTTTCCTGGCAAACACATAATTGTCGGTTTTTCCCATCCATTGCAGTTGTGGTACGCGTTTGGGAAACAGTGCCGGATTCAGCCGGGAGGCATCCGTTGCCGTCATCATTTTTTGCTGTGCCTGTAATGTAAAGAGTGTGGAGAAAACAAAAATTACCACCAGATAAATAAATCTCTTCATGTTTTATTGATTTTAGATATTAGTTAGATTGAAGGAGCAAACTTAGAGAAACTTTTTTAGAAAACAGGTTGTTGCAGCCAGAGGTTGTCCGTTTATAGCCCTCACGCCACAACGATGGCGGCTGTTGTATTTTAGGTCGTCCCACCTCCGCAAGCTTCCACAATCCGCTTTGGCACTGCGGGCTATCCTCTCTCATTCCTGCCCGGAAGAAATAATGAATGTTTGACAGAAAAAGTTTCAATTAATCAGGCCTGTTCATCATTCGTCATTCGTCATTCTGTCATTCATCATTCTGTCATTCATCATTCCCTGGCTTTTCCTACCTTTGACCGGTAAAAGAAAAAAGCCATGGGATTTACCATTTTCTCTGACGAATATTTTATGAACGAAGCGCTGAAAGAGGCCCGCAAAGCTTTTGACAGGGGAGAGGTGCCGGTGGGGGCTGTGGTGGTGTGCAACAACAGCATTGTGGCGCGCGCCCATAATCTTACCGAAACATTGCACGACGTAACAGCCCATGCAGAAATGCAGGCTTTCACCGCAGCTGCTAATTATTTGAACAGTAAATACCTGAACGATTGCACTTTGTACGTAACTGTAGAGCCCTGTCTTATGTGTGCCGGCGGTGCTTACTGGGCACAAACCGGACGGATTGTGTATGGCGCAGATGACGAAAAACGCGGTTTTTCGCTTGTTCATACTTCGGTTTTGCATCCCACTACCCAACTTAATAAAGGTGTCCTTGCCGATGCCTGCAGTTACCTGATGACTGAATTTTTTCAAAAGAAAAGAGAGCGAAGAGACCAATTTCCGGTTGACCGTTAACGATTCCAGATTTTAGAATTCAGGATTATTTTAGAGACCTGCAATACCGGAAATAAATATTTACGATATATAGTGCCGGGATTAGTTCAATAATACACCTTCAGCTTTTAAAATCATGGTCTCACTGATTTAAACAGAGGATAAAGAGTAATTTTTTGTATCCAAATCAAATAGCTATTTTTGCAAAACTAAAAATGTCATCGCGTGTCGGCAGGGTATTTTATTATCGAAGCGTGGTATTAAACGGAAATAGTTTTAGTTATAAAAGAGTTTCAAATATTTTAGAATTTTAAACACAATAAAATGAATGTAAAAGATACGATAGGAAATACTCCGCTGGTAATATTGGAGAATATCAATCCTTATAAGCACATTGAACTATACGCAAAACTTGAATTTTTTAATCCAAGCGGAAGCGTAAAAGACCGTATTGTAAAATATATTATTGAAGATGCCGAAAAAAGAGGGTTGTTAAAACCCGGTGGTACTATTGTAGAAAATACTTCCGGTAATACCGGAGCTGCCGTTGCTACCATAGCAGCAATAAACGGTTATAAAGCCATTCTCACCATGCCCGATAAAGTGAGTAAGGAAAAACAAAACGCCCTGAAAGCACTTGGAGCAGAAATTGTGGTTACACCTACTTCCGCTTCGCACGATTCGCCCGAAAATTACATAAACACTGCCAAACGAATTGCTGCCGAAACACCTAATAGTTTCCGTATCAACCAATACGATAACCCGTTGAATCCGGAAGCGCATTATAAAAGTACCGGCCCGGAAATTTGGGAACAAACTCAGGGACGCGTTACTCACTATGTTGCAGCAGGCAGCACGGGCGGAACAATAAGCGGAGTGGGTCGATTTTTGAAAGAAAAAAATCCCGATATTTTTACACTTATGCCCGACCCCGTCGGCTCAATTTATTACGATTATTTTAAAACCGGAAAAATTAATCCCAATGCCATTGGTATCTATAATGTGGAAGGCGTAGGCGAAGACCACATAGCCAAAGCCATGGATTTCAGCCTTGTCGATGAAATGATGCAATTTACCGATCAGGATGCATTTACCATGGCACGCCGGTTAGCACATGAAGAAGGAATTCTTGGCGGAGGAACAGGTGGCGCCAACATTTGGGCTGCCCTGCAACTTGCAGCCAAATTAACCGAACCGGCCGTAATCGTGGCAATTATACCGGACAACGGTATTAAATATTTGAGCAAATTTTACAACGATGAGTGGATGCTCAAAAACGGATTTAAAATCTAAATAAAAAAATAAAAGCATGAAATTTTCAACAAAAGCAATCCACACAGGTCAAAAACCGGATAAAGAAACAGGTGCCATAATTCCACCGATTTATATGACCTCAACTTATGTGCAGGAAGCTCCGGCTCAACATAAAGGCTACGATTACACGCGTGCCGGAAATCCTAATTTCACCAATATTGAAGCTACATTGGCAGCTCTCGAAAACGGGAAATTCGCCACCATTTTTTCATCGGGTTTAGGTGGCCTGAGCGGGATTTTGTCCATGCTGAAAGCCGGCGATACCATTGTAGGTACTGCCGATATGTACGGAGGATCATATCGTTTGATAAACCGTATTTTCATAAATTATGGCATTCTTTTCAAATCCATAAATACGCAAAATCTTAAAGAAGCAGAAGCCGCACTAAAAGAAAAACCCGGCCTTATATTTTTGGAAACGCCTACTAATCCTCTGCTAAAAATTTCAGACATAAAAGCTATTACAACTTTGGCGAGAAAATATGGCGTCCTGAGTGTTGTGGACAATACTTTTGCCACGCCTTATTTTCAAAACCCGTTAAATCTGGGCGCCGACATGGTTTTACATAGTACCACAAAATTCATTGGCGGTCATTCGGATGTTATCGGCGGGGTAGTGATAACCAACAATGCCGATATAAAAGAAAAGTTAGATTTCGGACGAATGGCTATCGGCTTAAATCCAAGTCCATTTGACGTTTGGCTAAGTAGCCGCGGGATTAAAACACTTGCCGTCCGCATGGAGCGTCACGGGAAAAATGCGCTGGCTTTAGCCCGCTTTCTGGAAAAGCATCCGAAAGTAAAAAAAGTGTATTATCCCGGTTTGGAATCACATCCCCATCACGATATTGCCAGGCAACAAATGCGCGGTTTTAGCGGAATCGTTTCGGTAGAATTTGATTTTAATTTCGAAGATACCCAAAAGCTTATTAGCAGGTTTAAATATTTTTCACTGGCTGAAAGTTTGGGTGGTGTTGAATCGCTTGTGGATCATCCGGCCAGTATGACCCACGCTTCTATTCCTCAAGAGGAACGCGATAAAATTGGCCTGACAGACGGATTGGTACGTTTCTCGGTAGGAATTGAAGATTACGAAGATTTGCAAAATGATATCGAACAAGCAATTGCATTATTGAGTTAGTGTTAGCAGGAAAACTCCCTGTTTTTGTAGTGCCTGGTCGGAAAACGTCAAGTTCGGGGCTTACGAATGTTTCGTGTGCCTCCCAACTGGAAACCGATAACGATTACTTCTCCCACACAAATGGATTTAATTATCAGAATAAAAGACTTTTTACTCTTTTATTTAATAGAATTGCTTATTTTTGCCTCGTGAAATATGAATTATTATCATCAATTTTAAAATAAGCAGAAATGGAAACATTAGATGTAACACAAATAGAACCAAGGTTAAAGCATCCTACGATTTTTCAAAAATTTGATGCCTTATCCGGTGGCGAGGCATTTGTTATTCATAACGACCACGACCCCAAACCGCTCTATTATCAAATGGTAGCAGAAAGAGGACAAGTCTTTGATTGGGAGTATCTTGAAGAAGGTCCTGAAATCTGGGAAGTCAAAATCAGCAAATTGAAGCTCAAAAGTAAGCCTTTGACAATCGGAGAACTTGTAACGGAAGATTTCAGAAAAGCAGAAGTGTTCAGTAAATACGGATTAGACTTTTGCTGCGGTG
The DNA here is from genome assembly GCA_036244975.1 of bacterium. Taxonomy (GTDB): domain Bacteria; phylum Bacteroidota; class Bacteroidia; order Bacteroidales; family F082; genus Sulfidibacterium. The sequence goes on along the minus strand of BTTE01000002.1, from coordinate 21,056 downwards.
GTGCTAAATCGCTTAAAGAAGCTTGTGAAGAGAAGGGTATTAATGAAAAGGAAGTGGAAACAGCGCTTACCGAAGTAGAAAGTAAGGCTAAAAACAGGCAACAGGATTTCAATAGTTGGGACCTGGACTTTCTTGTTGATTATATTCTCAACATCCATCACAAGTATGTAAAAGAATCGGTAACGATGCTTTATGATGTTAGTGGAAAGGTAGCAAATGTTCATGGCGAAAATCATCCGGAGGTAATTAGAATTGCCGGTTTGTTTGAGACGATTGCCAGAGAACTGGATACACACATACAAAAAGAAGAAACCATTCTTTTTCCATACATTAAGAAACTGGCTGTTGCCAAACGTGAAAATACCAAAATGGAACCATCCCCTTTCGGCTCTGTTGAAAATCCGATTAAAGCATTGGAATCCGAGCATGTAGCTGTTGGCGGAAGCATGGACGAAATAAACCGTTTGAGCAATGGTTATGTCACTCCCGAAGACGCCTGCTCTTCTTACCGCGCTTTATATGCTAAACTCGACGAATTTGAACAGGATTTACACCGGCATATCCACTTGGAAAACAATATATTATTTCCTAAGGCAATTCAATTGGAAAAAGAACTTTTGGGTTAATTCAGATATTGGGCTTTGTGAGCTTGTGTGCACTCATTACAAATGTGCGCAATGTTGTGGACAGAACTACGTTAAAATCTTCCTCCGCAAAAACCGTCCTTTCAGGTTGCTTCCTTTCCAGCGGTTTCGCTCAACGGCAATTTTTCCCCCTGCAATAACATACTCGGCAGCACCTTTGGTCAGAAAACCCTCGTAGATATCCGTATCGCAATGCATGTGATGGGTTTGTGCGGAGATAACCTGTTCCTTTTGGGGATTCCAGATGACCAAATCGGCGTCTGAGCCGGGAGTCAGTTCCCCTTTTTGCGGATACAAACCGAAGATCTTTGCCGGCAGGGTAGAGATAAGTTCTACAAAACGGTTCAGGCTGATTTTGTTTTGTAAAACGCCGTAAGTGTAAAGCAGTGTGAGTCTGTGTTCCACACTACCCGCGCCGTTGGCAATTTTACGGAAATCATGCAGTCCGGCTTTTTTCTGTTCAAAAGAGAAAGGACAATGGTCAGTACCCATGCTTTGAATGGTTCCGTCGATCAGGGCTGTCCAAAGTGCACGGTTGTCGGCTTTTTTCCGCAGCGGCGGACTCAGTACAAAGGGAGCTGTTTGCTCAAAAGTGCCCTGGTAGTGGCTGTCGTCCAGCAAAAGATAGTGCGGGCAGCTCTCGGCATAGACTTTCTGACCACGCTGTTGTGCTTTACGGATAAAATCCAGCGATGCGGCAACCGAGACGTGCACAATATAAAACGGACATCCGGCTTCAGCAGCAAAACCAATGACTTTCTCCACGGCTTCGGCTTCGAACTGAGCAGGCCGCGACAACGGATGATATTCGGGCGTAGTTTGACCGTTTTTTATAAAGTCGTTGCGTAATTGTTCTATCTCATCCCCCATTTCGCAATGCGCAGTAACCATTCCGCCGGCTTCAGCCACAGCATGAAAAACTTTTTTCAAATCTTCATCCTCTAAGCCGATACTCTCTTTGTATGCCATGTAAACCTTAAAAGAGGGGGCACCTTCTTCAACACAGACCTTGATTTCGGAAGGCATAGAAGCACGCCATTCTACCGGACTTATATGAAAAGAAAAGTCTGTCAGGCAGTTGGATGCTTCTGCTTTGCGTTGCTGCAGGGCTTCCCGGAGGTTTTGCCCTTTGCGTGGTGTTACAAAGTCGATGAGGGTAGTTGTTCCCCCGAAAAGTGCTGCCCGGCTTCCGGACAAAAAATCGTCGCCGGAGTAACCTGCCGGGGTAGGTAAATGCATGTGCACGTGCGGGTCGATACCGCCGGGAAAAATGAGCATACCGGAAGCATCAAGCGCCTTGGCCGCCTGTTGCGGGATGTTCCCCGGATTTTCCACAGCCACAATTTTCCCGTTTTCCAGAAGTATGTCGGCAGCAAATGTTCGCCGGGAAGTAATTAGTGTTCCGTTTTTTATGAGTATGCGCATGATGTTTTCTATTGTTCCTGTACCAGTATTTTGGAAAAGCTCCCTTCCTTATTCTTGGTAAAACCGAGCTTCTTCAGGTACTTCATGTATTTCGTGCTGGAAGCCGGAGCAAAAACCCTTTTGAAGCCTTGTTCGATGAACCGGTACCGCAACCGCTGATATATGAATTTTCCGTTTTTAAAATCGCGATATTCGGGTTTGACGAAATCCAGTCCCACGTACAAGATGTCTTTTTCTTCGCGGTGGGCAAGAAATACGCCGGCAACATTCAGGTTGCGCAGGATAAAAAAGCTGATAGTATTCATTTCAGCCTTGTACGTAAAGTCCGGGAAAAATTTATTAATGTCTTTTTGGTGAAATTTCAGAAAAGCCAGCAGGTATTTGTTGTCGCCCCGCACTTCGAGCGTTTCGAAAACCTCTTTTTTCCGGTAGATTTTGGCTAAGTAATAGACATCGACCAGTACAATAATACCATTCAGAACGGTAACCGGAATAGCATGAATCAGCAGCCCGTAAGTGGCAAATGCCAGCGCTCCCGCGAGGTTAATCCACCGGAATTTCACGATGGAGCTCATGGCCATGGAGATGACGATGATCAGCGAGGCAAAGTATCCGAATAAGCTTAACAGGTCTGTTTGCATAGTAAAATATTATCTCTATGAACTCCGGTAGTTTCCGGAAAATGTTTTAATACGGTTATGCTGAAATGACTTTCTTTTGAAAAAGCCGCCATGCAAAAATAGGCAAAGGAGGGGTGTGATTGGGGACAATTATTATGGTTCCACGAAATGATTATTGAATGAGATAAATTTGAGGCTGAAGCAATCTGTTTATAAGGTCAGGCATTTTTCGAAAGATTGCTTCGCGCTAACACACAAACCTTCCGCACCGGGCTCGCAATGGGGACGGATTATTTACGGGCTGCCAGCAGCAGCTCCAGCATTTTTATTCCGGCTTCGGAAATGACTGTGCCCGGACCAAAGATGGCGGCCACGCCGGCATCGTACAAAAACTGATAATCCTGGTGGGGAATTACGCCACCCACAATGACCATAATATCTTCGCGCCCCAGTTTCTTCATCTCTTCCATCACCTGCGGTACCAGCGTTTTGTGTCCGGCGGCGAGGCTGGAAACACCAAGGATATGTACATCGTTTTCCACTGCCTGGCGGGCAGCCTCAGCGGGCGTCTGAAACAGCGGACCAATATCCACATCAAACCCGATGTCGGCGTAGCCGGTGGCCACCACTTTTGCCCCGCGGTCGTGACCGTCCTGGCCCATTTTGGCAATCATGATACGCGGACGCCGGCCTTCTAACGCTGCAAACTTATCCGCCAGCTTTCTGGCTTTCTCAAAGTTGTTGTCATCACCGGCTTCCGAAGAATAAACTCCTGAAATAGATTTTATCACTGCTTTGTACCTCCCAAAAACTTTTTCGCAAGCATACGAAATTTCTCCGAGACTGGCACGTTTTTTTGCAGCATCCACCGCCAGCGCCAGCAGATTCCCTTTACCTGTTTCACAGGCTTTCGTAATGGCTTCAAGGCTTTCCTGCACTTCGGCTTCATTTCTTCCGTCGTGTAATTTTTTCAGCCTTGCCAGTTGGGCTTCGCGTACGGCGGTGTTGTCCACTTCAAGCGTTTCCAGCGGGTCTTCTTTTGTCAGCCGGTATTTGTTGATTCCTACAATCACATCTTTTTTAGAGTCAATACGCGCCTGTTTTCTGGCGGCAGCCTCTTCAATACGCATTTTGGGCAATCCTGTTTCAATGGCTTTGGCCATGCCGCCCATCTCCTCCACTTCCCGGATATGCTGCCAGGCTTTGTGTGCAATTTCATGCGTAAGGTTTTCCACATAATACGAGCCGGCCCACGGATCAACCGTGCGGCAGATTTCCGTTTCCTGTTGCAGATAAATCTGTGTGTTACGGGCAATACGTGCAGAAAAATCGGTAGGCAGGGCAATGGCTTCATCCAGTGCATTGGTGTGTAGCGACTGGGTATGTCCTAAAACAGCACCCATAGCTTCAATACAGGTGCGCGCCACGTTGTTGAAAGGATCCTGTTCTGTCAAACTCCAGCCCGAAGTCTGCGTGTGGGTACGTAAAGCCATGGATTTAGGATTCTGAGGATTAAACTGTTTCACCAACTTTGCCCACAACATACGGGCCGCCCGCAGTTTGGCAATTTCCATAAAATGGTTCATGCCGAGTCCCCAGAAAAAAGAGAGTCGCGGGGCAAAGGCATCAATTTTCAGCCCTGCTTTCAGTCCGGTACGAATGTAGTCGATGCCATCGGCAAGGGTGTAAGCCAGCTCTATATCGGCGGTGGCACCGGCTTCCTGCATGTGATAACCCGAAATAGAGATGCTGTTGAACTTCGGCATGTGCTTTGCCGTGTATTCAAAAATATCCGAAATGATACGCATGGAAGGCACCGGCGGATAAATGTAAGTGTTGCGAACCATGAATTCTTTGAGAATGTCGTTTTGGATAGTTCCGGCCAGTTCTTCAGGGTTGGCGCCCTGCTCCAGCGCAGTAACAATGTAAAACGCCATCACCGGCAAAACAGCGCCGTTCATGGTCATGGAGACTGATATCTTGTCTAACGGAATTTCATCAAACAGGATTTTCATGTCAAGAACCGAGTCGATGGCCACGCCGGCCTTGCCCACATCGCCCACAACACGCTCGTGATCAGAGTCGTAACCGCGGTGGGTGGCGAGGTCGAAAGCTACCGACAATCCTTTCTGTCCGGCAGCGAGGTTGCGGCGGTAAAATGCGTTAGACTCTTCGGCGGTGGAAAAACCGGCATACTGGCGGATGGTCCAGGGACGGGTTACGTACATGGTGGAATAAGGGCCGCGAAGAAACGGCGGAATGCCGGCGGCAAAGCCCAGATGCTCCAGGCCGTCAATATCTTTCCCGGTGTAAAGTCCTTTCACTTTGATTTTTTCGGCGGGTATCCAATCAGCAATAGTCGGGATTGACTCTTCCTGCTGCGGTTGCCCGGAGATTTGGTGAATATCTATGGAATGAAAATCTGGTTTCATGTTTATTTCTTTTATACCCCGGGTTAAAACCCGAGGCTATAAATATTCTACATTATTTATTATTCACTTGAAGTACTTCGTTAAACTTCTCCAGCCCTTTCAGTACATTGCTTCTGACATGGATAAAATGTTTCATCCCTTCTGCTTTTAATTTTTCCACCAGCGGTTCGGGATAACCGGCCAGCACCACAATCGTTTCGTCTTTTAGTTTTTCAAAAATCGTCAGGGCAACTTCCTCATAAGTTTTGTCATCGCTGCAAAGCACCACAATTTCGGGTTTTTCTTTTTTGGCCGCGGCAATACCTTCTTCCACGGTGGTAAATCCCGGATTATTTAGAATTTCGTATCCGATACAGCCAAAGAAATTCTCCGCAAACTGTGCCCGTGCCCGGCGCATAGCCATATCGCCAAAAGTAAATATCCACACTTTTGGCCGGTGATGCTTTTGCGCAAAGCGGTCGGTGGCATAACGCAGGGTTTCAAAAGCCGCAGCAGCTCTGTAAATACGTAACGGTCTTATCGGTTGTTTTTGCACTACTTTTTCCAGCTCAAAAATATCCGGGTTGAACGCTTTATCAATATGTTCAGTAATATTTGGAAACTGGTTGACTCCCAAAATCGAGACTTTTCGCCGGGCAATACCGGCATCTTTTTTCCGGGCTTCTTTTTCAATCCGATCCTGAACAAAACCTTTTTTAAAAGCTTCGAGGTAGCCGCCGAGGTCATCGGTTTTCAGAAACAACTCCCAGCTTTTTTCGATAAGACTGGTGGTTAAGTTTTCGATGTAGTAAGAGCCTGCAGCCGGATCAGTAACTTTATCAAAATAAGATTCTTCTTTTAAGATTAACTGTTGGTTACGGGCAATTCTGTTGGCCATTTCCGTTGGTGTTTCGTAAGCCAAATCAAACGGTAACACGGTAATCATATCGGCTCCGCCGAGAATGGCTGACATGGTTTCGGTGGTGGTGCGCAGCATATTCACGTAAGGGTCGTAAACGGTTTTGTTGCGGAAAGCACTTACTGCCTGAACAGAGGCGGCTGCGTTTTCTTCTTTCACGCCGTAAGCTTTCAGAATTTGTGCCCACAGGTAACGGAACGCACGGAATTTGGCAATTTCCATGAAATAATCAGATCCCACAGCGAGACTAAACTGTATTCGTCCGGCGACCTCATCGGCAGAAAACACCTCATCTGTAAACCGTTGCATATAATAACTCCCCACGCTTAACGCGAAAGCCATTTCACTCACCGTGGTAGCGCCGGCATTGTGAAAAATTGTGCCGTCCACCGTGATGGTGCGAAAAGCCGGAAGTCCGGAAGCCGCTTTCAAACTTTGCGAGAGCAAAGCAAAAGGTTTCTCATCCTGAAACTCTCCGTGCAGCGTAAAATAAGCCAACGGGTCATTGTATACCGAGCCGGTTATTTTTTCAGGATTCCATCCACTTTTTTGAACAAACTTTTGGAGGTTTTGTAATAAACTGACCGGAAAGGCTGTTTTAAAATGCAGCATAACCTTTTCGCCGTCGATGTGTTGCAGCAGCTTTTCCGGCACTTTGTCATCCAATGTAGTAGGATTATTGGAAGCAAAAGTCAGCGAGTCGGCGCCATTTTCAAGTGCTGCCCGTGCTTTTTTGTTGGCTTCCGCCAAATCTTTTACTTTAACAATCTGGTTTATCTGCCATTTGTTTCCGCCTGTATTTTTTCCACGGACAAACGGGAACTTCCCGGGTAGCAGTTGCAGATGTTTCAATGAAGCAATATGCTCCTGCTGATAAAACGGCTGCACATCAAAGCCTTCATCGGTGTGCCAGACCAGTTTCTTATCGTAGTCGGTTCCTTTGAGGTCATGCAAGATTTTTTCTTTCCATTCGGCTGGAGCTACCGGAGTAAATTCAGTAAATAATTTTTCCTTTTCCATTTGACCTGGTCTTCTGTTTTTCCATGGCAAAAATAGCATAAAAGCGGCAGTGAAAGGCGGGAGTGTTATAAAATTCACAGATTTAGAAAGGTCAATTCGCTGTCTGAAAGATGGGGAGTACTTTAGACCAACCGAAAACCACAATTCATAAACTCTGCTGTCTTGGTCTGATTTTTTGTGGCCTTTGACAAATCGATAATCCTAATCTCAAAATGATAAGTATGATGGTCGTGTTTCCCGGCCCGGCCTATAGCTATCTGCTTAACTTTGCCATCTCTGCATAATACCCTTGGTATCTTACACCTTACATAAGATTGATAGTGCAAGATATCCAAATGACGCCACACCCTGATTTCTGTATGATCGTAAAGCTTTGCCGGCTCTAATGTGTCCGGGTCCTCGTAATAATCAGTCTTATACTTCAAATCTAAATATACATGGCGCTTTTTGTGATCTGACTCAATCCCGGTACAACCCATTCATCACCAAAATCTAATACTAATAGGATGCCACAGCCTGTAAAGTTTGTTTTGACCGCGAAAACAAAACATTAAACCGGTGGAGTTTCATTTTTTCTATCAATAAAGCTCATGGCTCTTTCCGTCATGGCCGTAATGGTAAGTGATGGATTGACCCCCGGATTGGCAGAAATGGCCGAGCCATCACATACGTACATGTTTTGGTAACCGAAAACTTTGTGCTGTTTGTCAATGACACCGGTTTCGGGGGAATCGCCAATGACGGAGCCGCCAAGGATATGTGCCGTGGTGGGAATACCGAAAAGTGCTTCGGTGGTCATTACAAATGGTTTCCCTTTAATAATTCCTGCGGTTCTGTCGGCAAGTTCTTTGGCTTTCGGGATGAACGATGTCGGCGCTTTTCCGGTGGAAATCGTGGAATTTAGATTGAACCATCCCCGTTTAAAACGTAATGTGCTGTCGAGGTGTTGCATAAACAACAGGATGACCGATTCTTCCGCAAAATTTTTGGAGAAATAAATCCGCAGCCACGAAACCGGATGACGGACCAGGTGCCTCAGAAGTTTGCCGATTCTTACTCCGGCATTTTTACCGAAAGTCAGCGGGACACCCATAAGTTTGAAAAATCCCGAACCAGAGCCATAACGTACCGGTTCCACATGCGAGTCTTTGTCAGGCGGGAAGATGGAACCGATGGCAACTCCTTTGGAGAAGTCCTGTTTTCTTTCGCGTGAGTGCACCAGAATAAGGCTTTCGTTGTTGGTGCGGATGTCATCGCCTACCTTATTGCTCAGATGGGGAAGGCTTTTCTTTTTCATGTTGAGCAACAGGCGAACCGTTCCAAGTACCCCGCCGGAAAAAATCACATTTTTGGTTTTCACCTGCTTCTTTCTGCTGAAAAGTACACCGGTAGATTTTTTGAAAGTAATCAGATAGCCATCCGAACCATCGGCTTTACCGGTAGGACGCACATCGGTTACTTTTCGTTCGGCCAGCACTTCGGCACCTGTTTTTCTGGCAAGGTAGAGGTAGTTTTTATCAAGCGTGTTTTTGGCATTGTAACGGCAGCCCGTCATACAGCCTCCGCAGTGGATACAGCCCGTCCGTTCGGGACCTTTGCCGTAAAAAAACGGATCGGGAACCTTAACTTCCGGCTCACCGAAGAAAACAGCCACGTCGGTCGCTTCAAATTTTTTGTCGAGTCCCATTTCCGTAGCCACTTGTTTCAGCGCCAGGTCGGCATCAAAAAGCCTGGGGTTGCGGGTAGCACCCAGCATTTTTTCAGCTGTTTGATAGTGAGGTTCCAGCTCTTTATGCCAGTCGGTAAGACCTGCCCAGCTACCGGTATCAAAGAATGCCTTTTTTGGTCGCGGAAGTGTATTAGCATACACCAGTGAGCCGCCGCCCACGCCTACGCCACTCAGAATGCCCACATGCCGCAGAAATGTCATCTTGAAAAATCCAAAAAACCGGAAGGCCGGCAGCCACATCCATTTGCGCAGGTGCCAGTTAGTTTCGGGAAAATCTTCCGGTCTCCACCATTTTCCTTTTTCAATGACCAGCACTTTGTAGCCTTTTTCGCTCAGGCGCAGTGCCGACACCGACCCGCCAAAGCCGGAGCCGATGATGACGTAATCGTATGTTTCCGTTTGTTTGCTCATGAGGAGATTAATTTTGCAGTAAAGTTAAAAAAGTATGGAATATACTGACACGCGTTAAAAACATACGCCAATCGTCTAACTATGGATAATTTTTTCTTTTATCCATAATTCAAACAACGGGTCAGATAAATGATAGCCGTTGTTTTCCCGGAATAATATACCTGACCCGGAAAGTTTTTTCAAAGCCCTGCCCGGATTTACCTTTTTGGTGTCAAGATGTGAATACAGCGATTTCCTGTATTTAACAACTGCTATTAAAGTCTGGATCAGCTCACGGCTTCTGCTGATATCCTCCCATTGCTTTTCAAGGTAATTGTTTTCAATAATAAGAAGTTGTTGCAAAACACCGGTCAGCGAAGAATTTTTTTGATTTAATCCGGTTGATTTATTCAGTAAAATTTGTTGAAGAATAAGCTGTGTATAATACGGATGCCCGTGGGTAAAATTCAATATCTCATCAATAAATTTTTCGTTGGAAACGATGTTATTATCAGACAGAGTGGCAAGTATATATTTTTTAAACTCATTCCTGCCGATGTAGCCGAGATGAATAATCCTTGCAAAGCGGAAAAATGGGGAATTTTGTTTTACAAAAAGAGTTTCCATTACCGATTCGTAACTTCCGGAGAAAATATAAGCTGCATGATCCTGCAACTGGATTTTCGATCTGACCAGTTTAACAATTTTATCCCCATCGAGTTTTTTAATGTCGCCAAACTCATCAAACGCACAAATCATCTTTTTGCCATATTTTTTTGGATAATTTTCAATAAAATCAAGGCTTTCGGAGAATAGTTCCCAAACGTCAGGATTGGGTGAGCTGTATTTCAGGATAAACTCAAAACTTTCAATGGTTTGCTTTAGTTCAACATTTCGAAACACTTCCACAATATTTCCGGTAATTTTTTTGAAAACTTTCCCCAGTTTCCTGTTGTTTAAAACATCTTCGGTAATTTTGCGGGAGAGTAATTCCAAATCGGGGGTAACAAATACATCAATATAGGCAGTATATGTATCCTGGTTTTTTAATCTGTTTAAGATTTCAAGTGTTAAAGAGGTTTTCCCAAACCTTCTAGGAGCAATGATAACCACACTTTGCCCTTGTAACAACAGTTTGCTGATAGTTAATATCTCCTTTTCCCTGCCAATCAACTGCCTGCCTTTAACGGGTTTCCCTACTTGTAATTGCGTCATGGTTTCCATGTTTTCTGACAAAGATAATACAAATATTGTATAATACAACATCTGTCTTATAAATAACCATACAGATATTGTATGATACAGGTTGTGTCATGGGGCATTATAAATGCCGAAATAAAGCGTTCCCGTTGTAAACGAAGACAAGTATTGGAGGTTTGCATCAGGGCACAAGTCAGCCTTATGAAAGTTCGGCGTACAAGAATTTTACAAGCGGGATTACCGGCGTAAGTATTTGCCTGTGCCGGTTGGATGATGTCTTATTTGACACTAAAATCTTCCACACTCCTGACTTCCACCGGCGGGTAAATTTGCCCCACAAGCGGTGGCATGGAATTATATACCCAATCAACTTCCACACTACCGAGTTTTATGGCTTGTACCTTTTTGTATCCGGTAAATTTTCCGCGCACCAGCACATCCTGCATGGCCAGCGTCAGGCCGAAAACAGCCACATCTGTGCCTGCTTTTATGGAAAGCAGTTCGCTGGCATAAGCACCCGGATGAAATACCAACCGCCGGCTGTCGGCTGCCTGACATTGCAACAGCGGAATAATAATCGGAAAACCATCTTCCGCCAAATACGACAGGAATTTCAGCGTGTCGAGTTTGTTCAGCAACTTTACCGTCCATTCGTTCATAATGGCTTTTTCGTTTTGGGTTTTGGCGGCAGCTTTGGAAAATTTGGTCAGCAGTGCCGACAGCACAATTCCGGCTATGGGCAAAGCGGCTTTTTCCGTGGTTTCCACCAAATCCATGTAATGAATGGTGTGCAGGCCGAAATAGGAGTTGTAGCGCCACATGGGCAGTTTGTTGAAATAAACGTATTCCGGCCCCTCTTTTTTCGACTCCCGCCAGAGGGCTTTCCCACGCCACAGGTTTTTGTCCAAGGTCATAATGAGGAAGCCTGTTTTGGGATTTTTCAGTACATTTTCTTTGCTTTTTCCTTCCGTAAACTGCCCCCACACGACTTCTTCAGGGCCGTTGGCCTGCATGGTGGTAATCAGCGTGATATGCGGAAGTCCGGCTTCATTGACGGTGGTTAGCAACCCGACTTTGCTTTCCGGTTTAAAAGCTTCGATATCTTCGGGGCTGAATTGTTTTTTTGTTTTCATGGGTTCAATTTTATTATTCTATCGATTGCCTGCCTTTTATGTTTTGTCATGATTTTGGGCTTCGCATTCCAAAATCCCGCCAAAATAGTTGATGTTTCTTTTATTCCGTGGGTTTTAACCCACGGTAATTGTTTCGCCCCTAACGGGGCTTTTGTTTATGTGTCAAAAAGTTGTTTTGTCATGTTATTCTGTTTTAAAATAAAAACCTGTTTCCGGTTAATCTTCATCCGGCAGACCGGTAATGCGGCAATAGTCCACGGGCAGCGGTTCGTTACCGGTATTTTTTACAATCTCTTCTCCTGTTTTTGCCGAACCTGTCCACAAAACCCTTTCGCCGCCTACGCCTGAGTTTCTGGCGATTTCCGTCAGATAATCCAGTTTTTCTGCTTCGAGAAGATCATATTTCTCAAAAACCCAACGCGTTCCGAGACGCAGGTATTTGTCGTTACACAGATTGTTAAACGCACAAAGCTCCCAGCGGTCGGGGTGAAGGTCGTTTTCAGCAATGAATTTGCCGATACCGGCAATGTTTTCTTCCGTGTCGGTGGCGTTGGGAATTACCGGCGTCCTTATCCACAATTCTTTGGGCTTTCCGTGGATTTTCATCCATTCTGAAATAGTCAGCAGGTTGTTGAGGATTTTTTCGTTGGGGCTTCCCGTAAATTCCCTGTGTTTATTGCTGTCGATTTCTTTGATGTCGTAAAGCAGCAAATCGGTGTAAGGCAAAATTTTCTCGTAAGCAGCATAGGTTCCCACGCCACAAGTATCCAGCGCCGTGTGAATGTCGTTTTCTTTCATCTTTTTCAGAAATGCGGCTGTAAAAGCGGCCTGTATGACAGGTTCGCCGCCCGAAACGGTGATGCCGCCGCCGGATTTTTCAAAATAGGCTTTGTCTTTCAAAACTTCCCGGACGACCTCTTCCACGGTAACATCCTGTCCCATAATTTCCAGTGCGCCTGTGGGACACTCTTCCACACAAATTCCGCAGGCTTCGCAAATGTTTCTGTCAATAACAATCTGATTATCAATATAAGACAAAGTATTATTCGGGCATGCCGCCACACAAAGCTGACCGCCGATGCAGTTGGAAGAAAGCCATTGCAGTTGTGGTTTGGGCGAAATGCTCTCCGGATTATGGCACCATGAACAATGCAGTGTACATCCTTTCAGGAAAACGGTTGTGCGGATACCCGGTCCGTCTTCTGTGGACATGCGCTGGATTTTCAGCAACCGGGCTTTTATGGCGTTTTTTTCGGTCATTTTCAGGTTTAGAATTTTTCGTGACTGATGCGTGCAATGATTTCATCCTGCAGTTCCCGGCCAATGGAGGTGAAATAGGCGTTGTAACCCGTAACGCGCACCAACAAATGGCGGTAGTTTTGTGGATGTTTCTGGGCATCGCGCAGCATATCCGGGTCGAGGATGTTTATCTGTAATGCTGTCCCGCCATTTTCCACGTATCCTTTTAAGAAGGCTTTGAATTTTTCTTTGTGTTCAGCATCCCTGATAAAAGCGGGATTAAAGGTAATGGTGTGGCTGGCGCCGTTGGAAACAAGGTTCACAAAATCCTCATAATCACCATTTTTTGTTCTTCCGCCAAGGACTTTCCCCACGGAATTGGTGTTGGAAGTGGGTCCGTTGATGTCGGTGCCGTTTGTCGGACAAATGGCGTTGGACAGAAACTGGCCTTTTTCGCGACCATTGGCACTGGCAGCCATCACATAGCCATCGCCGACCCAGTAGTTCCAGCTCAGCATGCCGGGACGAAACTGCCGGTGTGTAGATTGGGTTTTGTATTTCCAGACCTCGCCGGTCCATGTTTCCATCACAAACATGCCCATGGCATCGGCTTCATCGTCATCGCGGCCGTATTTCGGTGTTTTGTATTTTGCCCTGGCTTGTAACACTTCATAGCCTTTCCAGTTTGCCTTCAAAGCCTTGATAAGCTCTTCCATGCTTACCAGGTTCTTGTCAAAAACCAGATGTTTGATGGCCAGTAGCGAATCGACGGTGGTGGCGTAAGTTACCGCTTCTACGGTGGTAAAGCTGATTTCGGCACCGCCTTGTGTAACATCCATTCCTTTTTCGGCACAGCCTTTCACAAGGCACGAAAGGTAAGGCGTGGGATTGTATTTCGCTCGGATAGATTCGGAAGTTTCGTACAGGTCAACAATTTTTTTGACAATGTATTCCGTTTGCCGGATGTAAGCTTCCCGGAACTCTTCCCAGGTTTTAAATTTTGTGGCATCGCCGGTTTTCGGTCCGTCCTGTCTGATTTTTTCTTTTTTCCCGGTAATGGGATCCACAAAGATATTCATATCTTTTCCGCCGGTAAGTGCCAGTTCCACCGCTTTCAGCAGGTTCAGGTTGTTGTCCACGGTTCCCGAACGGTCGTTCCCGGTCATGGTGTTTTCGAGACAGCCCACGGGAGCATAATCGTGGATGTTGTCTTTGGTGATGAGATGTTCAAACCTGCCCGTTTTGGCTTCCCGCATGAGACCGGCCATGGATCGCTCGTCAAAATTTATAAGGAAAGGAGCCCCCTGACTACCGGAAATCATGTCAATCACTTTGTCCAGCAGCTTTTCGGGAGAATTCCGGTGCAGTCGTACATTGGGTTTGGGTTCCAAAATAGGCGACATCTCATCAATGACTTCCAGCATGGCATAGGTCAGGTCGTTGGTAACATCTTCGCCATTAGCACCCATTCCCGACAAGGTAATCAGCTGGCCGTAACCGGCGGTAATTCCCTGATTTGCGCCTACTCTGATAAGGGCATCATAAGCTGTGTTGGCATGTATCCAGAAAGTTTTCAGGATTTCTTTGCCAAATTCCCTGTCCATCCCGCCGGCAATGGATTTTTGCCAGTAAGGCAGCAGATACTGGTCAATCCGCCCGAAAGAGACGCCGGGACCGGGATAGTTTTCATCGCTCATAACCAGCATGTGGGTAAGCCAAAGCGACTGCATAGCTTCCCAAAATGTTTCAGCCGGTTCCCAGGGCACTCTTTTCAGGTTTTCGGCCATCTGCAACAGTTCATTCTTATGGTTGGTATCTTGCTCATTCTCAGCCTTGCTGCGACAAAGCGAGCTGTATTTTTCAGCCAGTTCGCGGGGCATGGTAGCGGCGGTCATCATGGCGCGAAGCTGACTTGCTTTAGAGCCATTTTTCTCTGTTTCGGGCAGTTTTTCGTAAAAATCGTTGAGCTCGGCGTAAATCCCTTTCCAGCCGATGCGCAGTGCTTTGTCGTAACCGGGAATGATGTGCCCGGAGGTGGCGCCGGCATTGCCATAACCATGGTCGTGAAACCATTTCATTTGGGCTCTGGAGCCTTTTTTGCCGTAAATCAGTTTATTAACCGCTTTAGTGTCCTGTTCTGTCCAGCACATGGAAGTCATCAGGTTGAAGCGGGCGCCGGCAATCAGGTCACCGGGCAGAATTTCCTGCGGTACATAATTTACCATAACTTCTTTCACAAACCAGGCCTTGCGTTCGGGAAGGCTCCGTGTGAAAAAGTCCTCCGGAATTTCCACTTTGCGGGCGGTCTGTTTCATGGACGATTTGAAAGTTTCCAGAAAAGGATAGGTTTCCGGTACAATGTAGTAGGTCAGCTCGTCGTATTGAATATCCCACGGCGTTCCGGTAGTCCAGGCAGTAAACTCATTGTTCCATTTTCTGGATGTACCCGAAAAATAGTAATCTCTCAGCCACTGAATACGTTTGCTAAGTTTTTTCGGCTCTTTGATTTTGGGTATTTGCGTGATCGTTTCCATGGCAGCAGAAATTAAAGTT
Organism: bacterium; assembly: GCA_036244975.1. GTDB lineage: Bacteria > Bacteroidota > Bacteroidia > Bacteroidales > F082 > Sulfidibacterium. The sequence continues at coordinate 5,773 of BTTE01000002.1, read as the reverse complement.
TTTATTCAATTTATTTAAAAACAGGTGTTTGTATATTTTTCTTCGGTTGGGCTTTTCTGATGGTAGTTTCAAGATGTTCGGCTCCGTGGTTGAGCATTTTGGTCATAAAGTTCACCGCTTTTTCCGGGTTTTGGTTCCGGATGGCTTCCACAATTTTTTTATGGGTGTCGAAAACGGTTGTACAGACTTCCGTTTCGGAAAAAAACAGGGTAGAGAGGTGAAGATAGATATCCCGGAATGAGTTCATCAACAAAGAATAGATAAAGTTTCCGGAAGCCAAAGCAATAATTTGATGAAAATTGTAGTCCAGCAGGGCCACTTCTTCATAATCGTCCCTGTTTATGGTTTCTTCCAGCCGGAGGATTTCTTCCAGCCGGTTCAGGTACTCTTCAGTCCTGTTTTGTGTGGCGAGGCGGACCATTTCGTTCTCAAAAAGTATTCTCATTTCGAGGATATCCTGCTGGATTTTAGGGTCCAGTGTGCCGTGGTAGTTCAGCAGTGAAAGCAGCAGCGGAATAGCGCCTTCTTTCCTGAAGTCGTTCACTACTGTTCCCGAGCGGGGGCGGATGCTGACCAGTCCCCGCAGGGAAAGCTCTATCAATCCTTCATGCACCACGGGGCGGCTCACTTTCAGGCGGGCGGCCAGCTCCCTTTCGGAAGGGAGTGTTTCGCCAATGGATATTTTTCCTGAAAGGATAAGGTCTTCAAACTTAGCTACGAAAACCTGTTTCAGGCTTTCCGTAGTAATCGATTCCAATAGTTTTTCTGTCATAATTCATCTGGTTGGTGGTATTACCAGTTCAAAAGTAGGAAATAAAATGATACGAAAGGCAGAATGAAAGGAAATTTTTTCCAGGGCACAAGTCATCCAGCGCTTATGCTCCCACCAGGACTTATTCCGGTTGGGGGGAGTAAGGAGAAATATTTGCCCTTAGGAGATTCCTGCCCGCCGGCCTGGCAGGCGGGCCTGCCCGAATGTACCAGTACAGGCGGGCCTCACCGCCCACCCACATGCCATCGTGCGGGGTTCGGAATGACAACGTTTTCGTGATTATTTTCGCAAGGTTTTACCTGCGATATTTTTAAGATTTTCTGCCATGTACATAGGTAATGAAATCAAATTGTAACGCAGGTTCTGTTTTTCCCCACGAATATTTACAACAGCAGAAAGTTCTCTTCCAAGTGATGGCACATCAGTATTTAACCGAATACCTGTATCTTCCTTTTTTTCGGCAAGATAAACCTGCAATGATTTTAAAGTGCCTGTTTTACCAGCTTTAACTTCTATGGGGGAAATTTTATTTCCGATTTGAAAAAGAAAATCAATTTCAGCATTGGCGTTTTTTGCTTCCCTGGCCCAGTAATAAAGTTTTGCATCCTCGTAAAATTCAAACGAAGACATTAATTCCTGTCCCACAAATTGTTCTGCCAAAGCGCCTTCAAAATCAGTAATCAAATCCCGGATATCGGTCAGTTTTACTTTGGCCGTATGGCATACCAATCCGATATCCAAAAAGACGGGTTTAAAAACATCATTGTCCACATACTGATTGATGGGAATTTTAGAAGATTTTGTCCTGCGAACCAAATGAACGATGCGGCTTAATTCGAGTTTTAGCAATGCCTCTTTCAGGTAAGCTGAATGCACATTGTTGTTAATGGCAGAATATTTGACTTTCCTGCCAATATTCCGGGCAGCATAATTCAGGCAGTCTTTCAAATATTCCTGCTGTTTTCGTGAGCCGTATTTAGCAAAATCGTATTGAAACGAAGTTATGATGGCAGACTGCACTTTTTCAACTTCAACCATATTTTTTGTTTCGACATAAACTCTGACAGCTTCCGGCATGCCGCCTATGAAAAAGTACAACCTCAGATATTCGGTAATTTTTTGGTGTACGGCATGGCTGAAAGGCTTATCAAAAGAAAAGCCGTTGATGTAATTTACCAAACTATCCTGTTTGTTGGCAAGCAGAAACTCTTTAAAATTCAGCGGAACCATATAAGCAAATTCAATCCGGCCTACCGGCATTGAATAAGACATTTCATTCAGCGTGTGGTCGAGTAAAGAGCCGGCAGTAATAATATGTAAATCAGGCATCTGTTCGTAGAAATACCGCAGAGCAACCAGCGCTCCGGGCGTCGTTTGTATTTCATCGATAAAAAGCAGTGTTTCTCCCGGAATAACCGGAATGCCATACAGTGCGGAAAGTTCGCTTATGATAAGATCCGGATTTTTACTTTGGAAAATCTCTTTGACATTTTCGTCCTGTTCGGGATTTATTTTCAAATAATATTTAAAATTAGCTTTCCCAAACTTATCTACGGTATAAGTTTTCCCAACCTGCCTGGCTCCCCTTATTACCAGTGGCTTGCGGTTCGGGCTGCCCTTCCAGTAAGTTAAATATGTATCAAAAAAACGTTTCATCTTTTCTAACAAAGATACACAAAATATAAAAACACCATTGGTTTTTGGATATTTTTATCATAGACACTACTGGATTTTAGATACTTTGCATCCAAAACACTATTGGTTTTTGGAGGGATCCATCCCTGTACCATCCTGCCTTTCCGAGCCATAAGACAACCGTTGGTGCCCACAAAAAGTAGTGACAATGAAGAGGTTATCATAAGAAGTAATGGTCAGGTTTACAATGCGGAAGTGAAAATATCTTTGAATGTGGACGATCAAAGCCTGGAAGTAATGTTCAACGTTTACACCAACTTCCTCAGCTAACAACATTCCGTCATGGCAAGCATTGTGCCGGGCTTGTGTGCCGGGGCGAAGCCATCTGTTGTGTAGCATTCGGATTTGCAATCCGAATGTATTGAGCAGCAGGATTTTTAATCCCGGATTGAAGCAACTAATAGATTAAGATCAGAAGATAAGAAAAAATCAGCGTTCTATCCCATTAAAACTTAACACCGAGAACCGGCGTTAGCGTTAACCCATCCATACCACGAACATAATAAGCACCGCCCCTTATACCGAGAAACAATTTATCTTTAAACTGATAGTAATAATCCAGGTTAAAAACGGCGCCCGCTTCAGTGTAGTTCTCACTATAAATCTCAGAATTCAAAGTTAAGTTCCCAGAATTATCATATTTTCCAAAATAATAAACTCTTAATACCCCTGACCAGTTTACCACAAAAGCAAGTTCGGGCATCAAACGGCTGTGTTTTCCCAGTTTAAACTCATAACCCAGGCCAAACGCGTAATTTCTGATATTGTACTTGAATTGCCAACCTGCGTAATTACTTAAACCGACTACGCTCCTTTCCAACGTAACATGCATCATGCCTGCCGTTACGATCAAACCGTCATTCAGCCTGATACCTCCTTCTATCCATATTTGCTGGCCGTTTACCGTCGGTGCAACCCGATCGGCATAATAGTCCGACCATTTATTACTAATATCCAAGTACAAACCGTCGCCGAATTTCAGATAAACGTTAATTTTTTGTTTTTTTAGTGGCTGCTGCTGCGCAACAGAAACTAAGGGAAAAAGAAAAATCATTCCCAGAATAAGTGCTTTCTTCATCATTTTTATTCAATTTGTATAATTTGACTTGTTTACCTGTTCAGAATTTTAAGGCAACACCCAAATTGGCTTTATCATAAATAGTTGTATTAAACGGATATTTTTTGTACTTTGAAGTATTATGACCTGCCTGAAAAACAAAGTTTATCCTGTGAGAAAGTTCATAAGTTAGCTTGATTCCGTACCGGAAGGACAATTCGGTGGCATCAATAAACTGAGATGCCGGTTTGTAGGCCGTCAGTTTATTCCCGGTTATAGTCCAGGATTCTAAAAAGAAATGTGACTGAACTCTTTTTGTTATCCCCATGCCTGCATAGAACCCGATTCTGAACTTTTTTGAAATCTTGAAATCAAAATTAGTTTTAATACCAACGCTTGTAAAATTGTCCAGATCCTGGGAAAAATTCATAGCTTTTGATTCTGAAAATGACCGGATGTACTTATCCAGTGCCGGAGGAATAAAGTAATTGGTGTATCCGCCGTTGCCATCTGTCTGACTGATCTTTGTGATGTAGTTATTTACTGCCGAAACATCGTAATAGATCCCCAAAGAAATAACGTCCCATATTTTTCGGTTAACGCTCAAATCTATATTGTATCCGTTTGTTTTGCTTTCGGAAAATGCGTATCCACCGGTAACCTGAAAGCTCCATTTGGATTGGGCAAAGGACTGTCCCCCAAATATCATCAAAATCAGGGTTAGCAAAGCACTAACCCTGATTTTCTTACTGTTTTTGTTAATTTGCAACATGTGTCCAATTGACGTTAAAATAATATTCAAGTTCATCGGCTTTTCTTACGGTATATGGAACCCCATTGACATTATGAACTATAAGATTACCATTCTTATCATGTAATATACCTCCTACCGCATGGGCAAGGAGGCTTCGGCGGGAGACCTGGTTGTTATACCGAAGAATATTATGAGGCCCCAATTTTACTTCAAAAGTGGCTGCTATCGTTGCAGTGGCTGACACCTTTTTTTTAACTAAATCGTAACCTATTTGAGTTGTCCCTTTAATGTCAAGTGATGAACTTGTTACTACGAACCGACCTTGATAAGATACCAATACAAATTGCCCGGTATTCTCATGTTCCTGCCAATCGTCATCCCAAATTATATTTACACCTACCCAAATATGCTTTCTGACATCATATCTTGAAATTTTATGATGCCAAATCAAACGATATGTAGAAGCGCTTGGTATCAGATCTCCGGTACTATCAAATTTCAAATCTCCGGAAGCTCTATAAATTGTTATTTGTGAGGAACCACCTATCCACCACCTATAGTTATGGTCTAATTTAACTCTTGGAAGAGTAACTAAAACTATATCAGCTTCCGGGACCTTTGTATAGTCAATATTTGTGGTCAACCATACGGAAGTTACTCCGGAGCCACTTGTTCCGCCTCCAGAACTTCCATTGGTATCAAAAGTATAGGCTCCCGGATCAATAGGACGTACCAACACAGTAGGATTAGAAATTATGTATGGCTCGTTAATATTATTAACAGGCTGAGCTGGGGCTGATTTCAAATTATTCAAAGGCATTGTTTCTCCTTCACTTACCGAATCTTCAGTCAACGGATCCCATGTTACTGTCACTTGTGAAATAGAATCCCAATTAAATTCTTGTCGATAAGGAAGATAAATTTCCAGATTCTGTTTGGCGAGCACTTGCTTTAAAGAATCCAATTCGTCCGCAATTGAATTAGAACTCTTCAGATGGGGAAGACTTTTTATCAGAATTGGGTACTTATTCGGATTTGAAGAAATTGCATTTAGAAACGCTTTGGCAAACAATGACTTATTTACTGGTGCACTTTTCATTTCTTGTTCAAATCCCTTGTTTAAAAGGGTTTTTTCATACTCTGTTGTATGAGCATTGTCACCAAGTAGTGCAGCAAGTGATATTGCTTCAGAATTGTCATTCTTTACTTTTACCAGTTCAACTAAATAATCTTTTACCGCGCTGTTTTTCATCGCTTTACCGGTAGCCAATGCGACTTCTTTCATTAAAGCGACTTGTTTTACTTGTTGGGGAGTCAATTGGTTTTCCGTCTTATTAGTTGTTACAAGGGAATTATTTTTCTGACAAGACGAAAAGGCCAATATCATTAAAGATAAAATAAATATTCCTATAAATGTTTTTTTCATTGCATTGATTTTAAAAAGTTTTATACGAATTAGTCTTGTTTTTTTAGGGCAAAAAAATAAAACCCGTTT
>BTTE01000001.1:0-132832 GCA_036244975.1 bacterium | reverse complement strand
CTGAAATATTCGTACATGCTGTTGTCGGGTTTTGTTTGCGTTAAAGCTGAAAGACAAAAATACAATTTATCCTTTATAATGGACAGAAAAATACGTTTTTCCAAAAATCTCCTAAAAAATTTTCCGTTTTGAATAATTTTTTTACTTTTTCGACCGGACTCAAACGTTATCCACACAACTCAACATAAAATCTCTTCTTCCTTTTATTACAGCAATCATGCTCTTTAGGGGCCTTCTAATAATTACTTCGCATCAAGATTTTCAGAGTTTTTTATAGACGATGAAAATTTTTGATGTACTATCGGGATAATGCAAGAAAATTTGAAGAAGTATATGAAAAACTCTGGAAACCCTATGGGAACAAATGAGATAAACAATCTGACAGCGTTAAAATTTTTCTCAATAACTACGGCTATTCAGAAAAATTTATGCCTTGCATCTTGTTCATCTCATTTGTTTCTTGAAAGAAAGGAATTATTAGAAGTCCCCTTTTGTTACTTTTGCAAAAATTATAATCATGGGCGAGCAAAAATTAACTGACATAGCCGAGCTGGGCGAATTTGAACTTATTGACCATCTTACAAAAGATATAAAGCTAACACAAAAATCCACAGTTACGGGGGTAGGCGATGATGCTGCCGTGCTAAAGACCGGTGGTAAAAAATATATGCTTGTTTCCACCGATTTGCTCATCGAGGGTGTTCATTTCGACATGACCTATGCTCCTTTGAAACATCTCGGTTATAAATCTGCCATCGTCAATTTTTCGGATATGGCAGCCATGAACGGGGTGCCCACACAAATTGTTGTCGGATTGGGAATTTCAGCCAAATATACATTGGAAGCCATGGAGGAATTTTATGCGGGTATTAAAAAAGCCTGTGAATGCTACAAAGTTGATTTTGTCGGTGGGGACATAAGCAGTAGTCTGCACGGACTGTTTATTTCCGTAACTGTCATCGGTGAGGTTGAGAAAGATAAAATTACCTACCGCAAAGGAACTAAACCAGGTGATATTTTGTGTGTTACCGGCGATTTGGGCGGTGCATATATGGGACTACTCCTGCTGGAGCGCGAAAAAAAGGTTTTCCGGGCCAATCCCGACATGCAGCCCGAGATGGAAGGCAGGGAGTATATTTTGGAAAGACAATTAAAACCGGAAGCCCGTACTGATATGGTGAAAAAATTAAAAGAAAAGGGCGTTACTCCCACTGCTATGATAGATATTTCCGATGGTCTGGCTTCCGAAGCTTTGCACATTGCCAAATCGTCAGATGCCGGGGTGGTGATTTATGAAGAAAGAATCCCCATCGACCAGAATACTTTTGATGCTGCCCGCGAATTTGAAATTATTCCTTCGGTGGCCGCTTTGAACGGGGGCGAAGATTACGAATTGCTCTTTACCATTACACAAAATGACTATGACAAAATAAAGGATATGCCGGGTATTAGCATTATCGGTTACATTACCGAAGCAGCCGAAGGAAACAGGTTGATAACGCCCGACAACCAAATGATTGAGCTTATGGCGCAGGGATGGGATGCCTTGAAAAAGTAGAAAAAGCAAACCTTTTTATATTCCTCAACATCAACTCAACTGTGTCAGGTCTTGTGCGCCGGATTTGAGCGCGGCTGACTTGTGTTTTGTGGCAACAGTGCCCTGGTTTGGGATTTCAATATAAATCAAAAGATTTTATATCTTTGCTTTACACTATGTGGAGCCATAATGATTTCAACACATGCATTTGTTTCAGAGTCGTTTAGTGAATTTCAGATAAAATTTGAATATGCACTGAATACCGTTGACTTTAAACCTACGCTGGCTTTTGTTTTTGTTTCTGTTGAATTTCCCTTAACCAGGCTTATGGACATTTTTAAGGAACAGCAGATTACTTTGTTTGGTAGCAGTACCGGAGGGGAGATTCTGTTTGATGCACAAATGAATTATGTCCGTGAAAAATCTGCTGTTGTTGTTTTGACGGATATTTCGCCTGCAAGTTTTCAGTTGCATTTAATAAAGCGGGGCAAGCTTTCTTCCTTTGAGCTGGGGCAGGTGCTGGGAAACAAAATAAACGCTTCTTTCAGGCATCCTTCTGTAATTATTGGTGCCAGCAGTATTCTTATGGATGGGCAGGCTTTGGTGGAAGGAGTCCTGAGTAAAAGCGGAAATCAGCTTCCCATGTTTGGCGGACTTGCCGGAGATGATGCGCGTTTTGAGCAGACTTTTGTCTTTTCCAATCACGCTATTTCCGATGAAGGCGCCATGGTTCTCGTTTTCGACCAAAATAAAATTGAGTTGACAGGAATGATTAGCAGCGGCTGGATCAGCCTTGGAGCCGAGTTTCCCGTGAATCGTTCGGACGGGAATACTGTCTTTGAAATCAACGGATTACCAGCGCTGGATATGTATATGGACTATCTGAATGTAAAGGAAGAGGATCTTCCGGGTGTCGGGATAGAATATCCTTTTATGGTAAAAAACAGCGATGGAACCTCTGTTTTAAGGGCGGTTACCGGTATCAATAAAGAACAGCGCAGTTTGATTTTTGCCGGCTCTGTTTCACAGGGTTCCACAGTCTCTTTTTCCACCTCTCCGGGTTTTGAAATTATGGAAAACACCCGTGATAAAATTATCTCCTTCCACGATAAAAACCAAAAAGCCGATTTGTTGCTTTTGTTTTCGTGTATTGCCCGCCACATAGCGTTGGGTCCGCTGATTTCTACTGAAATAAAACTGGCTTCCATTAAGTGGAAAAAGCCGCTGGCAGGTTTTTTTACTTATGGCGAGATTGGAAACAACGACAATGGCCACTGCTCTTTCTATAACCAGACTTTCACATTGGCTTTGTTAAGAAAAAAGGGAAAGTAAAGCACCATGCAGAAAATTATTCAACAACTGGCCGAAAAGCTCAACCATATTGATAAGGCAAAAGACCTCATCAAGCTAAAGCTTGAGATGCAAAACGAGATAGGCCGGTTGTCCATGGAGGCTGACATCCTTGATTTTAAACTACAACGGGCTTTGAAGGATAAAAACGTTGTGAATTCGTTGCTTACCAAGACTTCCGAAGATTTGAAAAGGGCCCTCCAGGAACAGGAACGCCAGGCGAAAAGGTTAAATACCTTATTGAATACAATTCCTGCTTTAGTTTATTTTAAAGACAGTGATTTCCGGTATCAGCTTGTAAACAAAGCATTTTTGGAATTTTCCGGTCTGACCCGGAAAGATGTGCTGGGAAAGACCTTAAAAGAGGTTTTTCATCATTATTTGCCTCAGGGAAAATATCAGGAACTTGAAAAACAGGTGATTAAAGATGGTAGCTTTTTCTATAATGTGGAAGAGCAGGTTGAGCAGAACGAAAAAAAAATCTGGGTACATACCAATATTGCACCGGTACGTAGCAAAGAAGGAAAAATCATCGGGCTGATAGGTATCTCCTGGGACATCAGCAGTCAGAAAAATTATGAGCTACAACTAAAACAAGCCCGCGACCTCGCTGAAGAAGGCGTACATATTAAAGACCAGTTTCTTACCAACATGAGCCATGAAATAAGAACACCCCTCAACGGCATTATTGGAATGGCAGAAATTCTGGGTCAGACGAACTTAGGGAAAAATCAGAATGATTATCTGACAAATTTACTGAAATCAGCCATGCATTTGATGGGCATTATCGAAGATGTCTTTGAATTTTCGGCTATCGAAACGGGTAAATTTAAACCCGAAACCGGTAAATTCTCTATGCTATCGCTCATAAGCCATCTGGAAAATGAATTTAAAAGTGAGACAAAAGATAAGGGAATTGAGTTCTCAGTAAAAATTGACCCGAAACTACCCGGATTTTTTATCGGCGATAAAACTTCTCTTCGAAAAGTGTTGAGGAATTTACTGGATAACGCTATGAAATTTACTCATAAGGGGAATGTGTGGCTTAGAATTTTTCTTGAGAAAACTCTGAAAAACAATTATTTAAAAGTACGGTTTGAAGTGGAAGATACCGGTATCGGCATTAAAGATGTGCTCTTAAATAAAATATTCGAAAGCTTCTCGCAGGTGGATCTCTCAACTACCAAAAGTTATCAGGGAACAGGTCTGGGGCTGGCCATCTCCAAAAGACTGGTGGAAATTATGAAGGGTAAAATAGGAGTGAAAAGCAGGGAGGGTAAAGGCTCTCTTTTCTCGTTTGCCATTCCTTTGAAAGCTGAAATGCCGGAAAAAGAATCATTTGATGAGTCAAAGATTATAGAACTGTTGAAAGAATTCCGGATTCTTATGGTGGAGGATAACCTGATTAATCAGAAAATCAGTAAAATAACCCTTGAAAAAAATGGCTGCAAACTGGATGTGGCCAACAACGGAAAAGAAGGGCTGGAAAAGTATATCCAGAATCCGTACGATTTGATTTTAATGGATATTCAGATGCCTGTGATGGATGGCCTTGAAGCAACCCGGCAAATCCGAAAATTTGAAAAAGAACAAGGCGAACGTCATGCTTTTATTGTGGCACTTACCGCCAATGCCATGGAATCGGACCGCAAGAAGGCCATGGCTGCCGAAATGGATGGCTTTATTGCCAAACCGTTCAATCCAAAAGAACTTTTTAAAATCCTGCATGGTTTCATAATCAAAGAATAAATGGGTACTGTTGAATTTTTAGCACTGGTCCTTTCGGGTGTTTTGGTAGGCTTTATTAATACGCTGGCCGGCGGAGGGAGTATTATTTCGTTGTCTATTTTGATTATGCTGGGGCTGCCGGCCACTGTGGCAAACGGAACCAACAGGGTGGCCATCGCACTTCAGAATTTGGTAGCGGTATCCAGTTTCAAACAACAAAAAGTGCTGGAACAACGCAAAGCGCTCTGTCTTTCCATTCCGGCCATTATCGGCTCTCTCGTGGGTGCCTGGATGGCTGTTGACATTAATGAGGCCATCTTTGAGAAAGCGATTGGCGTCATTATGCTGGTGCTGCTGCTGATTATTTTGTTCAAACCGCAGCAGTATATTTATGGAAAGGCCGAGGTGAGAAAGAAACCCATTAGCCGGAGTACTTACGTCATCTTCTTTTTTATCGGAATTTATGCCGGATTTATTCACATGGGGGTGGGCTACTTTTTTTTGGCGGGCATTGTGCTTGGCGCCGGCTACGATTTGGTAAAAGCAAATGCCATCAAAGTGTTGATTATTCTGGCTTACGCTCCTTTTACCCTCGCAATATTTTATTATAATCACGAAATTAACTGGAAATACGGCCTGATAATGGCTCTCGGTAATATGATTGGGGCTTTGGTCGCCTCAAGGATGGCTGTCAAAAAAGGGGTGGTTTTTGTCAAATGGGTAATTGTCGTTGTTGTTTTAATTACCTCGGCACAAATGTTTGGAATCTACGACTTTAAAAGCCTGTTTCTTCCCCTTGTAAGCCAGTCCGTAACACATTAGTAAATTATTTGAAACTCAAAATACTCACTTATGAAAAAATATCTTATTGGTCTCCTCTCATTAACATTGCTGGCGTTCACTTCCTGCCAGCCTGCAAAAAACAGCGGCAAGAAAACGTTGGGAAAATATGTACTCGTCATTCATGGTGGCGCCGGAGTGATTGAAAAAAAACAGATGACCCCCGAAAAAGAAAAACGCTATCGCGACAAGTTGCAACAGGTCATCGACTCGGGTGAATTTATTTTAAAACGGGGCGGCTCGGCCCTGGATGCGGTTACCAAAAGCATCACCATGATGGAAGACTCTCCGCTTTTTAATGCCGGGAAAGGTTCTGTCTTTAACGCAAGAGGAGAAAATGAAATGGATGCCTCCATCATGGATGGCAAAAACCTTATGGCCGGCGCCGTGGCTAATGTACATACCATAAAAAATCCTATTTTGGCAGCGCGTGCGGTTATGGAACATACACCCCATGTTTTGCTCATCTCAAAAGGCGCCGAAATTTTCGCTGCAAAGCAGGGATTGCAAATGGAGGACAGCAGCTATTTCTTCACGGAAAGCCGGTGGAAATCTTATCTGAAAGTTAAAGCCAAAATGGCGCAGGGCGAAAAGCACGGAACAGTAGGCGCCGTGGCGTTAGATAAATACGGAAACCTCGCCGCAGGAACTTCTACCGGAGGCATGACCTATAAAATGTATGGCCGCGTTGGCGATTCGCCTATTATTGGAGCCGGCACTTACGCTGACAATGCTACCTGTGCGGTTTCGAGTACCGGCCACGGCGAGTACTTTATGCGCAATGTTGTGGCTTACGATATTAGTGCTCTTATGAAATATTCCGGTCTTAGCCTGAAAGAAGCGGCTAATTACGATATCCTTGTTAAGCTGAAAAAACAGGGTGGCGAAGGAGGCGTCATTGCCGTGGATCGTACCGGTCATTTTACGATGACCTTCAACACACCCGGCATGTTTCGCGCCTATGTTACTTCCGAAGGTTTCCATGGGGTGGCAATGTATGCTGACCAAAAATAGATGAGTCGGAAAATTTTAATTTGTTTTTGGCGAAAAAGAGTGAACCTCGTCATCCGTTTTTTGAAATGCTTTTGAAATATTGAAATATGCTCATAATCGGACATCGTGGCGCAAGTGGAACCGCTCCTGAAAATACACCGGCTTCTTTTGAAAAAGCCATCCGGATGGGAGTTGAAATGATCGAACTGGATGTGCATCGGTGTGCCAGCGGTGAGCTTGTGGTCATCCATGATGAAAAAATCAACCGGACAACATCGGGAAAAGGTCTTGTGTCAGACAAAACCCTTCACGAATTGCAACAGGCAGATGCAGGAGATGGAGAAAGAATTCCTACACTTCATGAAGTGCTGAGCCTGGTGAACCGGCGGGCTAAAGTTAATATCGAACTTAAAGGTTCGGGAGTGGCGGTTTCCACTGCCGATTTGCTTCACTATTACAAAGAAAACCGCGGTTGGCAAACCGGAGATTTTTATATCTCTTCTTTTGACCATCAGCAGCTGATGCAGTTCCGGGAGCTGGATCATTTCACAAAAATCGGTATCCTTTATGAAAAGCATCCGCATGGCTTTGTGGTTTTGGCAAAGGCACTGAAAGCTACTTCTGTCAACATCCCGATGAGAGTGGTAAGTCCGGAACTGGTAAACGAAATTCATGGCCACAGGCTGGAAGTGTGGGTTTATACCGTGAATAATCCCCGTCTTCTTAAACGATTACAGGAGTTGAATGTGGAGGCGCTTTTCACCAATTACCCTGACAGATTTCTTTATCGGGGCAATGCCCTAAAGATATAAAACGTTTAAAACAAGAATATTATAACTTCTTCTTTTGTTGCTATTGTAAAACTTTCCGTACCGCTTCGTGCCAGACTTCGATACCCTTTTCAACAACTTCGGGAGATTGGGTGGGAACGAATTCTTTTTCTATCTCCCACTGCCTTTCAATTTCCTGCACATCTTGCCAAAAGCCGACGGCAAGTCCTGCAAAATAGGCTACTCCAAGTGATGTGCTTTCCAGTACTACGGGTCTTTGGACGTTGGTTTGCAAAATATCTGCCTGTATTTGCATAAGGAAATTGTTGGCTGCCGCACCACCATCGACACGCAGATTTTCAACGGCAAAGCCGGCATCCTGTTGCATGGCTTTTATAACATCATAGCTTTGGTAAGCAATGGATTCCAGCGCTGCACGTGTGATATGTGCCCGGGTTGTTCCGCGGGTAATGCCGTAAATCATTCCCCGCGCATCCTGTTTCCAGTGTGGCGCCCCCAGTCCGGTAAAAGCAGGTACGAAAACAATGCCTCCCGTATTTTCCACCGAAAGCGCCAGTTTTTCACTGGATTGTGCTGTTTTAATAAGTTGCAATCCGTCGCGAAGCCATTGAACGACAGCGCCGCCCACAAAAACGCTGCCTTCTAACGCGTAAGTGGTTTCTCCACGCAGCTGCCAGGCAATGGTGGTGAGCATCCTGTTTTTTGACCGGACGGCTTTGTTTCCGGTATTGAGCATGATAAAACATCCGGTTCCATAAGTGTTTTTCACCATTTCTTTGTGGACGCACATCTGCCCGAACAGCGCTGCCTGCTGGTCGCCGGCTACCCCGCTGATAGGAATTTTTGACGAAAAAATCAGATCGGAGGTGTCGGCAAAGTATGTGCTATTGGCTTTTACTTCGGGAAGCATAGAGGCCGGGATATCAAAAAGCCGGATCAAATCTTCGTCCCACTTCATGGTGTGGATGTTGTAGAGCATGGTTCGCGAAGCATTGGAGATATCGGTCAGGTGGGCTTTACCATTGCTCAGGTTCCAGATGAGCCAACTGTCTACGGTGCCGAAAGCCAGCTCTCCTTTTTCGGCGGTTTTGCGTGCTCCGGGGACGTTGTCGAGAATCCATTTGATTTTGGTTGCCGAGAAATAAGCATCAATTTCCAATCCTGTTTTTCCGGCTATCAGGCTCTGAAGGCCCTCTTTTTTTAACTGATCGCAATAAGACGAAGTCCGCCTGTCCTGCCACACGATGGCGTTGTACACCGGTTTTCCGGTTTTCCGGTTCCAGACGATGGTTGTCTCACGCTGGTTGGTGATGCCGATTGCAGCAATGGCGTTATCATGAATCTCCATCTGAGCCAGCACTTCAGCGGCTACACTAATTTGTGAGCTATAGATTTCCATGGGATCATGTTCCACAAATCCGGGTTTGGGAAAAATTTGCCGGAACTCTTTCTGTGCCATTGCCCGTATTTTCCCCGCATGGTCATAAATAATGGCACGTGAGCTGGTGGTTCCCTGGTCCAATGCAAGAATGTAGTTTTTCCTCATGGTAAGTTTTTTAAAAAAAGGAAATGTTTTTCCGGGTTTATTCCAAAATATAGCCTTTGGCCAGCGTGGTGTATTTTTCTATCTGCTCCCGTTGCCAGCGGCGCCTGAAGCCCAATTCTTCGGCTATAATTTTGGCCGCTGCGGGTGCTGCTTCCATGCTTTTACGGGCATCTAAAAGCAAAAACCGACTGCGACGTGCCAGGAAATCCTCTACTGTTCGTGCCATCTCTTCACGTACGGCCCAGACCACCTCCGCTTTGGTATAGGGAAATCCTTCAACCAGCGGCTCTGTCATAGTTTGGTCTTTCAGTGCAAGTGCTTTTATTTTGTCTCTGTCCGAACCGTAGTAGTACAGCGGATCCTTATCGTCAAAGCTTTTTACATATCCGTGGATAGGCATGTTGTCTGTTACCGAAGGCGTTTCTTCAAGACCGCCGATGAGAATAGCTTTTTCAATGACGTCTTCTCCCATTTTCCGGTAGGTAGTCCATTTTCCGCCGATGATAGTCAGCAGTCCGGTGGGGGAGATGATGATTTTATGACTTCTGGAGATTTCTTTGGTTTTTTCGCCTTCTTCCTCCGGTGCTGCCAGCGGACGGAGACCGGCAAAAACGCTACGCACATCGGATCTCTTGGGAGGATAAACCAGATATTCGCCGGCTGTATTCAGGATAAAATCAATTTCTTCAGGCAAAGCCCGTGGTTCCAGACTGATTTCGTCCATGAGGGTATCGGTGGTGCCTACCACTACTTTGCCGTGCCATGGCACGGCAAACAGTACACGTCCGTCGGGCGTTTTGGGGATCATGATGGCCGTGTCGCCCTGCAGAAACTTCTTGTCGAGGATGATATGAACTCCTTGCGAAGGGACAATGGTTTTTTTTGTTTCGGGATGATCCATTTGGATGATGCTGTCGGCGAAAACGCCGGTGGCATTCACTACGGCTTTTCCCCTGATCTCGTAAACTTCATTATTTTCGGTATCTAAAACGGTTACTCCGTCCACAAAGCCCATTTTGTCTTTCAAAATGCCGGTTACCCTGCAATAGTTAAGGGCGGTTCCGCGGTTGTCTTCTAAAGTTTGTGCCAGGCTGATGGCGAGACGGGCATCGTCAAACTGACCGTCATAATAGATGACTCCTCCGTTTAGTCCTTCTTTTTTCAGGTTGGGAATGGCTTTGGTAACGGCTTCCGTGTTCACCCGTTCGGAAGGTCCCAGTCCCAGTTTGCCCGACATCATATCATACACTTTCAGCCCAATGGTATAAAAAGGACCATCCCACCATTCGTATGTTGGAATAATAAATGCCTGATTACGAACAAGATGTGGAGCATTTTGGCGTAAGAGTCCGCGCTCTTTCAGCGCTTCGAGAACCAGCGAAATATCGCCCTGGGCGAGATAACGAACGCCACCATGAACCAGTTTCGTACTCCGGCTGGAAGTCCCTTTGGCAAAATCGGCCTGCTCGAGCAGCAGGGTTTTAAATCCGCGGGTAGTGGCATCCACGGCAGTCCCTAACCCGGTAGCACCACCACCAATAACAATAACATCCCAAAGAGGTGTTTTTTTTAGCTTTTCTAAATTCAGGTCTCTGTTCATAATTATGGAATTAACAGAAAGTAAAGGTATAAAATTTCCGGTTAGCCGGGTTTGTCAGAAAAAAATAAGGCGTTATTTCTTTGTTTCAAATCCGTTTTTTTCCAGCAACTGACGGATAATCTCTGAAACGGCATCAGCATTTTCCCATGTCAGGAAATGACTGCCGCCCTCGATAACAAAATCGGAAGAAGCTTTGCGAACAGGTATAATCCGGTCGGAGGAGCCGTTTATTTTGTAAAGATTTTCCGGTCTTTTGCTATTTTTCCAGTGAACAATTTTCTCAATTGCCCATTGATCAAAATCCGGATCTGCGTCGGTGATAATGTCATCAAACAGCTGCTTTTGTGCAGGTTTTTTCAGGCTGAAAAAATAATATTTCAACCGGTTTGGTTTGTTCAGGGAGGATTTCGGAATGAGATTATGCAGGTTTAACCGTCCGGCTATCCGGTAGAGCAGTGGCAGTTCCTTCCGTGTGGATACGCTGGAAATAAGAATGCTCAGCGCCGGTTTTATCAGCTTGTTGATTTCGGTAACTACCAGTCCGCCAAAAGAGAGTCCGATAAGGACATCCCCGTTTTTTATTTTGTAATGTTTTATCAAACGGCGGCAATAGGCCGGAAGCGTTTCTTTTCTTTGTGGTTTCAGCCAGGCAACATGGATTTTTGGGAGCGATGTTTGAACTTCGAGTTGCGAGAAGGCTCTTTCGTCCGCTCCCAGCCCGGTGAAAAAGAAAATTTGCGCGAGGGTCTTTTTATTCGAAAGTCTTTTATCCATTGTTTACAAAATGAAAAAAGCTAAAATTAACTTTTCCGTATTTCCGGTGACCGGAAAAATACTGCTGTTCTGAGAAATCAATTTCCTTAGGATGTTCTATCACGAGCCAGCCGTCTTCTTTTAAAAGGTCGTTTTTGAAAACCTGCCGGCTGATGTCTTCAATGCGGTTCATATTGTAAGGAGGGTCGGCAAAAATCAAATGATATTTTTGGGGACTTTGCGTCATAAACCGGAAACTGTCGGCCTGCCTGATCTGCAGGTTTTCTATTTGGAAATTTTTGGTGGCGTTGCGGATCCATTCCACACACTGGCGGTTTTGATCTACGGCAGTAACCTCGTTGCATCCGCGCGAAACCAGTTCGAACGAAATAGCACCGGTTCCGGAAAACAAATCTAAGGCCGTAATTTCCCTGAAATCAACCAGGTTATTTAAAACATTAAACAGGCTTTCTCTTGCCCGGTCGGTGGTGGGGCGTACCGGTAGATTTTTCGGGGGGGTAATTTTCCGGCTTTTATATTTTCCGGCTATAATTCGCATTGCAACACATTAAAAAGTGTGTAGTAGTTGTGCCGTCTCAAATCATCAAGTACGTAAGAGTAATGAAAGTTTTTATTATCTCCTATAAATTCTATTTTCCTGATGTATTGATAGATAAGCTGATAATTTTCGTCGTTTTTATCAATTTTACCCATAAGTATTAACCGTACTTCTTCAGGATTCAGGGTAAGTTGTTCCATGGATGAAAGCAGGAAGTAAGTGAAATCTTCTTTGGTGTAGTAAAGAAAGTTATTGGTATAAAACAGACGGTTTTCCTTAAAATAAACCAAATCGAAACTTTCTTCGTGGACATCGAGAAACAGGCTGTTTTCGTCAAATTTATTTTTAAAATTGACTGTAAGGCTTTCTATAAGCGCTGTGGAGTAGTGAGCAATTCGCGCGTTAGGCCAGAATTCTTTCACCTTTTCGGCGAGAGGATTAGCCATGTAATAAACATTTGCCGACCCGGTATTTTTCAGTTCATCATAAACAATCCGGTGGTTTTCCTGAAAAGGATGGTTAAAACCGAGGTAGAGGTTTTTGTGCTGTTTGTTGAAAAGAGGAAGCGGAATGAGTGTATTAAAGCTATTCTGAATCAGACAATAAAAATCCATGAATGGATATGCAAACCAGGGGTATTCGTTCAGAACAATATCGAAAAGAAGAGGGAAGTCGGCCGGGGTCTTTTTCTCGCCGAAAAGATATTGCTGTAAACCGATATATTTATTCTTATCCGGATTATAAAGGGAAAAAGTAAAACCATGCATGTTGATTTGCATGGCCATGATATACGAACGTGTGTGTAACTCTTTAAAAGATTTGTCGAGGTAGCTGATATGTGGTTTAATACTTAATGGCATAATGCCAGGTATTATTCCCAGTTGCCATCTGTGGATGGCTCGGTCATAGACCCCACCTTCAGTCCGGGATATTTTTTTAATTCCTTTCGGCTGGCAATAAGGTTGATAATAAGTTGCTTATCCATTCCTTTCAGGTAACTGGTGAAAGGCGTCTTTACTTCAAAAACGTTAACTTTTACGCCACCTTTTTTTATTACACCTGCCTTAATAGAAAACTTGTCACCGTTAGAAAACGGTACAAGGTTAATCTTGTTGTAATCAAAACCGGGTTGGTTTTTGAACAAAGAATCAGCTACTCTTACATATCCTACCGTATCGTTAATGGTGAGGGTATAAGTGGTGTCATTAGGATCGGGAATCATTTTTACCACAGGAATTTTTACACTGTCCACAAAATGAATCAGCGTATCAAACGAACCGGTATATCTGTTGTTAAGCTGTTTGTAAATAAACTCTGCCGAACGGATATCCTTAAGATATTGAATCACCAATTTTTCACGAGCTCTTTTTTCTTTGTTAAAGTTGACAGGCTCCATAATACTTGCATAAGTATAATAAGCTAAGCCTATAGCTGTAACTATCAAAATAATTTGAAGGATTGTCTTTTTCATACCATAAAAATTTATGCACAAATTTATAACTTTTTAGTATTCCAAAAGGAATTTTGTTGCAAAGGAAATCATTTTTTTTATTTAGACAAAATAAAAACGGGTAATCTATTATAAATCAGTAAAATCAGGTATGTTGCGCAAAAAATGATAACGATGTTTTTCATAATCCATTTTACAACAGTAATGGGAGAGCCCGTTGCTAATAATGAGATAGTCGGCACGAACAGCGAGATTATAGGTAGCAACCTGGTCAAAAACAGCCTGACTCAGCTTTATTTCCGGCGCTTTAAATTCAATTAACAGGGTGGGCGTTCCATCTTTTTTATAAACAACGGCATCAAAACGGCGGGGCATACCATTAATTATCAGACTTTTTTCCACACGCATAAGCGACGCCGGATAGTGCATCTCGTTACACAAAAAATGCAGAAAATGCTGACGTACCCACTCTTCGGGTGTCAACCGGATATATTTTTTTCGGAAAGTGTCGAAGATTTCTTTTCCCTTTGTTCCGTTCTCTCTGATTTTTACCTCGTAAGCCGGCAATTTGAGTTGCATACCTGTATTTTTTATTAATGAAGGTAAAAGTAGAGAAATTTCAGTGTTGGCAAAGTAGTGGTTTGAGATAATGAAGCGTTCCTTTGTTTCAAACAATTGTCAAGCGATTGTCATTCAATGGTCAAACGGTTGTCATTTTTCACTGTTTACTTCTTATTTCGTTCATCATCTTCCCTTGCCGTCCGGAAAAATATTATTTAGTGAAAAACTTTCTGCTACTATTTTTTATGGATTAATCCTGTTTATCTTTGCAAAAACTTTTACTTATGCTTGAACTGCAAAGAATCAGGGAAAACAAAGAAGAGGTAATTGAACGCCTGACCGTAAAAAATTTTGATGCTGCTTCGCTTGTTGAAGAAATTATTGACCTTGACCGGCAACGCCGCACAAATCAGAAAACGCTGGACGATACGCTGGCACGGGCGAAACAACTGGCAAAAGAAATTGGCCGCTATTTTAAATCGGGGGAAAAGGAGAAAGCCGAGGCTGTACGCAAGGAATCTTTGTCGTTGAAAGAGCAGGCGAAAGCGTTGTCGGAGCAGGCTGAACGCATTGTTGTGGCGCTCAATGCAAAGCTGGTGGAGCTTCCCAATGTGCCGCATCCTTCGGTTCCGTGCGGTAAAAGTGATGCAGATAATGAGCAGATTTATGCGGAAGGCGACTTGCCCGGTCTTCCCGAAAACGCGCTTCCGCACTGGGAGTTAGCAGACAAATATAAGATTATTGATTTTGATTTGGGCAGTAAAGTTACCGGTGCCGGTTTTCCGTTTTACCGCGGAAAAGGAGCACGGCTGCAACGGGCACTCATCAATTTCTTTTTGGATGAAGCTATCGATGCCGGATATCTGGAGTATCAACCACCGTTGATGGTGAACGAGGCTTCCGGATTTGGTACCGGCCAGCTTCCGGATAAGGAAGGGCAGATGTATTTTGCTGGTCTCGACAAGCTTTACCTGATTCCTACGGCGGAGGTACCGCTGACCAACATCTATCGCAACGTGATTTTGAAAGAGGGAGACCTCCCTGTAAAAAATGTGGCTTATTCCAGCTGCTTCCGGCGCGAAGCCGGTTCGTACGGCAAAGATGTCCGCGGATTGAACCGGTTACATCAGTTTGATAAAGTGGAGATTGTACAGATTCAGCATCCCGGAAAATCCTATGAAACACTGGAAGTAATGAAAGAGTATGTGGCCGGGTTGTTACGTAAACTGGAGTTGCCATTTCGTATTTTGCGGCTTTGCGGCGGCGACCTGAGTTTTACCGCGGCTTTAACATTTGACTTTGAAGTCTATTCCGGAGCACAAAAACGATGGCTTGAGGTGAGTTCTGTTTCCAATTTTGAAAATTACCAGGCCAACCGGATGAAATTGCGTTTCAAAGGAAAAGATGGAAAAATACGTTTGGCACACACCCTCAACGGCAGTGCACTGGCGCTGCCGCGGATTGTGGCTGCATTGCTGGAAAACAACCAGACACCGGACGGAATTAAGATTCCCAAAGCTTTGCAAAGCTATACAGGTTTTGATATTATCAATTAATTATTTACCGCTTCATGGTCAGGCCAAAAAAACATCTGGGTCAGCATTTTCTGAAAGATACCAACATTGCCCGGAAGATTACCGCCTGTCTCAATAAAGATTTCACTGCGGTCTGCGAAATTGGTCCCGGAACCGGTATCTTAACACAATTGCTTCTCGAAAGGGAAAATCTTTCCGAACTCACTTTGATTGAGATTGACGCGGAGTCGGTGGAGTATTTGAACAGCCATTTTACCGATGAACGGCTTCGTATTCTTGAAGCCGATTTTTTAAAAAGTGATTTGCCCGGGTTGTTTCCTGCTTCTTTTGCCCTTATCGGAAATTTTCCTTACAATATTTCGAGTCAGATATTCTTTAAGGTGCTGGAAAACAGGAACCGTATCCCCGAAGTGGTGGGGATGATACAAAAAGAGGTAGCCGAACGTATTGTTGCCCCACCCGGAAGCAAGACTTATGGAATTCTGAGCGTGCTGTTGCAAAGCTGGTACGACATCGAATACTGTTTTCCCGTCAATGAAACGGTATTTTTCCCGCCGCCCAAAGTAAAATCTGCGGTTATCCGGCTTCGGCGAAACAAAACTATCTCACTCAATTGTGATGAAAGCCTGTTTTACAAAGTGGTAAAAACCGCTTTCGGACAGCGAAGAAAAATGCTGCGTAATGCGTTGAAGCCGCTTTTCGGAAAAATTGAATTTGAGCATTCTTTGCTGGACCGGCGGGCTGAGCAGTTAACTGTTTCCGATTTTGTCTTACTCACCCGGTTGTTTGAAGTCGTAGCCTGACTTTAAACGACTTCAACGTATAAGCCGGATTTAATGATATTTTTGTAAAAAATCTACCGGCGTGAAAAATATCGATCTCCAAAAGTCACTTTCTGCTATTGTGCACAGCCTTCCTGCAAGTCCGGGTGTTTATCGCTATTACGACATCGAAGGAAAAATTTTGTATGTAGGCAAGGCGAAAAATCTGAAGAAGCGCGTGTCCGGTTATTTTAATAAAGAACCTGAAAGCGGAAAGTTGCGGGTATTGGTAAGAAAAATCAGAGACATAAAATTTATTGTTACAGAAACAGAACTGGATGCCCTGTTGTTGGAAAACAACCTGATTAAAAAATTACAGCCACGATACAATATCATGCTAAAGGATGACAAAACCTACCCCTGGCTTTGTATTAAAAAAGAATCTTTCCCGCGGATATTTTCTACGCGCCATGTGCTGAACAATGGTTCGGAGTATTACGGTCCGTATGCCTCGGTGCGGATGATGAAAACGTTGATGGATATTATCCGGAAGCTCTACCCGTTGCGTACCTGCAAGCTGTATCTTTCGCAAAAAAATATCCAAAAAGGAAAATTCAAAGTCTGTCTTGAATATCATCTCGGCAATTGTAAGGCGCCCTGTGTGGGAAAACAAACGGAGCAGGAGTATACTGAAACCATTGGTCAGATTCGTGCTATTATAAAAGGTAACCTGAGTGAGGTGATTGATGCGTTGCGTAAGATAATGATAGCCTACGCAGAAAAGCAGGATTTTGAAAATGCGCAGCTGGTAAAGGAAAAGCTGGAGATTCTTGAAAATTACAAAAGCAAATCAACCATTGTGAATCCGCACATCAGCAATGTAGATGTATTTTCTGTTCTAAACGAAGAAAACAATGCCTTTGTCAACTATCTAAAGGTAATGAACGGCTCTATCGTTCAGGTTCATACCGTTGAAATAAAGAAAAAACTCAATGAGACATCTTCGGAGATTCTGACCTTTGTTATTGCCGATTTTCGCCAACGTTTCGGTAGTACCGCCAAAGAGATTATCGTTCCGTTTCATCCCGGGCTAAGCTGGCAAGACGTAAAGGTTACCATTCCACGGCGGGGTGATAAGAAACAGTTGCTTGAGCTGAGTCAGCGCAACACGAAGTATTTCAAAATGGAGCGGCAAAAACAGCAGGAATTGGTGGATCCGGACCGGAACAGCAAGCGTATCCTTGAAAAAATGAAAAGTGATCTGCGGCTGACTGTTTTACCCGATACCATCGAGTGTTTTGATAATTCCAACTTTCAGGGAGATTATCCGGTAGCTTCCATGGTACAGTTTTATAAAACCAAACCCAACAAAAAAGCTTACCGTCATTTCAATATCAAAACCGTGGAAGGGCCGGATGATTTTGCCTCCATGGAGGAGATTATCCTCCGGCGTTATGGCCGGCTCCTTAAAGAGGAGAAGGTATTACCACAATTGATTGTTGTGGATGGAGGAAAAGGACAGTTGAGTGCGGCTGTGAAAAGCTTAAAAAAGCTGGGATTATTTGGAAAAGTCGGTATTATTGGTATTGCCAAACGGTTGGAAGAACTGTATTTTCCTAACGATTCCGTGCCGCTTTATCTCGATAAAAAATCGGAAACGCTGCGTGTTATTCAACAGTTGCGCGATGAAGCCCATCGTTTTGGTATTACACATCATCGTAAAAAGCGCAGAAAAGGAACACTGAAATCGGAGCTGACAGAAATAAGAGGTGTCGGTAAGGATACCGTCCAAAAACTGTTAAGGAAATTCAAGTCTGTGAAAAAAATCAGGGAAGCCCCGGAGGAAAATATGGCTGCTGTTGTAGGCAAGGCGAAAGCAGGAATAATCTTTCGCCATTTTCATTCCGTTTCCGAATAACCTTAAATCCGCAAATATCTTCTACTGCAAAGCCAAATTGCACGTCATTATTGGGAATGCCCGATTTTCGATACTCACCATAACCTGTGCTATGTTTGCGTGTCTCAAATCTGCGCTACACCAATACTAACGCACACTTTGACTTTTCGTAACGAACATACTTGCGGATTTAAGGAATAATAAAAAAAGCCTTTCGGGTTGAAGAGCTTTTCTTTTATTGAATTCTGAATTTATTATTCCAGTGTAAATTTCACGGGAAGGTTAAAAGAGACCCTCACGGGTTTACCTCTTTGCCTGCCCGGAATCCACCTCGGCATGCCTTTTACTACTCTGACGGCTTCTTCGTCAGCACCGCCGCCAATACCGCGGAGCACTTTTACCTGATCAATACGGCCATCGGGTTCTACCACAAAGTTAATAAATACACGACCCTGGATACCACTTTCTTTAGCCAATTCAGGATATTTGATATGTTCAGCGAGATATTTCATAAGCGCTCCCTGTCCGCCGGGGAATGAGGGCATCTGTTCCACAACCATAAAGATATGTTGTTCGGGAATAACGTCTTCATCTTCCGGTGGTACGTATTCAGCCACTTTGGTGTTCATATTGGCATTTACATCAATATCAACATCGGTATTTACCTTCACGTTATTGTTCACGATTTTAATTTGAGTTACCGTTTTAGGTGGTGGTGGTGGTGGTTTTACCTTTTGTTCCGTAATAGGGGCCATCTCCTCGGGAGCATTGTTGGCCCTGCGCTGTACCAGAGTAATTGTTCTTTTTTCATAACTTTTATAATTAAAAGAAACAAAGACAAGAGCCAATGCAATGACGAGACCAATTTCAAAAAAGAGTGCTTTCTTGTTTTCCAGGTCAGCTTTTGATGTTTTTCTGGATTCCATTCTTTTTTTGTTTTTTTGTTTTTATTACGACTCACTTTTTCCGGCTGCTAAATTAGGCAAATTCTTTTTAATGACTTTCTTTTCCCCTTATTTTTTTTCGATACAGATAGAGAAAAAGTAACCATCCCGCTATTGCACCTATTGTATCAGCAAAAAAATCAAACCTGTTCCCACTTCTTCCGATAAAAACATAATATTGCAGAACTTCGGTTATCATTCCATAAACGGCAGTAATGATAACTGCTGTCAATCCGAATAAGTAACGTTTTTTACTGTTAAAATATTGCACACGGAAACCAAATAAAATCAGAAAGGTCAGCCCTCCGAAAATAAAGAGATGTACTACCTTGTCGGGTTCCAGCCAACCCCAGAAAGTGGTTATTTTTGGGAAATCGTTACCGGGTAAACCGGTCAACAGCAGGATGATGAACGACCATAAAAGGGCAGGCCATAATTTTTTTAGCATAAAACGTGTTGCTATGATTCAATCAGATTTCTGTAGGCAGCTGCATCTAACAAACCATCCACTTCGGCAGGATTTGTCAGTTTCATTTTTACAATCCAGCCATCTCCGTAAGGGTCTTTGTTGATAAGCTCGGGGGTGTCTTCTAACTTTTCATTCAGCTCAAGGATAGTTCCTCCAACAGGAAGTAACAGGTCTGAAACCGTTTTGACGGCTTCAATGGTACCAAAGGGCTCCTCTTTTGCAAGCGTTTCGTCGATGGTTTCCACCTCAACAAAAACAATATCGCCCAATTCATTCTGGGCGAAGTTGGTAATTCCCACATAAGCTTCTTTGCCTTCTACTCTCACCCATTCGTGATCATTAGTAAACTTTAAATTTTCAGGTATATTCATGTTTTTACGTTTTAAAAATGATGCCCCAAATTTACACTAATTTTTTTTTACAAAAGGCAAATGCAATAATGAAGGTTTCTAAATTACCCGCCTATTTCTGTCCCATTGAAATACCTAATCCTTTTACCGTTTTTACCAGAGCATTGTCGAGTGTTACCAGATTGGGTTTAGCTATGGCATCTTTAAGAGGAACGGCTAAAAATTTGGGATGCCGGTATGCTACCATTTTCCCAAAATCGCCGTCCATTGCCATCTCAAAGGCCCTCACACCAAACTGGGCGGAGAGCACTCTGTCGTAAGCAATGGGAACTCCGCCTCTTTGCAAATGTCCCAAAACCGTTTCACGCATATCGTGTTTAAATCCGGCAGCCCTGAGCTCTGTAATCAACTGGCGTGAGATACCTCCCAGTTTTGGATTTTCGTAGCCTACTTCATCATTTTCCCGGACAGCTATTTTACCACCTTTGGGATAAGCTCCTTCTGAAATTACCACAACGGCAAATCCCCTGTCGTGAACAAAGCGTTTTTCAAGGGCTTCTTTTACCACTTCAATGTCGTAAGGCAATTCCGGAATCAGACACACATCGGCACCTCCTGCAACGGCAGCATTCATGGCAATCCATCCCGCTTCGCGACCCATCACTTCCAGCACAAAAACACGGTTGTGACTGGCCGCAGTGGTAACTAACTTATCGACGGATTCGGTAGCTATTTCCACAGCTGTCTGGAAACCAAAAGTCGAATCGGTGGAGGAGAGGTCGTTGTCGATGGTTTTGGGAACCCCGATAATGTTTAATCCTTTGCGGTAAAGCTGCTCGGAAATACGTTGCGATCCATCCCCGCCGATGCTGATAACTGCATCAATGTGCATAACCTGCAGCTTGCGTATCATTTCGTCCGAACGGTCAACCGAAGTCCATTTCCCTTCGTTATCTTTGATGGGCCAGGCAAACGGCCCCCCTTTGTTGGTGGTTTCGATAATGGTACCCCCCTGAAAATGAATTCCTTCTACTTTTTTATTGTCCAGCACAATCACTTCGGTAGGCTCCCACAGGATACCGTTAAAAGCCTGAATGCTTCCCAGAACTTCCCAATCTTTCTCTTGCGACGCCCGGTGGACGATGGCCCGTATCACGGCATTCAACCCGGGACAATCGCCGCCACCAGTTGCTATTAGTACTCTTTTCATTCTTTTTTATTTCAGTTTGAAATGCAAAAATAATCATTATCAAAAATCGTATAACCATTGCCCCGATGAGAAAAGAAAAGCTTTCATAGCATTAGCCTGTGAACGATTACACAGCTGATTACAAACGATTGAGAAAATCGCGAAATAGTATTGCTGGAAATACGTTTTCCTGACATTTCAACCAAAAAGGAAAACCATCCTGTTATTTTGTCTCTGCAATGGCTCCCTATTGTGTATTATTTTTCCGGTTTTAAAACCCCGAGCACATAATGTTTGGTATTGAGATATTTTTTTGCCGCTTTTTTGACTTTTTCCACTGTAATGCTGCCAACCGCTTCATCATATTCTTTTGCAGAGCGTATTTTTGTGTTGAAAAAGTTACTGTTTACCAGTTGATTTAACCAGAAATTGTTTTCGTGTTCGCTGGTTTCTCTGCTCCTGATAAAGGTTTCTTTTACTTTTTTAAGGGTCATGGCATCAGGACCTTCCGTTTGTACTTTTTTCATAACCTCAAAAACTGATTTCACCAGTTTGTTTACATTTTTCGGCGCACTGCCAAAGCCTGTCATAAGAATATATTTCTCATGGGGATATTTCCTCAGCGTGGGAGATACGTAAATACCGTAAGTGCCGCTTTCTTCTTCACGAACTTTTTCACGCAACTCAATGTTCAATGACTGCACCAGTGCGTTCATAATAAGGTTGTTTTTTGGGGTGTAGTGATATTTCCCTTCCATAACAATGACTACCTGGCTTTGCGGTTCGCTTCCTTTATAGACATCTACATTTGTAACGCCTTTTGGGAACGGAGTGCTCACATCTTTCCAGGAAAGATTTTCACCTGTGGGGATGCTGGCGAGGTATTTTTCTACCAAAGGTTTCAGCTTTTGTGTGTCGATATTTCCCACAATAAAAACTTTGTAGCCCGAGGCATGCTGAAACTGGTTCTTGTAAATATTATAAATATCAGCCTGCCTGATGCTTTTTATCTGTGCTTCGGTGGGAATTACAATCGAGCGCGGAGAGTGTGATGTGATGACACGGCTGAGAGAATCATAAAAGACCATTTTCGGACTTGCACCCAGATGCTTAATCAGGTTCTTCTGGTTGGCAATGGTCTTTTGAAAAATGGCCTTGTCTTTTCTCGGCGAAGTGAAATAGAGGTATTGCAGTTTAAATAATGTTTTCAAATCTTTCGGGCTGGCATTACCCTTAAAACCTTGTTGCAGGTTGGCCATGAAAGGTGTGAGATTTGCCGCTTTTCCTGCCAGCTTTTTTCTTAGGTCAATACCACTGAACTGTCCCAGCCCGCTTTCATCAACAATATCGCTAAAAACACGTGTGATGATGACCTTATCATCGGGTAACAATGAGATTCCGCCCGTGCTGTAAGCTTTGTAGAGTACCTCGTCGTTTTTGAAACGGGTAGGCTTCACAAATACTTCTATGCCGTTGCTTAAGGTCCATTTTTCGTAAAGCGAATCTGTTTTTTGAATCTTTACGATTTTCCCGGGTTTTATGGCGTGAGCAATCAACGGTGCCCGAAGAACCTTATCCACATAAGGTTTCAGCTTCGCTGTCTTTTCGGCTTCGAAAATCGTCATGACTTCTTGTTTTGTGGGGACTTTTACGTCTTTTTTTTGTGGAGCAGTAATCAAAACAACCATGTTTGAATCTGTAATCCAGCGTTTTGCCATATTGTCCACACTGTTCAGCTTAATTTGTGGCAGAAGTTCTTTGGCCAGTTTGTACTCTTCTGCAATGCCCGGAATGGGGTCTTTATTGGTAAAATTGGTAATGTATTTCTGTATAAGCAGGGAGGATCTTTGTTTGTATTGGTCGACATACAAACGTTCGTATTTGCGCATCAGATTTTTCTTTTCCCGTGCCAACTCGGTGGATGTAAAGCCATATTCCTGCATGCGCTTTCCTTCATCGAATAATGTTTTCAGGCTCTTGCCGATTTGGTTGTCTTTGGCAATGGCAAAAGCGGTATAAGCATCGGTTGTCCGCCCAAGAAAACCGCCGTATCCGGCACCGGCATACATGAAAGGCGCACCGGGTTTTTGTGTTATTTCGGCCAGGCGTGCGGTAATCATACTGCTGATGAGCTGATCTTCCAAATGCTTTTTGTAATCGGCTACGGTTTTTTCAACTTTTTTGGGATGTTTGTAAAAGACAACCACCTGATTCATGGTAGCTTCCTTGTCGGTGGTAATGGCAATGAGCGGTTTTTGATTGTCAGGTATGCCGTAAACCACCCGCTTCTGTTCGTTTTGCGGATTGGATATTTTTCCAAAATACTTTTCAATAAGCTTTTGCATTTGGCCGATATTCACATCGCCAACCACAATAACAGCCATCAAATCAGGACGATACCAGGTGTGGTAAAAATTACGAATGGTTTGGTAATGAGCAGTATCAACAATGGCCATTTTTCCAATGGGCAGCCGTTGGGCATAGCGCGAACCTTTCAGGATGATAGGAATATATTTGTTCATCATACGATCCTGTGCGCCGAGGCCAAGCCGCCATTCTTCTTTAACAACACCACGTTCCTTATCAATTTCCGAACCTTCAAGACGTACATTATGCGCCCAGTCTTCTAACACCAGCATTGCACTGTCAACGAGGCTTTGCCTGATGGTGGGCATTTGCAACTTATAAACAGTTTGATCAAATGAGGTACTGGCATTCAGGTGTGCTCCGAATTTAACGCCACTGGCTTCTATAAAATCAACGAGCGCTGACTTTTTAAAATGTTTTGTGCCATTAAAACTCATGTGCTCTAACAGGTGTGCCAACCCCTGCTGGTCGTTTTTTTCATTAATGGAACCTGCATTGACCACCAGACGCAATTCCACCCTGTTTTCAGGTTTGTTGTTGTGTTGTATGTAATAGGTAAGGCCATTGGCCAGTTTTCCAATGGTTACATTTGGATTGGGTTTTAATGTGTCGGATAAATTTTGTGCCTGAAGGCCAAACAGGACAAACAGAAAAAGCCCGAGGAAAAGAAAGGATTTTTTTAACATGATAAAGGATTTTTTAATGATTTAAATTTTGTTTGTTCAAAAATAGGAAAATCAGGGGAAATACGGTTGACTCTCCATACTTTAACATAAATTAACGCTCTAAAACAGACTTCTGTTACAGATGCCGTCAGTAAATTTCCCAAATCAAAAACAGATGGTACAAGCACTTCCAAAAGAATTGATTCGGGGCTGACAGCCGGACCTGGAGCAGGATTTCCGGTTAATGATAAATTATTCATAACAATAGAAATAAGAAACAATCCCGGATTTTTCAACACCGGTAGCATTCCTGTAGCCAATGGTGGAACTATTAAAACAAAATCGACAAGCCTGTTGTTTGGCATAGCATACAAATTGGGGACAAGAATTATTAGAAGTCCCCTGAATAAAATACGTTTGCCGCCCCCGGGCTTTTAAGCAATATGGAAAATTTTACTAAATTTGAAGATTATACATTCATCGGGATTACCGTAAATTGAAAGTGAAGGCCCTGAAAACCCGTACTGCTCATGGCCTGAAACGATGGTGGCCATTAATAACTCAAATACTAAAGAAGATGAAAAAAATTACTTTTTTAATGCTAATGTTACTCAGTGTTTTTTTATTACAAGCACAAAATAATGATAAAAAAGGAAGTAAAGATTATGATTTGTTGGGCAGAATGCCTGATTATTATATCCTGAATTATTGGGATTATCAATTTGATGCTCATAAATTCTTCCTTGCTAAAGATCAAAAACAAGTTATAGAAGGAAGGAAAATAGTCATTCGTTATGAACACCAAGATGCATTTGACAGAAACGTGAAAAAACCTTCCTATTTACAAATCCTTAGAAATTATTCTAATGCCATCAAAAAAGCAGGTGGTGAAATTTTGTTCGAACATAGAAATGCGTATTTCGGATCTTACTTTCTTAAGACTACTCAGGGGAAAGAGGTGTGGGTTGAAGTTAAAACTGCGCCGGATATCGGCAGACGATATACATTGACCATTATTGAAAAAGAACCAATGAAGCAAGACATCGTGGTCAAAGCAGATTTGATAAAAGAAAAAATTCAAATTGAGGGTAAAATAGCTATTTATGGAATTTATTTTGATGTGGGTAAATCCCTGATAAAACCCGAATCTGCGGAATCATTGGAACAAATTGCATTATATCTAAAAGAAAATCCCAATATCAATTTATGGGTTGTGGGACATACCGATTCAGACGGTTCCTTTGAGATTAACAGTAAACTGTCTTTAGATCGGGCAAAAGCTGTCGCATCCTATCTTCAAAGTAATCATTCAATTTCTCCGGATCGGTTGTATGCACAAGGAGTAGGCCCTCTGGCCCCGGTATCAACAAATGATACGGAAGAAGGGAAAAAGTTAAACAGAAGAGTTGAATTTGTAAAAAAATAACAGACCACATACATTGACTGTTCGTAATGTGGAATGGAAGTAAACGGACATGAACAAATATATCAGCAGGCGGTTAGTGAAGCGTTTCGTCATCTCATTTTGCTCATTGCCCGAAACATTGGGCATAATGTTAAGGTAGTAAAGAATGGAAAATTTAATTGAACAGTACAAAGAAAATCCGGACCTGGTATATAACACCTGGTTCGTGAATAATGAAGAACGGCTGAAAGCATTTCGTTCAATCAGACGGGGGGTCATCCAAGTCATACACGACATCAAAGAAGGAAGCTTCCCGAACGATTTCAAAGGAAGTTCGCTCGAATTTGTTTTGTCTTGTATTACCGAGCAAAAGCAGGTATTTGAAGGCGCTTCCCATCCTTTCTACTGGAAGCCAAAACTCAGAATCCCCGATATTTACGAAAGTCAGGACAACAAACGGTTCTTCGGGCAGTTCTTAGAAAATTGCCTGAACGCCTCAAATGAAAATACCCTTTTGACAGAAATTATCAAGTTAGACGAGAAAAAAATAAAAGGTCTCGGCCCGGCTGTTGCAAGTATCCTGTATTTTCTTCACCCGACAATTATTCCGCCTTGTAATACGGCCATTGTAAATGGATTTAACATCTTGTTTAATGACAAAGTAAAGTTAGGTTCCTGGCCGGAGTACCTGAGGATGCGTGAAGTTATTATTCAGCAAAACAGGCAATACAGACATGCCCTTTCAACAGATTTAGGTGCTTTCAGCGGTTTGCTTTTTGAAATTGGAGCAAAAAATATCCTGGCGGGACAAGAATCAACCCTCACAGACAAAGACCGGGAAAAGATTTTAAAACAATTGCAGAAAAGGCGTCAAAAGGTTGTTGATGAGAAACAGGAAAACCAGTTACATTCCGAAATGCAATATCATTTACTCAAAATTGGTAATGCCCTGAATTATGATGTAATAGCTGCTTCCAATGACCGTTCAAAAACTTACAACGGAAATAAGTTCTCCTTTATCAGCATTAAAGAATTTCCTAAAATAGATGTTCCCAAAGAAACTTTCAGTACAATAAAACTAATTGACGTTGTGTGGTTTGAAAAAGGCACAGATCACGTTGTATGTGCATTTGAAGTCGAAAAAAGTACTTCAATTTATTCCGGTATTTTGCGACTGACAGATTTATCTTTTTCACTGCCCTCTGATCAGTCGAAACTTTATATCATAATTCCAAACAACAGAGAAAAAGAGGTGAGATTACAATTGAACAGACCAGCCGTTCGTAACAGCAATTTGGAAATATTGTATATCCTGACATCGGAATTGAGAGAAAATTGTGATGCCTTATGTAAACTCGGTGACAGCTACCAGATAATGGAAAAAATTGCAAAGAAAGCCTGAGTAAGAATACATTACGTCCGACAGCAGAACACAGCCTACCCGCAAATAATGGAAATCAAAGAAAATGAACGATAAAACTATCTTTTACACTGTCCTAAAAAATAATGAAAAACAGACTGCTTCCCGGAACTTCCACACGCCATTACATTTTGATATAAAAAGCGCCCTGTTTCACAGGTTTTATAATTTTGCAGATGACAAGTTAAAAGTTGTGTATGCAGAAATATGATGAAAATGCTTTTCCGGGTAAGGTGTTGGAAAAGGAGTTAAAATACCTTAGGCTGCTTGCCGATCGTTTTAAGAACATCCAGGATGCCAGTACCGAAATTATTAATTTGGAGGCCATTCTGAATCTTCCCAAAGGAACGGAACATTTCCTGAGCGATATTCATGGCGAGTATGATACGTTCAGTCATGTGCTTGCCAATGCTTCCGGTGTGGTACGTAAAAAAATTGAGGATGTCTTTGGAAAAACCATTCGCGAAAAGGAAAAACGCTTTTTGGCAACACTGATTTATTATCCCGAAGAAAAGCTGAACCTTATTTTGAAGGAGGAGAACGATCCGGACGAATGGTTTGCTATTATCCTGCAACGGCTGATAAAAGTAGCCCGGGCAGCCGCTTCCAAATATACCCGCTCGAAAGTGCGAAAAGCCATGCCTTCCTCGTTTTCATACATTATTGTGGAACTCCTCAACGAAGGCGGGGAGGACAAAGAGGAGTATTTCGAAGGTATTATCAATACTATTATTGAGATTAACCGTGCCGAATCTTTTATCATTGCCATTTGCAAATTTATTCAACGCCTGCTCATAGACCGGCTGCACATTATTGGCGACATTTACGACCGGGGTCCTTATGCCGAAAAGGTGATGGATCGCCTGGTAAATTATCATTCGGTAGATATTCAGTGGGGCAACCATGATATCCTATGGATGGGCGCTGTGTCAGGCAGCTATGCACTGATTGCCAATATGATACGAATTTCGCTGCGCTACAACAACCTGAGTACTTTGGAAGATGCCTATGGTATTAACCTGCTTTCGCTGGCCACCTTTGCTATGAAAGCTTATCGGGGAGACGACTGTTCAATATTTTCATCCAAAGCCGAAACAGATGGAAGAGATGCGGAGATTATCCGGCAAATGCACAAAGCTATTACCATCATTCAGCTTAAGTTGGAAGGGCAGGTTGTCCGGCGCAATCCGTATTTCGGTATGGAAGACCGGCTGCTATTCGACAAAATTGATTACGCTAAAGGAATCATTCTTATCAACGGGAAAACCTACGCTCTGCTGGATAAAAATTTTCCAACGATTGATCCGGCAGACCCTTACCGGCTCACTGTAGAGGAACATGAGGTCATGGAAAAACTGGGCAACAGCATTAAAAACAGCCAGCGTTTGCAAAACCATATTGAGTTTCTGTTTCTGCATGGCAGCATGTATCTGACTTTTAATGCCAACCTTTTGTATCACGGTTGTATTCCTCTGGATGAAAAAGGAAACTTCGCCGATTTTAAGATAGACGGTTCTAAGTATTCGGGAAAGGCACTTTGTGATAATTTCGACCGTGTTGCACGGAAAGCTTACCATCACCGGTTTACCCGCCATTACGAAAAAACTGCCGATTATCTGTGGTATCTGTGGTGCGGGGCACTTTCGCCGCTTTTCGGGAAAACAAAAATGGCTACTTTTGAGCGCTATTTTATTGCGGAAAAAGAGACACACGAAGAAAAAAGTAACCCATATTACGAACTGGTTTACGATAATGAAGCTCTTTGTAATGCTATACTGAATGAATTCGGTCTGACCGGCAAAAATTCGCGTATCGTTAACGGTCATGTACCGGTAAAAGTGTGCAAAGGCGAGAGTCCTATCAAAGCCAACGGAAAATTGTTCGTTATCGATGGCGGCATGTCGGTTCCTTACCAAAAAGTTACCGGCGTTTCGGGTTATACCCTGATTTACAACTCTTACGGACTGGTACTTGTTGAGCATGAGTATTTTGATTCAAAACGCCAGGCCATTGAGGAGGAAAAAGACATTATCTCGAAAAGAATTTTTATTGAAGCAAAAGCTATCAGGAAAAGGGTGAAGGATACCGATATCGGAAAGGATTTGATGACACAGATTACTGACTTGAAAATGCTGCTGACGGCCTATAGAAAAGGATTGATTAAAGAACGCTTTTAACAGACAAACCGAATGTTAAGGATTTTTAAATTTGGTGGCGCTTTACTGAAAGATACGCGTGGCATGCACAACATGGCTTCCATTGTTGAGGAGTTTAAATGCGAACCGTTGGTGATAGTGGTTTCGGCCATCGGGAAAACTACCAATGCGCTGGAAAATTTATTGCGTTTGTCGCGGCAAAAACAACCGCAACGGTTACAGGATGCTTATTTTGTTCTAAAAAACGAACATGTACGGCTTATCCGGAGTCTGAACCTGCACGATAAAAGCACGTTGATTCATCAAATCGGGCAGGACTTTTACAATTTGTGGCAGGTATTGGAAAAACTTCCCAACGACCCCTTCTTTGCTTATGATAGTGTGGTGAGTTTCGGAGAGCTTTTTTCCGGCCACATTGCCGCTTATCTGTTTGGCGAAAAGAATCTTCCCGTGAAACTTACGGATGCGAGGACGCTTATCGTAACAGATGAAAATTTTACCAGTGCCAACGTCAACTGGCCTTATACCGAAAAAGCCATCGAAGCACGGGTGAAACCGGAATTACACCGTGGCAATATTGTTCTGACACAGGGGTTTATCGCTGCCGGACACAAAGGAAATGTTACTACGCTGGGGCGCGAAGGTTCCGATTTTTCGGCAGCCATTTTTGCGTACGTTTTGCAAGCGGAGGAAGTTTGTATCTGGAAGGATGTACCGGGGCTGATGAACTGTAATCCGCGCGTTTTCAGTGATGCCATAAAACTGGCCCATGTCTCTTACAACGAAGCCATCGAGCTGGCATTTTACGGCGCTTCGGTGATTCATCCCAAAACGCTCCAACCGTTGCGTAAAAGAAATATCCCCTTGAAAGTGTGCGCTTTTTATGCTCCCGAAACACCACCGACACTTATCGATGCAAATGAAGAAAATGATGCAGATGTTCCGAAAATTATTTTAAAAGAACACCAAACACTACTGAGTATCAGCTCCCGCGATTTGTCTTTTATGGCCGAAGCGAACCTGAAAACGGTTTTTAGCACTTTCAGTAAGTACAAATTGCACATCAATCTGATGCAGAACTCTGCCGTGAGTTTCTCGGTTTGTTTCGATGAAAACAGGGATAAATTAGATGCCGTGATAAACAGCCTGCGAGAGGAGTTTATTTTAAAGTATAACGAAGGGCTGCAACTGCTGACCATCCGGCACGACAACGGAAAACTACTGGGAAAACTCACCCGTGGGAAAC
The DNA here is from genome assembly GCA_036244975.1 of bacterium. Taxonomy (GTDB): domain Bacteria; phylum Bacteroidota; class Bacteroidia; order Bacteroidales; family F082; genus Sulfidibacterium. The sequence continues at coordinate 102,720 of BTTE01000001.1, read as the reverse complement.
AGGTTTTCCTCAGCCAAAAAAACCGGACGACGCTCCAGATGCTCATACGGGGAAAAGAGTAAACAAATATTTCTTTTCCTAAGGACAAGACTTGCCGGCATTTTCTATCTTTGTGGCTCAGAAATTCAATGTTATGAAAGAAACAATTGCCATTTTGTGCGGAGGAGGACCGGCACCGGGCATCAACTCCGTGATTAGCTCTGTAGCTATGGCGTTCCTTGATTCGGGCTACCGTGTTCTGGGCATACACGAAGGTTATAAAGGACTGTTTTCAGCGGAGCCCAATGTACAGGAGGTTGATTTCAAATTTGCTGATGACATCCACAGAAGAGGAGGTTCGGCATTGAAGATGAGTCGGTTCAAACCTAAAGATTCGGAGTTTTCAACGCGGTTTTTTGTTGATTACAATGTCAGGCTATTGGTTACCATTGGTGGTGATGACACGGCTTCGACGGCCAATCGCATCTCCAAATTTCTGCGCAAGAATGATATCAACATCCAAAATATACACGTCCCCAAAACCATCGATAACGACCTTCCGCTTCCGGATAACACACCAACTTTCGGTTACCAGTCAGCCAAACAGGAGGGCGTCCGTATTGCCCAGACCGTTTATGAAGATGCCCGTACCAGCGGCAACTGGTTTGTTACGGCAGCCATGGGGCGCGAAGCCGGCCATCTCGCTTTCGGCATTGGTGCTGCCTGCCATTTCCCCATGATTGTTATTCCGGAAATGTTTAACAAAGTAGAAATCACTTTTGACCGAATTATCAAACTGATTATCTCGGCCATCGTCAAGCGCAAAATTCTGGGCATTGGCTACGGTGTGGCCATCGTCAGCGAAGGGGTTTTTCATTTTATGTCGGAAGATGAAATCAAAAACTCAGGCATTGACTTTACCTACGATGAACATGGCCATCCCGAGCTGGGAAACGTAAGTAAAGCGCATATTTTTAATGTACTACTGCAAAACAGACTAAAGAAACTGGGTTTAAAAGTAAAAAGCCGTCCGGTAGAACTGGGCTACGAGCTGCGTTGTGTTCCGCCTGTAGCTTTCGATTTGATGTATTGCGGGCTGCTCGGATATGGTGTAAAAAAACTTTTCGACGAAGGACGGACAGGCTGTATGGTAACGGCTTCCAGCTCCGGGAAAATAAGCCCGCTCTATCTCGAAGATGTTTCGGATGCTTCCGGAAAAATTATGCCCCGCCTGGTAAACATTGAAGGCGAAAAACCAAAACTCGTCTTTGAACACGGCCTCCAATTTATTGAACCCGGCGATTACGAAGAGGCCAAAGCATACCTAGATAATCCGAAAGATTACGACTTCAGGAATATTCTGGGATGGTGAGGATTGGTGAATGGTGAAAGCTCATAAGTAGCCCGGAAGTTTAAAACAACGAACTTACCTGGTTTTGTTCCTTTTTTTTCTATTTTTGAAACCGAAAACAGATAAAAATATGAGCGGGGAAAAAACAATCATCCTTACATTGGATGCCGGGGGAACTAATTTGGTTTTTTCGGCTGTACAAAACAGACAAATTCACAAACAGAAAGTTCATTTACCTGCTCTTTCCGAAAACCTCGAAGATTTTTTAAAAAAAGTCATCAGGGGGTTTTCCGAATTACAGCAACTAGTGAAGATGAAGGCACGTGCCATAAGCCTTTGTTTTCCGGGACCTGCTGATTATGAAAACGGGATTATCGGCGATCTGGAAAACCTTCCTTTTTTCATGGATGGGATTCCTCTGGCCAAAATGCTGGAAGAAATTTTTAAAATTCCTGTCTTTATCAATAACGACGGCGATTTGTTTGCTTTGGGTGAGGCTATTGAAGGATATCTAAGAGAAATAAACAGAGAAAGCAAAAGAGAATACCACAATTTGCTTGGTGTAACGCTCGGAACGGGTTTCGGCGGCGGTATTGTGGTTAACGGTAAGCTTTTTGGCGGCGATAACTCGGCAGCTGCCGAAGTTAACCGCATGAGCAATTCTTTAAACCGCAGACAAAGTGTGGAAGAGGTGCTGAGCATTCGTGGAATTCGCCATTTGTATGCCGAAGCAGGTGGTATTCCGGTAGAGAAAACGCCAATACCTTTTGAAATTTTTCTGGTAGGTTTGGGGAAAAAAGAAGGAAACAAAGCTGCTGCCGTGGAAGCATGGAAAACATTTGGGCTCGTACTCGGCGATGCTTTGGCCAATGTGGTGAGTCTTACCGACAGTTGTGTGGTTATTGGTGGCGGGCTTTCGGGTGCTTATTCTCTTTTTCTGCCAACAGCCCTGGAGCAAATGAACAGCACTTTTCTTAAAGTCGATAGCAGCCGGATGCCACGCATGGAACTGACGGCTTACAATTGGGAAAGTACTGTGGAAAAAGCTGCTTTTTTAAAGGATGAATCCCGGATTTTAGCAGTTCCTTTTTCTGACAAAACGCAGGTTTACTACCCGCAGAAAAAAATTGCCGTGGGTATCAGCCGGCTGGGAACCAGCGATGCCGTGGCCGTGGGAGCTTATGCTTTTGCAGTATCAAAGATGGGTTTGTAAAGTCTTTTGGAATGAATTTGGAATTACTTTTTCAACACAAGTTCGTCCCACGAAAATACCGTGTTAAACCCCATGTTTTTCATCTGTTCCCTGAAGGCTTTGCCTGTGCCGTGATTCGTAATGAGTACAAAATCGCCGCCCCAGGCTCCCAATGATTTTACAACACCCGAATGTCCTTTGAAAAGACGCTCTTTCACGGGTGCAATTCCCAATATGGCAGACATTATTTCTTCGTGTTCGCAGAGAAGGTTTTCAAAATCCTTTAGATTATCCGTTTTCACAAGATTTTCGCCGATAGCCGAAATGTTGTGGATATTGCTTTCGCTGTAAACAGCGCTCTTTTTGAACTGCGCAATACTTTCATCGCTTCGTTGCTTTTGACCGAGATAAACAAAATAGAGCCGGGTTTTAAACGACGGTGACCATGCAACAGGCTCAACCACCGGTTTTCCGTTTATCAGCTGATAAAAAACAGGCTTTTCCGCCCGGGCGCAGGCCACATCATAACCCGAACCTCCAAGGGCTTTTCGTTGCAGATCAAACGGGTTAATACCGGCCCAGAAAGCAAGGTTGGAAATGAGCGTGGAACTGGAACCAAAACCAAATTCCACATCAAACTCCAAATACGTTTCCACTTTGTAGCTTTTCCGGCCATCAAGAAATGCCGGAGCAAAATAGCGGATAACAGTAAAAATTTCTATTAGTTTCTTCGTCAGTGTTTTATCCGTTGTTTTTATAATCTGCAGTGTGGGTAATTCAACTTCGGCCCGAAACCAAAGACCGTCCGGTTTTAGCGCTGTCCAGAGCAACCGGGCGCCGTTTTCAGCGGAAGCGGAAACAACCTGTAAATGCTGTCCGCGGTTCACCGGAACGGCCAAAGCACGAGCGCCCTGCATAACCAGGTACTCACCCGTAATCAGGAGTTTGCCGTGTGCGTACCATGTCTGTTGTTGTTGCATTATCCGGAGAGACGAAGGTTTTTAATAAATTCACCCACTTCGGCAAAGGATACTTTGTGGCCGGAAAAGTAATTCAATGCTTTTTCTTTTTCACTTTTCGAGGCCTTGAAATGGTTTAAAATATTCATCAAATGCATTTTCATGTGCCCTTGCTGAATACCTTTGGTAACGAGTGAACGAACGGCAGCAAAATTGTTGGCCATGCCCAGCGTGGCTGTAATCATCATCAACTCTTTTGCCGAAGGTTTTCCCAACATCTCCAGCGAATGTTTGGCCAGTGGGTGCAAAGAGGTAAGTCCGCCAACAGTTCCGAGCGCCAGCGGCAGCTCAATCCGGTATTTAAACCGGCCGTTTTTTATCTCCACATGCGACAGGCTTTTGTAGTGCCCGTCTTTGGAGGCGTATGCGTGTCCTGCAGCTTCAATGGCCCGGAAATCATTGCCTGTGGCAATGGCTACCGCATCTATACCATTGAAAATACCTTTGTTATGTGTCGTGGCACGAAAAGTATCAATTTCCGCAATTTTAACCGCTGTTTCAAACTTACGGGCAAATTCTTCTCCCGTAAGGGAAGTGTCAATATTTTCGAGGTCTTTAAAATCACATTCTACCCATACTTTTACAAGACAGTCAGGGGTGTAGTTGGAAAGAATGGACATGATGATAACAACCTCTTTTTCTTTTCCCTCGAAAGCAGGGTGGGTTTTTATAAATTCCCGAAGGGCTTTTGCTGATTCTTCAAGGCAGGAATTGATAAAATTGGCGCCCATGGAATCTATGGTTTCGAATGTAATATTAATTTGGTAGTAATTTTCCAGCCTGTTACGCATATCCACCAGTTCAAAATCAAGGATACCGCCTCCACGTTTTTCCATGTTGGCGGTTATCGCCCTGGTTTTTTCACGAAAACGCTGCTTCAATTCGTCAAAGACACTGACAAGTTTTTCTTTTTCTCCACACCACTGAAAATGAATTTGCCCAACCTTCACCGTGTCTTTAACCTCGGCATGAAAACCACCGCGTTCCGACCAAAAGCGTGCAGCGGAGGAGGCGGCAGCAACTACAGAGCTTTCCTCAATAACCATGGGTACGAGATAGGTTCTGCCGTTTACCATTACATTGGGAGCAATACCGTAAGGAATGTAAAAATTGGTAATGGTATTTTCACTGAATTCATCAAAAATCTTCTGTTTTTCCGTATCGGCATACCAGAAACTTTTCAATAATTCAATCGTTTCGAACTGGTTGTCCATCAACTCGGCAACAATCTTTAGCTTATCCTCTTTCAATAATTTGGAAAAGCCTTTAATGATAAGGTCTCTTTTACGTCTATATGGCATAAGGCAAATTTACCAGCTGCTTTTTTGTATTTGACAAAAATAAGGTAAAATTTTCACGAAAGATATTTTTCAGGGTAATTATGGATAAAATATATGGTTACCAATAGTTATCTGGTTACCATTGAATATGCTAACACTGTGGTGTTTATCTTTTTTCGTTTTGTTAAGTGCCACTACATGATGGATACAAAAAAAGCCGCCCTGTAAAGCGACTTTCAAATTTCTTTCAGGTTTCTTTAATACTCGTCTTCATTAAAAAAGAAGTCTTCCTTGGTGGGATACTCCGGCCAAATGTCTTCGATTTTTTCAAAAGCCTCGTCTTCGATCTCAAGTTCTTTCAGGTTTTCGATAACTTCGGAAGTTACCCCCGTTCGAAGGCACCACTCAATTAATTCATCTTTGGTAGCAGGCCAGGGTGCGTCCTCTAATTTTGAAGCTAATTCCAATGTCCAATACATGGTTAAGAAATTATGATTTAAATTTTTTGCAAAAGTAAATTTTTTTTAATACGAGCAACGAAAAAGTAAAATTTTTTACTTTTTCTTAAACACGTGGTTTCCAGAGGGATTCTGGAATTCCCAGGTCAAGGGAAAACTTGCGGGCCAGAACAAAAAAATAATCTGAAAGACGGTTGAGGTATTGAATGTTCAGTGTATCAGTGGGAAACTCGTCGTTCAGGCGAATGGTCAGGCGTTCGGCACGCCGGCAAACGGTACGGGCGATATGACAATAGGAGACGGTGGGATGGCCTCCCGGAAGAATAAAAGCGGTAAGCTCCGGAAGCTGTTCGTTCATTTTATCAATTTCCTTTTCCAGCAGTTCCACATCTGCGGCAAGCAACCCTGGTAAAGCGTGTGCCACAGATTTTCCATCCTGTGCCAGACTGCTCTCCAGGGTAAAAAGGCGATCCTGTATTTCCAGTAGCAGCTCTTTGCTCCGGTTGTCAATATTCTGATCGCGGATAAGCCCTACGTACGAATTCAACTCGTCCACTGTACCGTAGGCTTCGATGCGACTGTCGTATTTCGGAACCCGGGTACCTCCAATGAGTGCAGTACGACCTTTGTCTCCGGTTTTGGTATAGATTTTCTGTTTTTTATTCATAACCGTAACATTATCTTAGACGTTGACTGCTTTTAACTCGTTGTAGCTGATAATGTTTTCATTAGGTTTGTCTTCTTCCACTATTCCATCCCGGAGTCGTATAATCCGGTGGGCATGTTCGGCAATGTCTTCTTCGTGGGTTACCAGCACGATGGTATTTCCCATTTTGTGAATTTCTTCGAGCAGGGTGATAATTTCCACGGAAGTCTTTGAGTCAAGGTTGCCGGTAGGCTCGTCGGCCAAAATCAGCGATGGTTTATTGACCAGCGCACGAGCTAAGGCAACGCGTTGCCTTTGCCCGCCCGATAATTCATTAGGTCTGTGATGTATACGGTCGGCCAGCTGTACGCTGGCCAACGTCTCTTCTGCACGACGAATACGCTCCTGTTTGGATATTCCGGCATAAATCAGCGGAAGCATGACATTCTCAAGGGCGGTAGAGCGGGGCAGGAGGTTGAAAGTTTGAAAAACAAAACCAATTTCTTTGTTTCGTATCTCGGCCAGATCGTTGTCCGACATCTTACTGACGTCCAGATCGTTCAGAAAATAATGCCCGCTGGTAGGTGTGTCCAGACATCCTAACACGTTCATCAAAGTTGATTTTCCGGAACCCGAAGGCCCCATCATGGCAACAAATTCATTTTTATTTATGGATATATCAACTTCTTGCAAGGCTTTAACGATTTCTGAACCTACCTGATAAAATCTGGATATTTTTTCTAACCGGATAATTTTTGTTGCCATAGTTTCTGTTTTTGGAATAACAAAAGTAACAAGAATGTAGCAAACAAAACAGGAAAAAGATTTTTTATCGGAAATATGCTTTTTAGCATGGGGATTATTGGTGTCAACGTCAAAAGTAATTGTGGAATGAAACAAAAAAAGCCTTTTTCCCACTTCCGTGAAATGAGAAAAAGGCCTCAGGAATAAAAGAGTGTCGTTACAAATTGACGGCTACGACTTCTTTTATTTCAGGAATAACTTTTTTCAAAGTAGCTTCCACACCGTTTTTCAGGGTCATGGTGCTAAAAGGGCATGCGCCACAGGCGCCGATGAGCTCCACGTTTACCACGTTGTCATCGGTAATTTCAATAAAATTGATATCCCCGCCATCCTGTTGCAAATAGGGCCTCACCTGATCAATTACATTTTGCACTTTTTGATTGAGTTTGCTCTTGTCATTTTCCATTTTAGCTTTTTTTAAGTGTGATAAATTTCCTGAAAAAGGTATGCTTAGAGTTCGGCCACTTCTGCTTTTAGCTTTTGGGCTATTTCAGCAAAGGCTTTTGTAACCGGTGTGCCGTTCATTAGTGAAATCGGCATGCCTTTGTCACCTGTTTCCGAAATCTTAGCTTCAATGGGAATACGCCCCAATATTTTAATGCTCAGTTCGTTAGCAAGCTGGTCGCTGGCGCCCTGACCGAAAATATAGTATTTTTTGTCCGGCATATCGTCCGGAGTAAAATAGGACATGTTTTCGATAATTCCCAACAGCGGAATGGTCAGTTTTTCCTGGCGGTACATCATGGCGGCACGACGCACGTCGGCAGTGGCTACTTTCTGGGGAGTGGTAACCAGCACGGCACCTTTGATGTTGTAACTTTGTGCCAGCGTTAACTGAATGTCGCCGGTTCCGGGTGGCATATCGATGACGAGAAAGTCGAGTTCGCCCCATTCTGAATCGGTCATAAGCTGATTAAAAGCATTGTTTGCCATGGCACCGCGCCACATGAGCGCCTGTTCGGGTTTCACGAAAAAGCCAATGGACAGAATTTTAATACCATAATTTTCCAGCGGTATCAAAACCGGTTTTCCTTTTCTCTCCATCACCTTGGGCTGGCCGTCTTCCACGTTAAACATAATGGGGACGGATGGCCCCAGCACGTCAGCATCCAGTATGCCTACTTTACTTCCGCTTTTTGCCAGCGAAACGGCGAGGTTGGCAGCTACCGTTGATTTGCCTACACCACCTTTTCCGGAAATAACGGCAATGATATTTTTCACGCCCGAAAGGGGTCCCGGCGTATCATCAGCCACCGGTTTCACGTCAACGGTGATATCGTCTCCCAATTCGATTTTTAAAGTTTTAGCCACTGAATTATTGATAATTCCCACTGCCGGGTCATCTAATTTTTCAAAAACAACGGTTACCTTAATCTCTTTTCCTTTGATGGAAATGTCCTGAACCATGTTCAGGTCAACAATGTTATCCTTCTTGGCAAAAAAGATAACCTGTTTCAGCGCATTTACCACCTGCTGTCTTGTTATTGTCATTTTTTATTTTTATTTAGATTGAATAATAATTATAAAATATAATAGTACAAAAGTAGGAAATATTTTTAGATGATAAAAAATGAAAAATTAATTTAGAGAGGATTTATGAATAAGATGGATGTGAATTATCCGCCCTTTCGCCTCTCAATACTCCTCCCAACTCTTCACTGGCAAATCCTCCAACCGGTAACGGCTAATGGCGTAAATAAATGCACTGGCGAGACGGGCGTTGGTAATCAGCTGAACGTTGAAGTCCACTGCCGCCCGGCGGATGGTGTAGTCGTTGCTCAGCTCTTCGGTGGTCAGGTTTTTGGGGATGTTGATCACCAGATCCACCTCCTTGTTTTTGATTAAATCATAGGCGTTGGGCTGCTGCTTTTCGTCGGGCCAGTAAACGCGGGTAGTGGCTATGCCGTTCTTTTCGTAAAAGTCGTGGGTTCCTTTGGTGGCAAACAATTTATGCCCTTTTTCCGTCAAAAGTTTTGCGCTGATCAGCAATTCCGTTTTTGAGCGCAAAGGCCCCGAAGAGAGGAGAATGTTTTTTTCCGGAATGTGAAAGCCTACCGACAACAGCGCTTTGAGGATGGCCTCATAATAATCGTCGCCGATACACCCTACTTCTCCGGTGGAAACCATGTCCACGCCGAGTACCGGATCGGCCATGCTTAACCGCGAAAATGAAAACTGCGGCGCTTTAACGCCGATATGATCGATGTCGTACAAAGATTTTCCGGGCTTTTCCACCTTTTCACCCAACATAATCCGGACGGCATAATCAATAAAATTGGTTTTCAGCACTTTGGAAACAAACGGAAAACTCCGCGATGCCCGCAGGTTACATTCAATCACTTTGATATCGTTGTCTTTGGCAAGAAACTGAATATTGAATGGCCCGCTGATGTGCAGCTCTTCGGCAATCTGGTGGCTGATGCGTTTGATGCGGCGGACGGTTTCCACATAAACCTTCTGCGGCGGAAACATGATGGTAGCATCCCCGGAATGCACGCCGGCAAATTCCACATGTTCTGAAATAGCATAAACAATGATTTTTCCGTGGTCAGCCACAGCATCCATTTCCAGCTCTTTGGCTCCCGTGATAAATTTGGATACCACCACCGGATATTGTTTGGAAACTTCGGTGGCAAGCTGCAGAAAATGTTCCAGCTCCTTTTTGTTGGAAACCACATTCATGGCGGCTCCCGAAAGCACATACGACGGACGTATCAGTACCGGGAATCCCACTTGTCCGGTAAAATCATAAATGGCTTCCAGGCTGGTCAGCTCCCGCCATTCCGGCTGATCAACACCGATTTTGTCCAGCATTCCGGAAAATTTGTACCGGTTTTCTGCCAAATCAATGTGAACAGGAGAAGTTCCCAAAATGGGGATATTTTGCCTGTAAAGCCGCATGGCGAGGTTGTTGGGAATTTGTCCGCCGGTGGAGACAATCACGCCGTGCGGTTGTTCCAGCTCTGCAATGTCAAGCACCCGCTCCAGGGTAAGTTCTTCGAGATAGAGGCGATGGCAGCGGTCGTAATCGGTACTTACCGTTTCGGGATTGTAGTTGATCATAATCGAGCGGTAACCCTTTCGGTTGATGGTGTCCAGCGCATTCACTGCCGACCAGTCAAACTCCACACTGCTTCCTATCCGGTAAGCCCCCGAACCCAAAACGATCACCGATTTCTCATCATGCTCATAATCCACATCGTTTTCGCTGCCGTGATAAGTAAGATAAAGATAATTGGTCAGTGACGGATATTCAGCGGCCAGTGTATCAATTTGTTTCACCGATGGGAGAATGTTGCGCGATTGCCGGTAATGGCGTACTTCCAGTATTTCTTTGTCGGTTTGTCCGATGTGCTTTTTGTTGTAAAGCAGCCGGGCAATCTGAAAATCTGAAAATCCCGTCTGTTTGGCTTCAAGCAACAATTCGTCGGGAAATTCATCCATCCGGTTTATTTCTAACAGTTCCTGTTCCAGTTCGTGGATATTTTTCAGCTTTTCCAGAAACCACCGGTCAATTTGGGTAAGTTGGTGAATTTTTTCAACAGACCATCCTTTGTTGAAGGCTTCGGCAAGGTAAAAGACACGCAAATCGGTGGGATTTTGCAGTGCTTCTTCAAGGTGTTCCGTTTTCAGCTCTTTGTTGGCAGCAAAGCCGTGCATCCCCATTCCAATCATTCTCAACCCTTTTTGGAAAGCTTCTTCAAAACTCCGTCCAATGGCCATAACTTCGCCCACGCTTTTCATGCTGGAGCCTATTTCGTGTGAAACGCCAAGGAACTTATTTAAATCCCAGCGGGGAATTTTCACCACGAGGTAGTCGAGCGCCGGTTCAAAAAAGGCCGGAGTGGTTTTGGTAACGCTGTTTTTAAGCTCGTGTAAACCGAAACCCAGTCCCAGCTTGGCTGCAACAAATGCCAGCGGGTAACCGGTGGCTTTGGATGCCAGCGCACTGGAACGCGAAAGCCTGGCGTTTACTTCAATCACGCGGTAATCTTCCGATTGAGGGTCCAGTGCATATTGCACGTTACATTCGCCCACAATGCCTACCAGTCGGGCAATTTTCATGGATAATTTACGCAGGATGTGATACTCGCGGTTGGTCAGTGTTTGCGAGGGTGCCACCACAATACTTTCGCCGGTATGAATGCCAAGGGGGTCGAAGTTTTCCATGTTACAGACGGTAATGCAGTTGTCGTAGCCATCGCGCACCACTTCGTATTCTACCTCTTTCCATCCTTTCAAAGACTCTTCCACCAAAATCTGTCCGGAATAGGAAAAAGCTTTTCCCGCCAGTGTTTTCAGCTCTTCTTCGTTGGCACAAAAGCCGCTGCCCTGTCCGCCAAGGGTAAAAGCTGCCCGGACGATGAGCGGGAATCCTATTCTTTGTGCTGCACGAAGGGCTTCATTGACGCTGGTAACGGCAACCGATTGGGGCGTTTTTATGCCTGCAGTGTGCATCATCGTGGCAAATGCTTCGCGGTCTTCGGTTTTGATGATAGATTCCACCGGTGTTCCGAGAACCTGTATGCCGTATTTCTTCAGTACGCCTGATTTATACAGTTCTACACCGCAGTTTAAAGCCGTTTGTCCGCCAAAAGCCAGCAAAATTCCCTGCGGCTTTTCCTTTTCGATAATCCGCTCCACAAACCAGGGTGTGATGGGAAGAAAGTAGAGCTTGTCGGCTACCCCCTGCGATGTTTGAACGGTAGCGATGTTGGGATTGATAAGTACCGTTTCCACATGTTCTTCTTTTAGCGCTTTCAGCGCCTGACTACCGCTGTAGTCGAACTCTCCGGCTTCGCCGATTTTAAGCGCTCCGGAGCCGAGGACAAGGACTTTTTTTATTTTTGTTTCCATTTTTCAATTTCTTCTATGAAAGTTCCAAACAAAAATGCTGTGTCGGTAGGCCCGCTGGAAGCTTCAGGATGAAACTGGGTGGTAAAAATTGGCTTTCCCTTATGCCGGATGCCTTCGTTGCTGTTGTCGTTCAGGTTTTTAAAATAAATCTCCCAGTCATTGTCTAATGTGCGGTCGTCCACAGCATAACCATGATTCTGAGCGGTCAGATAGGCTCTGTTGGTTCCGGCATGAAGTACGGGCTGATTGTGGCTCCGGTGGCCAAATTTCAGTTTGTAGGTCTGTGCACCCGAAGCCAGCGAGATAAGCTGGTGACCGAGACAAATACCAAAAACGGGTTTATCTTCTTCGATGGAAGTCTGTAGATGCCGGATGGTGGGTGTGCAGACAGCAGGGTCTCCGGGGCCGTTGGAAACAAACAGGCCATCGTACGTCTCTCCGCTGTAATCGTAATCCCATGGAACACGTATCACCTGTGTGTCGTAACGCAACAAGTACCTGATGATGTTGTTTTTCACGCCGCAATCGACGAGAAGAATTCGGTATTTTCCGTTTCCGTAAACCTGTTTTTCGCGGATACTCACACCGGCCACAAGGTTCTCTTTGTTGGGATCTTTGAAAGTGATATCTTCATCAAAAACGATCTTGGCAAGCATAGAACCTTTTTCCCGAATATGTTTGGTCAGTTTCCGGGTGTCAATGCCGAAAAGAGCAGGAACTTTTTCATTTTGAAGCCATGATCCGAGGCTTTGGGTAGCGCTCCAGTGGCTGTGTTTTTCGGAATAATCGGAAATAATTAGCGCTGAAACATGGACATGTTCCGATTCGAAATGCAGGAGCATGTTGTTGTCTGTCATCTTTCCGGGAACACCATAATTCCCAATGGAAGGGTAGGTAAGTACCAGTATCTGACCGCGATAGGAGGGGTCGGTAAGACTTTCCGGGTAACCGGTCATGGCGGTATTGAAAACAATTTCTCCGGCCACGGATGCTTCGTATCCGAATGAAAAGCCTGTAAAAAAGGCCCCATCTTGCAGCATCAGCTTTGCTTTGCGATAGCGGTTGCTTTTCATAATATTAAAAAAGCTTTTTGGTGAACATTTCGAAAGCCAAAGATATAGTTATTTCAATCCCGTTTACAATAAATCAGTCCGGCAGCTTCCTTATCCAGCCGGTGGCCGGATTCGATACACTTATTAATGAAGATGTTACGAAAAGAGCAGGGAGAGCCGGAAAAGCCTGACATTTCTGGTCGCAACCGATTGCAATCGGTTTTATTCCTTTTCATTAATCGGTTTTTTCTCTTCTGTTTTGACACCATCCACTCTTTATAAAGATTTAGTCTTTCGATACCGTTTTCTACATAACCGGCAGGAATAAGTATTTTCAGATCAGTTTCCAGCTGATTGGAATCCCATAAATCGTCAGGTTATGCATAATCTTATCTTAAAAATTCACGCTAATTTTTCAGGTACACTTGAAAAATTAGCGTGAATTTTTATATTATATTCTGAAAATTCGTGGTTTTTTTTATCTTTGTCATTCAAACCGAAGAAAATGGATGTTAAAATTGAACGTAGTTTGCTGCCCGTGTTGCTGAAAGAATTTTCGGAAACGGATAAAATTATCATTCTTTACGGTGCGCGGCAAACAGGAAAGACGACGCTGGCGAACGATTTGCTGTTAAAGGTAAAAGGAAATGTTCTGAAAGTAAATGCCGACGAACTAAGGTATGTGGATGTTCTTTCCTCGCGTGATTTACCGAAGATGAAGCTGTTAACGGGCGGATATGATATTTTGTTTATTGACGAGGCGCAGCGGATAAAAGACATTGGTATAAATCTTAAAATACTTCACGATAATCTCCCCAGGCTCAAGTTGCTTGTTACCGGTTCTTCTTCCTTTGATTTGGCCAATAAAGTGAAAGAACCCCTTACCGGGAGAACTTCGACCTGGATTTTATATCCCGTTTCTATCAAAGAGTTGAGCAAAACCCATAACCATTTTGAACTGCAAAGCCGCTTAGAAGAGTTCATGGTTTATGGGATGTATCCCGAACTGTTTCAATATGATTCCTTGCAGAAAAAAGAAAAATATTTGAGGGAACTGGCGGTTTCTTATTTGTATAAAGATGTTTTGGAATTGGCTCAAATACGGAACGTCACGAAGATCAGGGATTTGCTCAGACTGCTTGCCTTTCAGATTGGTTCGGAAGTGTCGTTGAACGAACTGGGAAATAATTTGGGATTGAGTCAGGAAACGGTTCGAACGTATATTCATTTGCTTGAAAAATCGTTTATCATTTTCCGCCTGAGTGGCTTTAGCCGGAATCTCCGAAAAGAGATATCCAAACGTGACAAAATCTATTTTTGGGATTTGGGCATTCGGAATACGCTCATTGATAATTTTTCGTCTTTTAGCCTGAGAAATGACATAGGCGCTTTATGGGAAAATTTTATGATTGCCGAACGAATGAAATATTTGTCTTATAACGAAATATATGCTTCCTCATATTTTTGGCGTACTTATACCGGAGCTGAGCTTGATTATGTTGAAGAGCATAATGGCAGGTTGTTTGCTTATGAGATAAAATACAAAAAGACTAAAAGGAAAGCCCCGAAAACATGGTTGGAAAACTACAGCAATAACTACAAGTGCATAACCTATGATAATTTTTGGGAGTTTGTTGTCGGATGATTTTTTATCAAACTTAATGGGAAAGCGCGGCTCAGCAAGCGGTTCTCTGTTGCTCTTTCAAATTTGCAATCTGAAAGTAACGGGCATCAGGATTTTCAATCTGGTTTTGTAAGCCCGAATGAGAAAAAAGGGTCTGTATCAAATCGTGCAGGGCGTTCGATTTTGGTTTCCTCAAAATTAAGTGCAACCTATTGGTACTGTTCTTTGTATTTCGATGACCTTTGGCTCCTGCCACACGATATTTGCAATTGGGACGAATCTCATTCTTCTTCTGTTTTATCCAACACCCTCATCCTCTCCAGCGCTTTTTTCACACTACCCACCTTCTCAAAAATTAGTGTCAGCTTTTCTTTTTTCTCCTTCATTTCGCAGCAGCGTGGATTATTTTTAATTGCTTCGAGAATTTTCCCGAAAGTTTCGGAGCTGAAATAATCGGCATTGCTGTTTCCTGTGAAAACGCCCACCATTTTGTTGAATTTCAATATCAGCTTTTCAAAACCCAGATGCTGTGCCTGCCAGCGCAACCGCAGTGCATCAAGCAGGTCTTCGGTAGCCGGAGGCAGCGGCCCGAAGCGGTCTTTCAGCCTTTGCCGGAAGGCTGTCAGGGCTTCTTCCGTTTTAATGCTGTCCAGCTCTTTGTAGAGATTTAGCCTTTCAATAGCGTTTCCCACATAACCGGCCGGAATAAAAATCTCCAAGTCGGTTTCTAACTGACATTCGCGAACGAACTCACGCTGTTGTTTTTCTTCTGCAAACAAATCCTGAAATTCTGTTTCTTTCAAATCCATCAGTGCTTCATCCAGAATTTTCTGATACATCTCAATACCTATTTCGGAGATAAACCCACTCTGTTCGGCACCAAGAATATTTCCAGCGCCGCGAATGTCCAAATCGCGCATGGCAATGTTAAAACCACTGCCCAAATCGGCATATTCGGTGATGGCTTTCAGCCGTTTACGGGCATCCTGCGGCAGAGAAGCCAAAGGAGGCGTCAGCAGATAACAAAACGCCTTTTTGTTGGAACGGCCTACCCGTCCCCGCAACTGGTGCAGGTCGCTAAGGCCGTAGTGTTGCGCATTATTGATGATAATGGTGTTGGCGTTGGGAATGTCCAGTCCCGATTCGATAATGGTAGTGGCCAGCAGTACGTCGTAAAGCCCTTCCACGAAATCGAGCATCACTTTTTCCAGTTTGTGGCCTTCCATTTGTCCGTGGGCAATGGCAATGCGTGCATCCGGGACAAATTTCTTTAACATGTCAGATACATTCAGGATATTTTGCACCCGGTTGTGGAGAAAAAAAACCTGTCCCCCCCTGGATATTTCGTACCGGATGGCCTCACTGATGGTCCCCGGATTAAACGAACGCAACTCGGTTTGTACCGGATAACGGTTAGGCGGCGCCGTGTTGATGATGGAGAGATCGCGGGCGCCCATAAGCGAAAATTGTAATGTACGCGGAATAGGCGTAGCGGTCAGCGTCAACGTGTCCACATGCACTTTCATCTGCCTGATTTTCTCTTTCGCCGACACACCGAATTTTTGTTCTTCATCGATAATGAAAAGCCCCAGGTTTTTAAATTCCACATCTTTGCTTAGGATGCGATGGGTTCCGATGAGAATATCAATTTGCCCGTTTTTCAGTTTTTTCAGGGTCTCTTTTTGCTGTCTGGCACTTTTAAACCGGTTCAGGTAGTCGATGTTTGCCGGGAAGTTTTTCAACCGGTCCGAAAAGGTTTTAAAATGCTGTAATGCCAAAATGGTGGTAGGCACCAGCACAGCTACCTGTTTGCTGTCGGCAACGGCTTTGAAAGCGGCGCGAATGGCGATTTCGGTCTTACCAAAGCCCACATCGCCACAGATAAGCCTGTCCATGGGATGCTCCTGTTCCATGTCCTGTTTTACATCGCGTGTGGCTTTCAACTGGTCGGGTGTATCTTCGTAAATAAAACTGGCTTCCAGCTCGTTTTGCAAATAACTGTCCGGATCAAAAGCGTAACCCTGAACGGCTTTACGTTGGGCATACAGTTTAATCAGGTCGCGGGCAATGTCTTTTACTTTTGATTTTGTTTTGTTTTTCAGCCGGTTCCAGGCGCCCGAACCCAACCGGTTAAGCTGAGGTGGCGTCCCCTCCTTTCCCACATATTTGGCTATGCGGTGCAGCGAATGGATGTTTACGTAAAGCAAGTCGCCGTTTTTGTAAATCAGACGAACCGCTTCCTGCTTTTTGCCGTTGTTTTCGATAACCTGAAGGCCATCAAAACGGCCCACCCCATGGTCGATATGCGTAACAAAATCGCCCGGATTCAGGTTGTAGAGTTCCTTAATGGAAAGGGCTTCTTTACGACCAAACCCCTCGCGCAGATGAAATTTGTGATAGCGTTCAAAAAGCTGATGGTCGGTATAGCACAGGATTTTCAGGTCATGGTCGATAAATCCTGTCGTGAGGCTGATTTCCACCGGTGAAAACTGCACGGGAGCTGTCGTCTCGCTCATATCCTCAAAAATAGCATGTAGCCGTTCTGTCTGCTTTGTGTTGTCGGAAAGGATAAACGGCTGAAAACCTTCTGCTGTTTTCTGTCGCAGGTTTTCGCTGAGCAGATCAAACTTTTTGTTGAAAGCCGGCTGGGGTGACTGATGAAAAAGCACGATTTCCGCTCTGTCGAAGAAAGAAGAAGGAGCAAATTCCAGCGTGCGTAAGCCGGAAATTTTCTCCGTAAAATGTCGCCCATCGATAAAAAGCTGTTCGGGTGGTAACATTTGTTCGTTGTCTATCTTCCCAAAAGTGTTCAGGGCTTTCTCATATTCGCTCACGAGGTGATTATGGATGAGTTCCACATCGGTCAGCCACCAGAGAGTTTTTGCCGGCAGATAATCCAAAAAGCTGATACGTTCTTCTTTCAGTTGCCTGTCCTGCACGTTGGGCAGCAACGTGATACGGTTGAGGTTTTGCAACGAAAGCTGGTTTACCGGATCAAAAGTACGAATGGATTCCACCTGATCGCCAAAAAATTCAATACGGTACGGATGATCGTTGGAATAGGAAAAAACGTCCACGATGCCGCCTCGCAAAGCAAACTGCCCAGGCTCGGCCACAAAGTCAACCATCTCAAAATCAAATTCTATGAGCAGGTCGGTGAGAAAATCCAATGAAACTTCCTCCCTCTTCCGTAGTTTCATCATGTTTTTGTTGAGGAAGGTTTTGGTGATGACTTTTTCGGCCAGAGCTTCAGGATAAGTTACTACGATGGTTTTCCGCTCATCGTTCATAAAACGTTTCAGCACCTCTGTCCGCGAAAGCTCATACGCCTTGTCTAATTTCTCAGGCTCATAAGGTCTTTTGTAGGTAGTGGGATAAAAAAGCACCCGTTTTTTGTTGTGGTCCAGACCGGTGTCACCCAACAGGACTTCCAAATCGTTATAAAAATAAGCAGCTTCTTCTTTTTCGGGCAATACGACCAAATGTTGTTGTTTTCCGCTTTTATCGAAAAGAGCTGCAAGCGTCATGGCTGTTGCCGATCCCAACAATCCTTTCAGGTGCAGGTGCTTTTCGTCACGACGCAGTGCTTCCGCCAAAATTTTTATTTGGGGATGGTGCTGAAAAAGATGCAGAAAAGCCGTCGCGTTCACCTTTAGTCAATTTAGCGGGCAAAGATATTGATTTTTGGGCCGCCTGAATATCTAATCTGCTTCTCTTTATGCTCATTCGGTTTTTTCGTCTGATCCAAGACGTGCGTGCCCCTGAAGCTCAAACGAAAAACCCGTCATGGCGATGAACATGGCGTCGGCCTGTGGGTAGGCGTGAAGAAACCATCTCTTTACCTAACCCGGATAAACCGGAAAAGACAATATTCAAAAAACAAATTACAAATAAGCTCCAATTTTCTAAAATTCAAATACCAAACGAGCAGTTTAACTCGGAGAAGTTCTGATAATTTTGATATTGGAATTTATTTGATATTTGATCCTTTGTGATTTGTTATTTCCTGCCAAAAAATACACGAATATTATTGATAAGATACTAACGCACTGCTCTTGTGCTGGAGGAGATTGCTTCACACGCCGAAGTGTCTTTACAATTAAAAATTATTTCGTTTTTTCGCTCAAATTTAACCCGAACACAATTTTTCCGTATATTCGCTTTTTAAATTTCCCCCGCATGAGTAAAATGGAACTGAAAAAGAGGTTGCTGGAGGTGTGTATTACCCGGCAACAGGAGACGGCAGCGGAACTGCAACACGAAGTGGACGAAACTCTCAGGCTCTCCAACGAATATGGTGCGCCCAAAGACCGCTATGATCCGTATCGTACCAAACTGATGAACCAAAATAATCTTTTTGCACAGCAACTGAGCCAGGCAAATACGCTTCTCGTGACGTTGCAAAAAATTCCGCTGGACAAAGAAATTACAACCGTTGAATTCGGCGCCATAGTCATTACCAACAAACAGAAAATTTTTGTATCGGTCGGGCTGGGGAAAATCATGCTCGATGGGGAGGCCTATTATGCCATTTCACCAAAAGTTCCCTTTTTTCAAGCCATGCGGGGTAAAAAAGCCGGAGACACTTTCACTTTCAACAGCCAGGTTTTTGAAATCAAAGATGTGTTCTAAACTAACTGGCAAGAGTGGATGCTCGTGTCCAACCTGCCCATCCATTCCTTTCTCATCGTCATGACAGTTTCCTCCCAACTTTAGGCACTTCACACTTCCTCTCTTATTTGTCCTGATTCCATATTTGTGAAATATTCTTAAGGTTTAAGAAGCAACAGTATAAAATTCTTAACTTTGGAACTTTAAAAAAATGATATGGACAACAAAATATTACAGACAAAACTCGAAGAAGGCATTATGCTCGTTACCATTACCCGCCCAAAGGCTATGAATGCGCTTAACACGCAGTTTTTTAGAGAAATGGACGAGCTTATGGCTTCGGTAAAAGTTAACAAAAAGGTGAAGGTTGTGGTCATTACCGGTGAAGGAAAAGCCTTTGTTGCCGGTGCTGACATTGCCGAAATGGTGAACAAAAACCAGGCTGAAGGAGAAGCTTTTTCGCGGCTCGGACAGAACACTTTTCGCAGCTTTGAGAAACTCGACATTCCGGTGATTGCCGCCATCAACGGCTTTGCCCTGGGAGGAGGTATGGAGCTGACCATGGCTTGTGATTTCCGCATTGCCAGCACCAAAGCCAAATTCGGCCAGCCCGAAGTAAATCTCGGATTGATTCCCGGATATGCCGGCACCCAACGTCTGTCGCGACTTACCGGTATGGGCAATGCGCTTTATCTGCTGATGACTGCCAACATGATTGGCGCCGATGAAGCTTTACGAATAGGGCTGGTGCAGAAAGTGGTGGAGCCGGAAGAACTTATGGATGAAGTGATGAAAATCGCCAAAAACATCACCTCCAAAGGCCCGCAGGCTATCAAAAAAGTAAAAGAGGTGGTCCGGCGAGGCTATGAAATGAGTTTGGACGAAGGTGCCGGCCTCGAAGCCCATGCTTTCGGTTCACTTTTTGGTGACAACAGCGAAGGCCGCGAAGGTATGCAGGCTTTTCTTGAAAAGAGAAAGCCGGAGTGGACTTCCTAAAAAGAAAAATTATGGATATTCAAAGTGAAAAATTACAGCTGATTCATCGTATTATTCAAACTTCCGATGAACAACTTTTGCGCAAAATTGATGTGCTGCTTTCCAAATCCGGGAAGAAAAAGAATGTTTCCATGTCCTTAGAGGCATTTTTTGAAAAAATTGATGCTTCCGAAAAAGCTTTTGAGGAAAATAAAACAATTTCCCATTCGGAACTAAAAGATGAAATTAAAAAATGGTAAAAAAGAGGGAAATCGTTTGGACCTTACCGGCAAGAAATGATTTGCAGGTTTTATACGATTATCTCGCTGATATTTCATCGAAAATTGCAGAAAGACAAGTTGATAGAATTATACAGAAAGTAGATATATTGAAAGTAGGATTTGTAAATATCGGTCAGATGGAACCACTTTTGCAAGATAGACCTTTTGAATACAGATATCTTGTTCAGGACAACTACAAAATAATTTACTGCATTCGGGAAGATAAAATTGTTGTTTCAGCAGTTTTTGATACACGGCAATACCCTGGTGCTTTAAAAGAAAAAATTTAAAAATTAATAACTCACAAAAATAAAACAAATATGACCTACGACGAAAGATTGCAAAATGTTTCGGTATTGGGCGCTGCCGGCAAAATGGGAAGCGGTATTTTGCTGCTGACCGCCGTTGAAATGGCCGACCGTGCGCTCTTGCCGGAAAATAAAGGCAAGACCTTTGTGCTGAACGCCATCGATGTATCGGACGAGGGACTGGCAGGGCTGATGGGCTACCTGCGGGCTCAGGTTCGTAAAATTGCCGAAAAGAAAACGGTTTGGCTGCGCAAAATGTACGCTGACCGCAACGACCTTATCGAAAATTTCGACATCATTGATGAATACATCTTCGATGTGATGAATATCGTACGTCCGGTAACGGCTATGGAAGTTGCCTACCGGTCTAATCTGGTATTTGAAGCCGTGAACGAAAATCGTTCGTTGAAAGTGAAACTGTTTTCACAAATCAAACAAAACAACGACAAAGATGTTTGGTTTTTCACCAATACCTCTTCGGTGCCCATTCATCTGATTGATGAAGAAGCCAAATTAGAAGGCAGGATCATCGGATTCCACTTTTACAACCCCCCTGCCGTTCAGCGACTTGTAGAGTTAATCCGCACGGGTAATACCAAAGATGAAGTAGTTGATTTCGCTTATGCTTATGCCAAAAATCTGAGAAAAATTATCGTTCCCTCCAACGACTTTGCCGGATTCGTTGGTAACGGTCATTTTATGCGCGACGGGTTGCACGGAATGAAAGAGGCCGAAACGTTGGCTAAAGAGAAAAACATCCCGCTTTACAAAGCCATTTATATGATAAATAAAATCACACAGGAGTATCTTATCCGTCCCATGGGCATTTTTCAGCTGATGGATTATGTGGGTGTTGATGTGATGCAGTTTATCCTGAATGTTATGGATCCTTTCGTGAAAGACGAAGAGTTGCACAGCGATTTATTAGATAAAATGATGGAACAGGGCGTGAAAGGCGGTCAGTATTCCAGCGGTGCGCAAAAAGATGGTTTCCTGAAATACAAAGGCGGAAAACCGGTGGCCGTTTGGGATATCCACAAACAGGAGTATGTGGATATAGACAGTTTTAAAGAAGAGTGTGACGAAATGCTTGGCGACCTGCCCGACTCTGCTGTTGCCTGGAAAGCTACGCTACGAATGAAAAATAAAGATGACGTCTTTACCCGGTTTTTCAATGACCTGAAAGCCACGAGTACGCTGGGTTCGCAAATAGCCGTGAATTACGGCAGACGTTCCAAAGCCATTGGCGAAAAACTGGTGAGTGACAAGGTGGCCAAAAACAGCGACGATGTAAATACGGTGATGCTTACCGGTTTTTTTCATGCTTATGGTCCCATCAATAATTATTTCGATTAAAAAATCTGCATCATGAAAAAGTTGAGAAGAAAAGTATATATGACTGCCGGTTACAACACCATTTCGCTGGGAACCGGCCGTAAGGAATTCAACCCGAAAAAGCCCCGTCCGGGTATTGAACACTATATCAAAGAAGCCGGGCAAGGCGTATTGAAACAAATTGGCGGCGCCAAAAATGTGGACGAATCGGTTATCGGTAATTTTATGGCCGGACGGTTCAACAGCCAGGGACATTTGGATGGTTTTATTCCGATGATTGACAAAGAGTTAAGCATGAAACCGGCAGTCCGTGTGGAAGGAGCCTGTGCTTCGGGCGGCCTTTCGTTGGTAACGGGGATACGCCAGGTACTGGCTGAAACATCTGAGGTAGTTTTATCGCTGGGTTTTGAAGTCCAAAATACGGTAAAAGCCATTTATGGAGCCGACATTCTGGCGCTGGCGGGCTGGTTTAAAAAAAGGAAATCCGGCCATGCCTATTTCTTTCCCGGACAGTTTAGCGACAGAGCCGGAGCCTATTATGAAAAATATGGCTACGAACGTACCCGCAAAGGGATGTCGCGCTGGTATGCCAATGCCATCGAAAATGCCCGGTTGGACCCCACGGCACAGGAGTTCCACAACACCACCCCGGATCCTTACGCCACGGCATTGAAAATGCAGCCCAATGGCAAAGCCTTCGTCGATCATCTGACCGTACTCGATTGCTCAAAAGTCTCTGATGGCGCTTCCGGAATTACCATTTGTTCCGAAGAAGGGCTGAAACGTATCGGCGTGGATAAAAAAGATGCCGTGGAAGTTATCGGATTCGGCCATGCCGTTCGTGACATTACCACTGACCCGACGGATCTTACCGAACTGGAAACCATTAAATTTGCTACTCATCAGGCACTGGAAAATGCCGGTATTACTATCGATCAGGTAGGAACCGTCGAAACCCACGACTGTTTTTCCATTGCGGGTATTCTGGCTGTGGAGGCCCTCGGACTGGCAGCCAAAGGTGAAGGTGCCGATTACGTGGCCGAAGGTAAAACAGGTCGTAACGGGGAGCTGCCGTTCAACACTACCGGCGGACTTATCGGTTGGGGGCATCCTACGGGCGGAACGGGCGTGCACCAGGCTGTAACCATTTGGCAACAGCTCACCGGAAAAGCCGGAAAAGCCCAAATCGAAATTTCCAAAGACCGACCTTATGGCCTGACCATCAACATGGGAGGCGACGATGTTACCGTTACGTCCATTGTTTTCAAAAGAGGAGAATAAAAATTTCTTTTCTAAAATTGAAAAAAGCCGCTCCGGATTTTCCGGAGCGGCTTTTTTGGAAAGGTCGTAATGAAAATTTTCTAAATCTCAGGTACTATAAAAAGTTGATAAAAAAATCATTTCAACAAGCTTACCGGTGAAGTTGTCAAAACTATTCACATTTTAAAACCTGTTTTATTTGATATTTGGCAGCAGCAACATTGGGTCCTTTCAATACGTTTTTGAAAGCTTTACAGGCATCAGCTTTGTCGCCTTTTCCCTGATAAGCCTGTCCCAGCGTAAAGTAAATATCCGATTTTTCGATTTTTTGCAGGCTCAACGCTTTTTTAGCAGCAGCAATAGCAGCGTCCCATTTTTTCAGACTTACATTAGCCAGTGCGGTGTAATAATACATATCCGCATTAGCAGCATGGTACTTTTTGGCATCTGTCAGATACTCCAGCGCTTTTTGTGGATGCGTTTCCTGTAACTGTTCTGCGCCCGCATTGAGTAAAGTTGTGAATGTAATATATTTAGCATTGTTATAAACTTTAGCTGCTTTAGGACTGGTAGTAGCAATTTTCCCAATTTTATCTACCATGGCCATCATGGTAGTCATGTCTTTTTTCTCTTTTGCCACAAGGCTTTTCCCGTAATAAGCCTGGTAAGAGGAGGAATCTTCTTTCAATGCTAAGTCGTATTGGACCACGGCAGCATCCGGCTTTTTCTGATTTAAAAGAGCATTTCCCTTTGAGGCATAAACGCGGGCAATATAAATATGGGCGTAGTTCTTTATTTTTGCGTTATTGATAGAAGCAGCCATAGCCTTGGCTTTTTTCAATTGGTCAACAGCCTGGTCAAAATCTCTCTTTTTGTATAAAGAAATTCCATTCCAGAAATAGGAGGTTGTGAGTTGTGATTCTACCTGTGACTGAAGATCAGCAGCGTCAGGACCAATAGTTTTGCTCAGCTTCAGTGCTTTTTCGTACAATTTTACAGCTTGTCCGAATTCCTTTGCCTTGAACTGTGCGTTTCCCTGGTTAAATATTTTACCGGCATCGGTAACCGATTGGGCGAACAGCCCCATTCCAAACATCATAAGCCCCACAAGAAGGGCCGATTTTACAACTGTTTTCATTTCTTTTAGCCGTTTTGAAGATTAAAAATAAAAAGTGCCGCAAGATAATAAAATCCTGCACTTGATAAACGTTAAATAATTTTAAAGCAAATTTCCGGTGTTTATAAATTTCCCGTCAGGATATTTGCGTCTTTCTTTTATCTTTGTCCCCGATAACCATCCCGATAACTATCGGGGTTGATTATCGAAAAAAAGCCTCCTTAGCTCAGCTGGCAGAGCAGCTCACTCGTAATGAGCAGGTCGTGGGTTCGAGTCCCATGGGAGGCTCTGAAAAAACCCCGGGCGTTACGTGCGGGGTTTTTTTGAGAATTCATTTCTTTATCCTGCCTGCCCGGTTTTTTTGAAGACGCGCTTCATGGCCAGCTTTCCGGTATATAGTGCGTGATACATAGAAGGGACCACAATCAGTGTCAGAAAAGTAGCAAAGGTCAGGCCAAAAATTACCGTCCACGACATGGGACCCCAAAATGCGGTGTTGTCGCCTCCGAAGAACAGTTGCGGGTTAAAGTTTTTCAACAGGGTGATAAAGTTGATGTTCAGCCCCACAGCCAGAGGAATCAAGCCCAATACGGTTGTAATGGCAGTAAGAAGAACAGGACGCAGCCGTGTTTTTCCGGCTACCACAATACATTCCATGGCAATATCCATCGGGAGTTCATCGTCTTCGGCAATACCCATTTCTTTTTTCTTGCGGAGTTTTACCAGTCCGATATAATCAATCAGAACAATAGCATTGTTCACCACCACACCGGCCAGCGATACCAGTCCGATGCCTGTCATCAGAACCACAAAATCCATGTGGAAGGTCGCCAGCCCGCCAAATACACCAATGGTGCTCAAAATAACGCTGAACATGATAATGGAGGGCTTCACAAAAGAGTTAAACTGACTGACAAGAATAATCATAATGAGGGCCAGCGCAATCAGCATAGCGCGCATGAGAAAATTAGCTGCATCGGCCTGTGATTGTTGTTCTCCGGTGAAACTAATTTTGTAACCGGCAGGCATGGAATAACCGGTCAGCATCTTTTTCAGCTTTGCATTAATTTCGTTGGCATTGTATCCCTTCATCACATTGGAATGCAGGGTAATCACTCTTTTCCGGTCAATCCGGGTGATAGCGCCGTAGGTAGAACCATATTCATAATCGGCAACAGCCGAAACAGGCACCTGAATAATCTTACCGGAAGATTGCGAACGGAAGGTGATGCGCTGGTTCATCAAATCGGAGATATTATAACGGTATTTATCCGCCAGCATCATCCGAATTTTGTATTCATCTTCTCCCTGTTTAAAATCGGAAATATCTTTTCCGAACAGGGCGGTTCGTATAGCATCGCCTATTTGTCCTGTGGACAAGCCAAAGCGGCGGGCTTTGTCGCGATTAATCTTCACCAGCAGTTCCGGTTTTCCCACATTCAAATCCATGTCAAGGCCTTCGATACCCGGGATATTTTGCTTGTTAATCAACGATTTAATACTATCGGACAGGCTAATCAACGTGGAAAATTCTTTTCCGCTAATTTCAATATTGACAGGATAACCTACCGCTGGCCCTTCGCGCTGTTTTTCAAGTGAAATGTTAACCCCCGGATATTTCCCCACCAGCGTATCGGCCAGCCGGCGCAAAATGGTAAAAGTGTTAATGCCGTGCCTGTTTTGGAATTCCACAAAGTTTATGGTGATGATACCCTTGTTGGGCGCCCCGCCACGGCTGGTAAAGCCTTCGTTCTGTCCCACAGCTCCCTTTCCGGTAACGGTCAAAACCGACTTTACAATATTCATATCAGGCTGAATGAGCTGGTAAACTTTTGCCTGAATTACCTGCATCATGGAGTCGGAAACCCTGATATCGGTGCTGATGGGCATCTCGGCAATCACATTGATGAGTTTAGGCTCGGTACTAGGGAAAAAATCCACCTTGGGTTTGCTTCCAAAATAAAAAGCAATAGTTAAAAACATAAGCGCAAAAGTACCGGCTATCAGCCAATAAGAGTTGTTTTTTCGAATAGCAAACCGGATAAATTTTAAATACGTTTCTTCTAACCATACAAGGAAAACTTTCTGGAACCAAATAGCGAGCCGCGTGAGGAAAGCCAGGTTCAGCAAACCCAAAATAACTGCTGCCACGAGCAAAGAGCCCACAATATTCCATTTGGCTACAAAAGCAACGATGGCCAAGATAATAAAAATCCCGGCAAGGCGCAGACTTCTTTTCGTGTTGGGTAAAGAGTTGGCATCACCCGGCTTGTAGAAATCCACAAAAACTACCGGAACAATCACCAGGGCATTGAACAGTGAAGCCGTGAGCACTACAATCAGCGTAAGGGGAAGAAATTTCATAAACTCGCCTATGATGCTGTGCCAAAAAACCAGCGGCAGGAAAGCCGCCAGCGTTGTGGCTGTGGAAGAAATAATGGGCATAGCTATTTCGCCTACACCTTGTCGTGCCGCTTCTTTTACGGGATAGCCCCGCTGCACGAACCGGTAGATATTTTCGGTAACCACAATGGCATTATCCACCAACATGCCGAGGGCAAGAATCAGCGCAAAAAGAACCATCATGTTGATTTTGTAATGGGCAATACCCATCACCATAAAAGCCATAAGCATCGACATGGGAATGGAAAAACCCACAATAAGCGAGTTGCGTGTGCCCAAAAACAGGAAAAGAATAGCCACGACAAAAATTATCCCCATGATAATACTATTCTCTAAGTTGTTAATCTGCTTTTTCACCTGATTCGATTGGTCGTTGGTAATGGTGATTTTCAGGTTGTCGGGGATAAGTTTCGATTTCCGGGCATCTTTCAGAATCTGAAAAACCTGAGAAGTAGTGGAAAGAAGATTTTCTCCGCTTTTTTTCACAATCTGCAAGGTAACTACCGGCTGTTTGTCGAGATGCGAATAACTATCGCGTTCTTTAAAACCGTATTTTACCGTGGCAATATCGCGCATATAGATTATATTACCCTTATCACGTTTTACAATAATATTTGCAATTTGCGCGGGGTCTTTGAATTCGCCGATAATCCGGACAGAGCGGTCTATTTTTCCAATTTTGGCTTCTCCCCCGGAGATGGACATGTTTTCAAATTTCACGGCATTTTCCACATCGGTAAAGCTCACCTGCATGGCTGCCATTTTGAAAGGATTCAGAAAAATTTTCACCTCCCGGTCGGTAATGCCGGTGATGTTTACTTTGGAAACTTCGTAAATAGACTCAAACTCATCTTTCAAATCGTTGGCAAACCCTTTCAGTTCGCCCGGGCTGAAATTTCCCGAAAGGTTTACATTGATAACCGGAAATTCAGAAACATCAATATCGGTAACCTGCGGATCGTCCGGCAGGTCATCGGGCAGGTCTTTTTTAGCTTTGTCCACCGCATCTTTTATGTCGTCAAGTGCTTTGCGTATGTCAACATTGGTATGAAATTCCACAAAAATGCCGGATGCATCCTGTGAAGATATAGAAGTCATTTTTTTGATGCCTTTTACCGATTCGATTTGTTTTTCCAACGGACGGGTAACGAGGTTTTCCATGTCAACGGGTGGGTTGCCGGGGTAAATGGTCTGTACCATCACCGTAGGGATTTTAATGTCGGGGTACAACTCCTTGGGCAGCGCCACATACGCAATAAACCCGAAAATTATGGTAGCTATAGTAAAAAGATAGACCGTATTTTTGTTGTTGAGCGCCCAGGTGGAGATTTTAAAATCCCGGATAACCTTATCTGTTTTTTCTTTCTTTGTATTCATGCTTCACTGTTTAAAAAAGCTTTAAGTTTTTGATTTTACTTCAACAAAAAACTATTTCCGAATATTTAAAACAGAACCGTTCGTTACATTGTTATACCCTTGTGTTACAATTGTTTCTCCTGTTTTCAGGCCGCTTATCACTTCCGTTTTCTTTTTAAACGATTTTCCTGTTTTCACATAACGTTTTCGGGCAACTTTTTGGCCATCTTCCGTGGTAACCACATACAGATAATAACCCTGGATATCTTCACGAATGATAAAGGATGGTACCACAATAGCCTTGGGATTGGTGTAATCTTTAATCCGGATAATTGCCAGCAGATTAGGTTTCAGCAGCTGTTTCGGGTTATTTACTTTCAACTGAAGTTTAAAAGTCCGGCTCTGTTTGTTGATGACCTTCCCTATGCGATAGACCTTTTTATTCAGAACAATGGAAGGAAAAGCGTGAAAACGAACCTCAACGGCATCCCCTTCGTGAATAATCGGCAAATAAGCTTCCGAAATCTGCGCATTCACATAAAGCCGGTTCAGATTTACCACATGAAAGAACCGTTGACCCGGAATAGCCATCTCGCCAATCTTCAAATCAATGGCATCGACATATCCATCGATAGGCGATTTAATAAACGAACGTTGGTATTGCGTTTGCAGGGTACCGAGTTTATTTTGGAGACTTTCATAATTAGTCTTGGCTTGCAGGTACTGCAGTTCGGAACCGATTTTTTTTCCCCAAAGCGATTTCTGCTTTGTATAGGTGTAGGATGCCAGTTCCAGCGAGGTTCTCAGCTCCCGGATGTTGTCCTGCATAATATCGGAGTTGAGCTGTGCCAGCAGTTGGCCTTTTTTAACAAGGTCTCCTGCTGTAACAAAGATTTTTTCAATCTGCCCGTTTACCTCCGGACTTACGTAAGCTTCGTGAACACTTTCTACTTCGGCGGAAGCATCGAAATAATGGTTAAAAACAGATGGTTGCAGCTTGCGGACATTCACCGTAACTTTACGTCCGGTGGTTATCACCTTATTCTTGTTTTTTTTATTTATTTTTTGCTGTAGTCTGTCAATTTTTTTATTGATGGCAGTTACCTGTTTTTGATAATTAATAATTTGCTGTTCCGTTTTTGGTTTGTTCTCGTTTCCGCATGAAGCCATAAGGAAAAGCAGGGCTACGAGAAAAAGGCTGATATTTTTCATATTATTTTGTCAAGTTTAATTGTTCAAGATTTTTATTTAAGTATTCAATTCCCATCGGGGTAAGAATGCCATGCAAATGGTATAAAAACATTTCTTTTGAAAACTCATGAGAATAAATTTCTTCCTGGCTAAACAGGTCGTTTTCAGAAAGGCTCTCGATGCGCAAAACAGTGAGTTTAGTGATGATTTCTTCGTTAAGCTCTTTACGGTAAAAACCTTCACGCTTTCCTTTTATCAGATTGTTCAGGGTAGTTTCCCATATTTTTGTGCGTTTTATCCGTTTGAGTCTGGAATAAATTTCAGGATAATATTTTTTTAAGTCGAATTCAAGCGCCGGGTTGTATTCCTTCAGCATTTGAAGATGAAAGCGAAAAATTTTGAACATCTCCTGCAGGGCATTTTCCGAATTGCTTTTTTGCTCTTTCAAGCGAAGATCGTTAAACAATATTTCCTGCTCAATAACTGCATTCACGAGATGGAGCTTGTCCGAGAAGTATTCATAAAGCGTTTTTTTGGAGATACCAAGCTCGTGAGCAACATCATCCATCGTGATGCTTTTGATACCGTACTTGCTGTAGAGTTGTGCCACCTTGCGGATGATGTCTTTGTCTTTTGCATTCATGGTTATTGTGCTTTGGTTAAGAGAATTTCAAGTTTTTCGGCCGATTTCAGAAGATTGAGTCCTGCGGTGATAAAATCACTTTCTGCATTGAGGAACTGGTTGTGTGTGTTTAACAAATCGAGACTTGTAGCCATCCCACGGGTATATTTTTCGGTTGTTTTCCGGTAAATTTTTTCCGCCACCTTGCGATTTTTCAGTTTGTTTTCGTAAACGTTCAAAGAATTATAATAATCGTTTTTGGTTGTCTGGTATTGGATGCCAAGTTGTGAGGCTGTTTGGCGCGCCAAAACCTGTGCCTGCTCATAAGCAATTCTGGCCTGTTTTAGTTTAGCTGTCCGTTCGCCACTCGACAAAATGGGAATACTCATGGTAATTCCGTAGGAAGCGCTCTGATACCATTCCCCTCCGGAAAAAAAATTCCACGTATTACGTTGTGCCTGTGTTTGATAATTTACGATGGCATTGACAGAGGGAACAAAAGCCACTTTTGCGAGTTTCACCTGTAAATCCAGCAGCTCTTTATTCTTCATCACAGACTGGAAATCGATGTTTTCAGTCAGGTTAAAAGATTGTAACAGAAGCGGGTCATGTGTTTTCATACGAATAAGTTGCGGCAACGTTTGGGTAAGCACCACGCTGTCGTTTTCTCCCAAGCCGAGATAAAATTTTAGAAAAGCCTGTGCAGTACTATACTGATTTTTTAAAAAAGTCCGCGAAGCCTGCAGGTTGGCTACCAGCAGGTTCATCTGATCCACATCCACATCTTCGGCCATACCGGCTTTATAAACCTGTTGTGTTTCTTTGGCAAGTTTTTGGGTGTTGCGAAGTGTAGAGTCAATAATCCGCAAACTTTCAGCTACCGACAACACATTAAAGTAAGCATCGGAAACCTGTTCTTTAACTTCCAGTTTGTTTTTAAAAAATTCTTTGTCGGTGCGTTCCAGAGATATCCGTGCGGCTTTCAAACCAATGAAATAACGGCCATCAAATATTAACTGCCGAAGGCTTCCGCTCAGGTCGGCGTTGTATCTTGTTCCAAATTGTACGGCAATATCCTGTCCGGGTCTTCCGGCCACTGCTCCCGGCAAAATAAAGACCGGACGGGCAATATTATCGTTGTAATGAACAGCAGCGTTTACCTGCGGAAGTCCCTGTGCCAACGATTCTTTGATTTTCTGCTTGGCAATTTCCAGGTCTTTCCCCGAATTAATCACGCCGTAATTATGTACCATGGAATAATCCACGGCCTGCTTTAGTGAGAAATGCATCACTTTGTACGATGTCTGCGACAAGGTGTCCGTTTCCTGCGCATTTAAAATACCGCCTCCGGCTATAAGCAGGGAAAGTAAAAAACTTAACTTTTTTATTTTCATAACCTCTTTTCTTCTTGGTTGAGGCTGCAAAAATATAAAAAATAAACTTTGGAAACTATTTTTACAAAAAAAGTTTCCAAAGGCTACATATTTTTTTCTTGAAAGAAAGGAATTATTAGAAGTCCCCTTTAGTCATAACTTTCAGCAACGAGTCGATGGGAGGGTGCTTACTATAAAGGCCAAGTCCGGCCGGCCAGCTTCCGTACATGGCGTTGGGCAGCACAATGTATTTCTTTCCAAACCGGCTCCGTAAAGCAGCCACTTTTTGGTTACGTTGGGGATATTTTCCGGAATCTTTGTAAAAGTCACCGATATTATCGCCGGCCAGCAGAACGATATCATATTTTTTAGAAATCATTTGCCTGCGCGGCTCTTTGTTTCCGGTGGTTGTTTTCAGATAAAGATGCAGGCTGTCGGCTTGTGGAAAGCCAAATTTCTGTAAATTTTTCAGGGTAGCGGCTTTTAACTTCTCGCTTCGGTTGGTAACATAAAAAATATGAAATCCAAGCGAATCGGCATATCTCAAAAAGGAAATCGCTCCCGGCACAGGCCTGGCCGCAGCCTGGCTGACCCAGGTGTCCCAGTAGGAAGGAAAATGGCTGCTTTTCTCAATGGTGAGCGCCTGATAAGGGCTATTGTTTAGAACGGTCTCATCAATGTCAAGTACGACCGCCATATTTTTCTTTTTCGGAAATTCCTTATACAGCTGTGTTACACGTTCTTTGGCCACATTGTATGCCTGATAACTCAAAGCCTGGTATTCGGCAGCATAATAATTGTATAAGGTTGCCATAAGCAGCGCATTGTCAGCTGGTTTCTTGCCAGGGGCGAGATTAGTGGAAACCGGTTTTTGCTGTTGGACATTGGAGCAGGAGAACAAGGCCACCGACAGCAATACCAAAAGATACATTTTTATTTTCATAGCTTTCAATTTTTTTTGCAAAGTGAAGGAATATTATTGAATTTTGAAAATATTTTCACATC
Organism: bacterium; assembly: GCA_036244975.1. Classification (GTDB taxonomy): domain Bacteria; phylum Bacteroidota; class Bacteroidia; order Bacteroidales; family F082; genus Sulfidibacterium. Next base: position 70,621 of record BTTE01000001.1, on the reverse strand, counting down.
GTTCTTGTTTTTAATATAGAACCGCGATGGAAATCTCCATACTGCAAGACTTTCCGTTAAGGTAAACAGATTGCTTTTTCGCCCCAGCGCATTAGCTGCCTGATGCTCATCGCAATGACGACGCTTTTGTCATAGCGGGAAGCTTCCCCTTTAGGGGTGCAGGGGTAGCGCAGGCAAATCCGAATGTGCGAAAGGCGCCAGATACTGCAAGAATTTTCTTTACTTTTGTTGCGGCTTTTAAAGCCGGGGATAAATTTACAAACCGTTTAAAAACAAAATATTATGGCATTTAACATGAGAAACAGAAACTTTTTGAAGCTTCTGGATTTTACTCCGAAAGAGATGAAATTTATGCTGGATTTGGCTGTTGATTTGAAAAAGGCAAAATATGCCGGAACCGAGCAGCAAAAACTGAGGGGCAAAAATATTGCTTTGATTTTTGAAAAGGCCTCCACACGCACCCGTTGTGCTTTCCAAACCGCTGCTTACGACCAGGGCGCCCACATAACTTATCTCGGCCCCACCGGCTCGCAAATGGGGAAAAAGGAGACCATGAAAGATACTGCCCGTGTGCTGGGACGTATGTACGATGGCATAGAATACCGCGGATTTGGGCAGGAGATCGTGGAAGAACTGGGAAAATATGCCGGCGTGCCGGTGTGGAACGGACTGACCAACGAATTTCATCCCACACAGGTGATGGCCGACTTCCTCACCATGATGGAATACGTGGACAAACCCCTCCACAAAGTAGCTTTTGCCTATTGCGGCGATGCGCGCAATAACATGGGTAACTCACTAATGGCAGGCGCCGCTACGATGGGCATGGATTTCCGTGCTGTGGCTCCCAAAGTTTACTGGCCGGATGAGAAATTGGTGGAGACCTGCCGGGCAATTGCCAAAGAGACCGGCGCAACCATTACGCTCACCGAAAAGGTGGAAGACGGCGTCAAGGGTGTCGATTATCTCTATACGGATGTCTGGGTTTCCATGGGTGAGCCCGATGAAGTGTGGGAAGAACGTATCAGGATGCTGCTGCCTTATCAGGTGAATATGGACATGGTGAAGAAGACAGGTAATCCCAAAGTGAAATTCCTGCACTGTCTTCCGGCATTCCACAACGCTGATACTGTTATTGGAAAAGAAATTAAACAAAAATATGGTCTTGAAGCCATGGAAGTTACCGATGAGGTCTTCGAGTCGGAACATTCGGTTGTTTTTGATGAAGCCGAAAACCGTTTGTACACCATTAAAGCCATTATGGTGGCTACGCTGGGAGAATAATACTCTGAAAGTGTGGATGCTTTCAGAGGAAAAACAAAGGAAAACAAAAAAGCCTGCTCTTTCAGCAGGCTTTTTTGTTTTGATAATTTACTTTTTAAACAACTTCTTTATTAGCGCAAAGAAAGTGAAGCATGACCAATAGAATTATTACCTTCAAAAACATCTACTTTGTAGAGACCGGGTTTCAATTTCTGTGTTGAGCGGCGCGACCATTCCAGACAGATATTAATGGCCTGATTTTGATAGTTAATCTCTTTTTTCGCAGTGTATTGCAACCTTTTACTGTTATACACAAACGAGTATTTTTCGCTGTTACTAACCACAAGAATTTTCTTGTTTGGTTTGGCAATACGTACATAAATAGTTCGCAACCCTGGTTTGGCAACGTCATTTTGTGCCACGGTAAAACAGACCTTAATCCTACTGACTCTTCTCACCTTGTCCGTCTTCCGCTCACGTCCTGCACCGGTAACATGCACGGCAGTAACCTGGTAACCGAAGGTTTGCAAAACGCTTGCCTGCTCAACCTTTTGGTTGAGTGCTTTTTTCTCGGTCATCAACCGGGTATTCTTTTGCTTTTCCTGCAGGAGAACCTCTTTTATCTGCTGGTTTTCTTTCGTCAAAGCATGGTTTTCAGTATATAACGAATCCATTTGACGAACATAACCCTGAGCTATTTTCTGCAAACTGCTGAATTTCTTTTTAATCTGGTAATACTCCCAGCGGGTATTCATCAGTTTTTTGATTTCCCTGGCTTTCGCCTGAATGACACTGTCTTTCACAGCAAGCGAGTCGGACAACTGACCGTATTCGGCCTTAATTTTGTTATGAATTGTCATAAGCGAGTCCAACTGTACCTTAAACTCGGTACGCTGTGCCTCTTTCTCGGCCTTTTCCTTGTGTACTTCATCCAACGACCCTATGGCCCAGAAAGCCAGCCCGACTACGACCACAACAAGAATGGCAATTAATACCAGCATTCCGACTGCCGGCTTTTTCTTGTTACTTTTTAATACTTTACTTTCTTCTTCCATGATTTTAAGATTATTTTTTGCAAAACTAATACAAAAAATTGGAAATTGTTCCGAATGAGTACATTTTTAAATTGTTGAGAAAACTTTCAAAACAAAATCCTTTAGCAGAACGCATTTCACCGTACTTTTATTTTGGTCCCCGATGAATGCGCGGCAAACGAGGGTAGATACAAACTCCGAATGCGGGCTATGCCACCGGAAAAAACACCTTTTTGGGCAACAAGTAAGGGATATTCAAGCACGAAGGTGCCTTTTGGCAAATGTCTGATAAAGAAATTCGTAGCAACATCTTTCACCTCCTCGTAGTAACTCAGACCACTTTTTCTTTCGTAACCTGAAAGCAGTTTTTCGGGCTCAAAAGCCGCTGCCCGCATGTCCTGAACGTGTACATAATCCACGGCACGGTTAGTACGGATGAGCAGGCGAACCATCACGCGATCGCCGGTTTTCAACGGTGTATCAACAGAAATAGCAACCCATTCATTGCCTTTTGCAGTGATCACTTCTTTGAAAAATGTTTTTTCGATGGAAACATCCGTCGATTGCCGGCTCACCTTATTAATATCTTCGAAATATTGCAGGTAAGCAGCACCATAGGTCATTCCTTTGTTGGGATTATTTACTGTAATTTTTCCCAACACAGGCGTTATTGCATCACCGGTCCACACTTTTTTAATATAACCGCTTCCGGCTTCTCGATGTAAATCCGAAGCAGATAATTTCTCACCGTTACCAAAGCTAATCTCCACCGGTTTGGTTTCGGAAAGCCAATGACTTCCATTCATCAGCAGCGCATATACTGCATCAGCCGTAGCTTTGGTTCCCGGCCAGTGGTTGGCTTGTTTTTGCATCAGCAGCCAGGTTTTCATTTTGTCAGCCGAACGGGTGTCGTTCATCACCTCCACAAAAGCTTTCATAACATCCACTTCCGTGGAAATAGCGGACATGTTGCTATAAAATCGGTTATCGCTTCGCCAGAACATGCCGTTTTCTTTGTTCAGCAACGATTTCTCGTTCAGTGCCCGGATGATGGCTTCGGCCTGGTTGCCCCATCCCAGCCGGTTCAGTGTCATAGCCGAGAGTGCCTGCAGGTTGTTGTTCAGCTTCGGCCAATAACGTTTAATCTGTCCGCTGAAATAGTCAAAGGCTATTTGCGCTTTCTTGCTGAGAGGAATTGTAGTCAAAAATCCGGAACGGAGATAACAATACCGGATTTGCTCCGGAGTAAGATGGTTCCGGCTGAGTGTTTTAGGATATCGCTTTTGTAACAAACTGTATTCCTGCACCATTTCATTATCAAGATAGCGAAGTCCTTTTTGCAGCATCATTTTCAACGCCGGCTGATGTTTCAGGTCTATGGCTTTCATTTGCACCAGGTCAGTCAGTCCGGACAAAATGTTTTCCGTTGTGAAAAAATCAGCGGGCATACCCGAAAACCACGGCCAGGCTCCGGAAGGCAATTGTGCTACCTGCAACCGGTTCAAAGCCGATTGCTGCTTTTGCTGCATCTGGTTCAAATCGAAAAAGAGCGCTATCCGGCGTTTTTGTTCCGTTTCATTTTGGGCATCCAAAACCCACGGAGCGGCCTGTAATACAATGTTTTTAAGCTCTTTGTCTTTTTGTAAGGCAGACAAAAAAGCATCCGGGCTTTGTTGCTTCCATTGTGCGAAGACCTGTTGAATCCGGGGATACGTTTTCAGCAACTTTTCTGCAAGGGCATGGGCATAAAACCGGTAAAAGATATTTTCCGCACTCTCGAACTGTGGCCTGCTCAAGTAAGGCAAAGCCTGCACGGCATACCAGGCAGGATGCGATGTGAAAGTGAGCGTGTAACGGAAATTCTTCCGGGTAGCAGAGGTGTCATTCAGAAAGCTGGCAAATGTAAAAGTCTTTTTCCGGTTTCCGTTCACAAACATCGGCATACTTTCGGTTATTAGCTCGCGGTTGCTCAGCACAGGAATCATCCGCTCCTCACCATCCGATACATTGCCGGAAACAACTTTTATGCGGTAAGCAAGAAACTGAATATCCTGCGGAATATGAATCAGCCAGGAGACCAGCGCATTTTTCCCGGGCGATATCATCACTTGTTGCTCTACCGTTTTGCGGGTTAAAAAGAGGTTCAGTTTCTTTCTGTTTTCTGGATTGAAAAATTCAATGTTTACTTTTACGGGAAGGGTCTTTTCTGACAAATTCGACAGCCGTGCCGTGAAAGTCAGCCGATCACCCTGACGCACAAAGCGTGGCAAATTCGGGATAACCATAAGTGCTTTCCGGGCAGTAAATTTCCGGACAAAGCTACCGGTTTTCATCTCTTTTGTGTAGGCCAGCACCATAAATTTCCATCGCGTCAGCGCATCGGGTGTCGTGAAACTGAATCGTGCGGTTCCGCTGCTGTCCGTAACGAGGTTCGGGTAGAAAAAGGCGGTTTCATTAAAATTGGTGCGCAGCGGTTGCGGAGGATTTTTCTTTTCGGGAGGCAAAGGAGACGATTGCACAGAAGCCTGCTTTTCTTTGTTTGAAGAAGGCTCCACGGACAACGCAACATCATTATTTACAATCCTCAATCGTTTTAAAGTACTTCCGACAGCATAATAAACAGGTTCTCGCCGGGAAAAAACAGGATACCCAAACCAGTTAATACGTGGATGATGAAGTATCGTCTTCGAAAGTGTTTTTGTTTGTACCCTGTACAACGTGCGGTTATAGCCGGTATTAAACAGATAAGAACGCCAAAATGGGCCAGTCGTTTTACTGTGATATGGAAACATATTCCACCGGTTGGCGGCATAAACATCTAACGAGGCATCGTACATGCCGGCCAGCAAAAAGGCCGACTGCACTTTCCCGGAAGCTGATTTTATCTGAATCGTCCACTGCTCTTTTTCTCCGGGCTTCAGAAAGTTGCGGTTGGTTTGCAGGCTTACTGACAGTTTTTTATTTGTAAACGGCACTTTGACTGTCTGCAACCATGAGAAAAACCGGTTGCTGTGCACGGCCAACAGGCGAACGACAAAGTTGCCACGGAAAGCTTCTTCGACAGGAATTTGTTGTTTCAGCAATTTTTTACCGGCTGTAATCCATTGCCGCTGTACCACTTCCCGTCCGTTGAGTACCTCATAAAGCATACGCATGTTTCCGGAAGCTGAGCCAACACGCAACTGTAACACATTGCCCGGCTCCGCCCGGTCAGCAGACAGGTTATGCCAGAAAATATCCTTCACAGGCAGCTTCGACGAGCGTTCCGAGGTAAGCGAAAAGAATTTTCGTACCGAAACTTCCGGCTGTCCTTTTGCCGTAACAACTATGAGATACTCACCGGGTTTCAGTCTTTCCAGTTTTTTGGTAAATACCTGCGTGTTTCCGTTTACTCTCATCTCTTCCGAAGTTGTCAGCGTTTGTTTCCAGTGATTTTTGTCATCCTCGTTACGGTAAGCCAGATGGGGGAAGTTTTTTGTAAAATAATCTTTAGTCACCAGTACCGTATCCGGTTTCGGCCACAAACGTTTGAGCAAATATCTACCAGGAGTCGTTAATTTATAAAGCTTCACCTGTACACTTGCCGGAACCTCTGCCCCTGACAAGTTTCTGGCGACGATTTCAATTCCGTGAGATTGTTCGCGTATCACGTTTTGCGGCACCCGGAGCTTCAGCAGCAGAGCCAATCGCGAAAGCCGTATATCCTGTGTGGCTACATGGGTTTCGCCGCTGGCATCGGTGGCTTCTGCATGGAGAACAAAACGGTAAACAGGGTAGGCATCCCGGGGAATATTTTTATCAGCCAGCGTTCTAAAAGTAATTTGAAATCGTCCGGTGCTGTCGGTGCGGACAGTGCCGCCCGCAATCTCCGTGTTTCCGGGAGACACAGGATACCATCCCCCATAATAAGAAACCGGAAAATAGCTCTCCCGTTTTATGGTATATTTTACCGGGATATTATCCGGAATACCGCCAAAATAGTAGGCCACTTTCCCGGTAAGCGTTATCTCATCATTCAACGTATAAGCTTTTTTCAACGTATCAAAAACCACATAAAAAGCAGGGCGCTTGTAGTCTTCCATGCGTATGCTGACCATCCCGGTGGCTGTTTTTATCGTAAACCGTCCGTTCAGCGCCACATCAGGCAAAATAAACGAACCGCTGACAGAGCCCGAAGCATCGGTTACCAAATGTAACTCATCCAGCTTTTTGTACTGTGCGTTCAGCAACTGTACATCTTGTTTCACACCGGCTTTCACCCGGGCATCATTGCCTTTTGATTCCACCACAACTCCTTTAAAATAAACCGCTTGACCCGGTCGGTAAATGGCACGGTCAGTAAAAAGATATGTATGCAGGACAGGCTTTTCTACGTAAAGTGAACCGTAAAAACGGGCAAACGTGTTGACGAAAGTGGTGTCTGCTCCTTTGTAAGCTTTCAGAATAAAGCCGTTGAATTCACGGTCGTTTTTCAGCGGGATTTGAAGAAACCCATCAGCATCCGAAGAATAGTTGCCGAGCGGCGTTATCTGCTGTTCCCTTGCACGGTAGTCGTACGAACGGCCAAAAACTTTGATAGTAGCGCCGGAAACCGGGGTTCCGCCGGCTCTGTCAAGAAGGTAAATATCCAACGCCTGTGCGCTGTTATTTTTTTGCGAAAGCAATGCCATCCGCGTAACCTGGATTTGCTGATAAAGCACCGTGCTTTCTTTGGAAAACCGGGGATTGTCCGAAACAAAAATCACATACGTCCCCAAAGGAAGCCCCGGCATGGCAATTTCCGCTGTGTGCATCCGGTGGTCATCGGCAAACGGAAACGACTGTTCCCACTTTTTAAAAGCGGGCTTTTGCAGGGATTCTTTCATCTGGTGACTGAGGTTTTCACCTGCGGAAGGATTTTCAACATCCGGTGAAATTTTTACCACACGAAAATAAAGTTTAGCGCTGTTTTTATAAGTTATCAGGGATAGAAACGGCTTATCCGGCAGCAATGCCTGCTGCATTTTCATACGGAATGCCCGCTTATTGATCTGTGTAATGGTATTTTTACAATTGTTGGCAAAAGGAGCAGTGGGAAAGGCTTTCAACACTCTTTTGCAGGTCTCTTCCGCTTTGAGCAGATAGTTTACCGGACTTTTGTTGTGCGAAGAAAGCGCCCGGTAGATATGAGCAAGCCGGTCGGCAATACGGACGGAAGCTTCCTTGTTTTGAAACTGTTGCAGCAGTTTCTCCAACGTATGGGAGTATGCCAGACCGTTGGCATAATTATCCGGTAGCTGCGAATTCACAAAAGCCAGCCGCTTCAAATCGGCATCCACAAAAGCAGCCGGGTGATTTTGTGCTTTGTGCAAACGCAGCAAATGCTGAAACAACACCAGCACATTACCTGTTACGGACGTGCTGTCACCGGGGAAATCCAACTTGATAAAATTGGCGGCAGGAGCTAAAAAACCGGTATCCAAAGTAATTGTACTTTTTGGAAGCCATCTTTGTGCATCGCCCGAAGAAAAATAATCTATTGCCCTGTTTGCCAACAGGTCGTAAAGGGTCGGCCACAATGCCAAAGCACTGCTATCATTTTGCAAAATAGCGGAAAAACCGGAGAGACGAACCCGGCTAAGTACCCTGGCCGGCGACACCGAAGCGAGATAAGCATGACTTATTTTCCGGTTCCATTGCCGTGCATTCAGCGTTTCCAAAGAAGTATCGCCGGAGAAAGCCGATGTTTTCCGGTTCAGGATTTTATTGAAGTGGCTGTCGAAATAGCCTTGATACAACTGTCCGAGCAGGGAATAGAGCAAAGGTTTCTCCACCTGCGTGGCGGTTTTCACCTCCTTTTCAAATTCGCGAATACTTTTCAGCCGGAAGTCTTCCTGAAAAGTACTTTGCAGGCCAATGCGGTAAATCAGGGTTTTCAATACCTGGCTTTCGTTGCCTTCGGCGTTGGCTTTTGTGTAAATCAGTTCCACTGTTTTCAAAGCGGACTTCGGAAGATCTTTTTGGGAATACTGCCGGACTCTTTTCCAGAGATTGTCATAATTTCCGGTCTTTGGCTGTCCCTGCCACGACACCAGTAGCAGCACGAGCATACTTATGCTTACCCAACTTACCCATTGTTTTTTCATGATGAAGGTGGTTACTTTCGGATACGTGATTTTTAGCAAATATAATGCCGTTATCCCGAAAATGCAAAAACGGCGGACTTTAATTGGAAGTCTGCTCAGGGGGCGACTGAACCAGCAAAGGGACAACCGGCGGAAGTACAAAATCCCGTCTTTGCGAACACGTCGTCCCGGAATGTTTATCCATTGAAAGACCATTTTGGCGTGTGAAGCCTGCACAAGGCTCATCGCAATGACGGGCATAATTACAAAGTCCCGTCTTTGCGAGGCTGCAGAGTAGGCTTGTAAAGCAACCATAATCCCAATAAGTTTCTATAAGCGATAATAGCCTTACAGCCGAAGCAATCTCTGTAGCGTGGCCGGGTCGTGAATAAAACAGATTGCCTTGCCTGAGACGATGGCAATCTTTATATCCTATCCTTTCAGCGCTTCCGCACCGCTGACAATTTCCAGGATTTCGTTGGTAATGGCGGCCTGGCGGGCTTTGTTGTACGTCAGCTTCAAATTCTTCAACAATTCGGAGGCATTGTCGGTGGCCTGATGCATGGCTGTCATCCGGGCGCCGTGTTCGGCAGCAAAACTGTCGAGTAAAGCTTTATAAAATTGTATTTTTAATGATTTAGGAATCAGTTCGGTGATAATTTCTTTTTTGCCCGGCTCAAAAATATAATCCACATGTTTGTGCTCTTTTTGGGTGGCATTATCTCCGGCAGATTCAACAATCGGAAGAAACTGCTCGGTTTGCAGCACCTGAACGGCAGCATTTTTGAACTGGTTGTAAACCAGGATGATTTTATCATATTTGCCCTCAGCATATTCCTGCATCAGTTTTTCGGCAAGCGGGGCAACATTTTCAAACTTCAGCTTATCGAAAATAGCGGTTTCTTTCTTTTCAACCTCATAGCCTCTGGATTTTAAAATATCAGCGCCTTTTTTCCCCACACAAAAAAAGCCAATATTTCCTTTTTCCTGTTGTAACGAAAACAGCTCTTCCATCTGCCGGACGGCCTCCTTTACTACATTCACATTAAAAGCGCCACACAATCCGCGGTTGGAAGTAATCGTTACGAAAAGTACTTTTTCAGGTTGTCGGGCAGTTGTAAAAACGTTCTCGTTTGAATCTTCAAGGCTGGCGCTCAAATCCTGCATAATCTCCTGTAATTTTGCTGCATAAGGCCTCATGGCGATAACTGCATTTTGCGCTTTACGCAATTTGGCTGCAGCCACCATTTTCATGGCGCTGGTAATCTGCATGGTTGATTTTACAGAAGTTATTCTTATCCGGACTTCTTTTAAGTTAGCCATAATACTTTTTCAGGTTAAGATTACTTTTTGTAGCGCCCCGAAATACCGGCAATTACTTCCTTCATGATTTCGATAGCCTTATCGGTTAGCTTGCCGTCTTTTAATTCATCCAAAACATCGCTGTACTTTTCCTGCATAATGCTCAGATAATTTTCCTGAAAGTCATGCACTTTTTCGATAGGAACATCCCGCAACAGGTTGTTGACGCCACAGAATAGAATGGCAATCTGATTTTGTACAGCCATAGGCGAATACTGAAGCTGTTTAAGAATCTCCACGTTGCGGCGACCTTTTTCCAACACGCTGAGTGTAGCAGCATCGAGGTCGGAACCGAATTTGGAAAAAGCTTCCAGCTCACGAAACTGTGCCTGGTCGAGTTTTAGCGTGCCGGCAACCTTTTTCATGGATTTAATTTGTGCCGAACCACCCACGCGCGACACAGAAATACCCACGTTAATAGCAGGGCGAATGCCGGCATTAAACAGGGCGGTTTCTAAGAAAATCTGACCATCGGTAATGGAAATTACATTTGTCGGGATATAGGCGGAAACGTCGCCGGCCTGTGTCTCAATGATAGGCAAAGCGGTGAGAGAGCCTCCTCCCTTCACGAGATGTTTGATACTTTCGGGAATGTTATTCATTTTTTTTGCAATTGCATCGGAGTCGATGATTTTAGCAGCCCGCTCCAGCAAACGGGAGTGGAGATAAAACACATCACCCGGATAAGCTTCACGTCCCGGGGGACGACGCAGCAGCAGGGAAACTTCGCGGTAAGCCACAGCCTGTTTTGAAAGGTCGTCATACACGATCAAAGCCGGGCGGCCCGTATCGCGGAAGAACTCTCCAATGGCGGCACCGGCAAAAGGGGCATAAAACTGCATGGCTGCCGGGTCGGAAGCGGTTGCCGAGACAATCACCGTATAAGCCATAGCGCCATGCTCTTCGAGCGTTTTCTGAATCTGTGCTACCGTAGAACCTTTTTGTCCGGAGGCAACATAAATACAGAAAACAGGTTCTCTTTTTTTATAAAACTCTTTCTGGTTGATAATGGTATCAATGGCAATGGCTGTTTTCCCGGTCTGACGGTCACCGATAATCAGCTCACGCTGACCGCGACCAATGGGAATCATGGCATCGATAGCTTTGATACCGGTTTGCAGCGGCTCGTTTACGGGTTGGCGATAGATAACACCCGGGGCTTTGCGCTCCAGCGGCATTTCAAAAAGTTCGCCTTCTACGGGACCTTTGCCGTCAATAGGCTCTCCAATGGTGTTAATCACACGGCCGAGAAGGCCTTCGCCCACCTTTATGGAAGCAATTCTTCCGGTACGCTTCACTTTGTCGCCTTCGTTAATGTCTTTAGCATCGCCGAGCAGCACAACACCCACATTGTCTTCTTCGAGGTTTTGAACAAGACCCATAAGGCCGTTTTTCTCAAATTCGACCAATTCGCCCTGCTCGGCATTGGAAAGGCCGTAAACACGGGCAATTCCGTCGCCAATCATAAGAACGGTTCCTATTTCTTCGAGCGTGGCTTCCGATTCAAAGCCTGCCAGTTCCTGTCGCAGTATAGCTGATATTTCAGCCGGTTTGATGTCTGCCATAATTTATGTTTTATTGTTATTTCTAATTAAAAATCCCGGTTAATTATTTTAATTTACCGGTATAGTTTTTCAGCAATCGCCTCAGCTGGGCAGCCACACTGGCATCATACTGGTAATCTTCCAGCCGAACCACAAAACCGCCGATAATATCTTCATTTATAATTTCTTTCAATTCAATATCTTTATCTGTGATAACTTTTAGTTTATCCACTACCAGTTTTCTGATTTTATCATCTGACTTCGTGGCGGTGATAAGTTCGGCGCCGATCACGTTTTTATAGTCTTTATAAATATCTTCAAACGCCAGGCAAATGCTTTCGAGATAGGCTTCGCGTCCTTTACGGATAATGAGGCTAAAAAAGCGGAGACTCAGCTCGTTCAGTTTCTCCCCAAACAGCCTGTTAAGAATTTTTACTTTTTTTGATCCGTTCAGCACAGGATTTGTCATAATCCTCCTCAGCACTCTGTTTTCAGTTAGGACACGTCCTGCCAACCGCATATCTGCGGCAACTTTTTCTTCTATCTTGTTTTCAAGAGAAAGGTCGAAAAGGGCCTGTGCATATCTTTTTGCCAGAAGATTCACGCTCATGATAAAAGTCTGTTAGTTTAAATTGGTTTCTTTTAAAAGCGTTTCAATATATTTCTTTTGTTTGCCTTTGTCTTTCAGCTCTTCTCTCAGAATTTTTTCAGCAATTTCAATGGAATATTCGGCAACGGTAGATTTAATTTCGCGCAAAGCGGCCTGTTTTTCACGGTTGATTTTTTCTTTGGCGCTCTCCACGATTCCCGAAGCCTCCATACCGGCTTTTTCTTTTGCCTCGCCGATAATTTTATCTTTTATCTTCCGCGCTTCCGTGAGGATGACGTCCCTTTCTTCCATGGCTTCCCTGAGCATTTTGTCGTTGTCTAATTTCAGGCGTTTCATTTGCTCCTGCGCCTCTTTAGCCGAGTCGAGGGCCTCCTGGATACTCTGCTCACGCTCTTTCAATCCTTTCAGAATAGCAGGCCAGGCAAATTTTCCAAGAATAAACAAAACAATACCAAAAGTTACGATCATCCAAAAAACAAGACCTAATCCGGGATTAATCAATTGCATAATTTATTATTTTTTGATTTGACTTCTAATTTAAGCATCCCGGCGGTAGGCCGGGATGCTGTAAAATTTGCGTTCTCCGCAGGTTGATTAAATAAACAGAATCAACAGACTGACAACAATGGCGCCGAAAGCAACTCCTTCGACAAGTGCTGCAGCCACAAGCATGTTGGAACGGATATCGCCCATAGCCTCAGGCTGACGTGCAATGGCTTCCACCGCACCGCGACCGATTAGTCCGATACCGATACCTGCCCCGACAGCGGCAATACCTGCTCCGAGACCGGCACCCATTTTTGCATAAGGGGCCAGATTGGTTACAGCTTCCAGTAAAACAGTTAATAAATGCATAATTTATAAATTAGTGATGAATAAATAGTTTTTAAATTAATGATGTTCGGGTATTTCTGTGGCCATTCCAAAATATAATGCGGAAAGCAATACAAAAACGTAAGCCTGGATAAAAGCAACCAGGATTTCCAGCAAATCCAAAAAGATGGAAAATGCAACAGAAAACAGGGAAACGCCATATCCCAGTCCGATACCGAACTTCCCGAAAATAAATATCAGACTGATAAAACCCGCCAGCACAATGTGGCCGGAAACCATATTGGCAAAAAGACGAACCATCAGAACAAAAGGTTTGGTGAAAACCCCCATAAGTTCAACAAAAGGCATAAGCGGTATCGGGAATTTTAACCACCACGGAACACCGGAAGTGTTGATAATGTCTTTCCAGTAATGTTTGTTTGCGCTAACCGTTGTAATCACAAAGGTAAAGAGTGCCATAACTCCTGTAACAGCAATGTTTCCCGTAACATTGGCACCACCGGGGAAAAAGGGGAAAATCCCGACAAGGTTACTGAACAGGATAAAAAAGAACAATGTCATCAGGTAAGGCAGGTAACGCTCGTATTTCTCTTCTCCGATAGAATCTTTGGCTACATCATCGCGGATGAACAGCACCAATGGCTCCATAAAAGACTGCAACCCTTTCGGGGCCTGGCCTTTTCTCCTGCGATAAGATTTGGCAACGGAAAGAAAAACAATCATCACCAGCAGCGCATCAAGAAAAATAGCAAACACCGTTTTGGTAATAGAGATATCCAATTGTGGCAGAACTTCCTTCCCGTTGGCATCTTTACGAATCAGCTTTCCTGCATTCATACCACCCTCAGCCACATAATAACCTTTGTAAGAAGCATGTCCGTGTTTTAACCTGGAAGAAGAAAAAATAATCCAATGCCCCTGGTCGTAAAGAATAACAGGCAGATACAGAGAAACATGATGCTCGCCCATACTAAAAAAATGCCATTCGTAGGAATCTGTTACTTCCTCCATGATCATATTCCCTATGTCGATATCTTCCTTTTTGCCGGGAGTTTTGTCCGTTGAGGACGATGCATGACTCCCGGCCACTAAATTTAGTGGTACAACAGAAAAAAAAGAGAAGAATAGAAAAAGAGTAATTACCTGATTTACAGTCGTTTTCCTCGCCATAGCTAATATAGGGTATTCGTTTTTTAACTTGTGTGCAATTTTACGAAGAAAAGCTGTAAAAATAAAAAGCTTTTTAAATTAATTTAAACAGGCAATGTTTGTCATGCTCAATATCTTGCCTTTCAATTAGTTTTTGTCCTTTTTTTAATTTTTTGGGACATTTTTGCTTTGTTGACCAATTATTTTTTGTATATTCACAGCAGAAAAATTAATTCATAAAAACTCTTTATCATGAAAAGCATAGTCATTACATTAGTTGGCCTGCTCTTGCTGGCCACTTCCTGTAACACCCCGAAGACTCCAAAGGCAGATAATCAGGACAACAAAAAAGCTGTTACCAATGTATTGGAAAAATATGTTATTGCTAATGAGAATCAGGATTTTACCATGATTGAACAAATCTGGGCTCCGGACAGTGACATTATTTTATTCGGTACCAATTCAGATGAAAAGCTCATGGGATGGAACAACATTAAAAGAGCCATTAAACAGCAATTTGCCAGCATTAGCGAAACCTACATCTCCCCAACCAACCAGTTTGTTAAGCTGAATCCCGAGCAGAATACAGCCTGGTTTGCAGAGATTTTAAATTATAATTTTGTCTACAAGGGAAAAGCGAGAAGTTTTGAAGGCATTCGCTTCACAGGCGTTATGGAAAAGAAGAAAGACGGATGGAAAATCGTACAGGCTCATCTTTCCGTTCCCGCCCATATCAATTTAAGGACAAAGAAATAACTTCGATCAAAATTTTGGTTGTTACCGGTTATTTACTTTGAACCTAACGGATTAGCCGTAACGGTAGATTGGATTTCAACCGACATAGTAAAGGTAAAATCATCCTTATCTGTGGTTCCCGAAACGGTCACCGTAAAAGGTTTTTTTGAACTTAGAACTTTGTCCAGCTCGGTCCATTGACCGTTTGCATTATCCATCGTAAAAGTACCTCCGTTTTGAATTGGCACATTGGTAAAGGTCCAGCTTGCCGAATCCGCAGTAGAAGAGAATGAAATGGTGCCGTTCTTCAAAACAGCTACTTTGGATACATTTTTAAATGTTCCGGTAAGTTCGGTAACATGCCACGACTTAATCAGATTCAGATATTTGGAGACATCCGAATTAGATGTAGGATCAATGGTAACGCTTTCTGAAAAAGAACCTTGTACAGCTTCAATGGAACCTAAAGCAGGAACCGTAATATTAATATTAACGGGGTAGTTGGCATCAAATTTTACATCCAGCAAAGATTTAATTTTGGAACATCCCGTAGTGAACAAAAGTCCGGATACAAGAATAGCAGCAAAAAATATTTTCATTTTCATAGTCTTGTATTTAAGGGGTTAGTAAATAATGGATTCAAAGATAAGTAAAATAATTGTAGGTTGCCGGTTTATTTTTTTTCTAAACCGAACTACCCTGCAAACAAAGAAAAATGATGTGTAATAGTCTGATATATTTTCATCCGGAATCCCGCAATCGTTATAGACAGAAGTCCCCGGTAACAGAGGAAGCCGACGGCGGAAAAAAAGCGAACCGGGTTGTTTTTTATTTGTTTCTTAGCCGGAAAATGATGAATTTTACCGGCTGAAAAAACAAAATTTAAAACTATCTAAATAAGGAGGTTAAAATGTTAAATAACAAAATAAGCGGCATTCGTGCTATGGAAATCCTTGATTCAAGAGGAAATCCTACGGTAAGGGTTTATTTGGAACTCAGCGATGGAACACAGGTTGTTGCTTCCGTTCCTTCGGGAGCCAGCACAGGCGAAAACGAAGCCGTTGAATTACGTGATGGCGACAAAAAACGCTATGGCGGGAAAGGCGTTCTTAAAGCCGTCGAAAATGTAAACAAAGTGATTGCACCCGCACTTTTGGGCATGCATGCACATGAGCAGTCGATTATCGACCGCAAAATGATTGAAATGGATGGTACCAAAAACAAATCGAAGCTTGGCGCCAATGCCATTTTGGGCGTTTCCATGGCTGTGGCACGCGCTGCTGCTACGTCGGCACGTATTCCTTTGTATCAATACCTCGGCGGCGCCGGCGCACGGCGTATTCCTGTTCCCTGTATGAATATTCTGAACGGAGGTGCGCATGCTGATAATAGTGTTGATTTTCAGGAATTTATGGCTGTACCGATTGGGGCCCCCAATTTCCGCGAAGGTCTGCGCTATGTGGCAGAGACTTTCCATATATTAAAAGGTATTCTGAAAAACCGTGGTCTTTCCACCGGCGTAGGCGACGAAGGCGGTTTTGCTCCCAACCTCAACAGCAACGAGGATGTGATTGAGACCATTATCCAGGCTATTGAAAAAGCCGGTTACAAACCAGGGAAAGATATTGCCATTGCTATTGACAATGCAGCCAGCTCTTTCTCTATTGACAACAAAAACCAATACGATCTGAAATGGTCGGGTGCCGGAAAAATGGACAGCAAGGGTCTGACTGATCTGGCTGAAAGATGGATCTCTAAATATCCTATCGTCTTATGGGAAGACCCGTTGGCCGAGAACGACTGGGAAGGATTCAAAAACTTCACTACCCGTCTTGGGGATAAAATTGAAGTGGTAGGCGACGACATTTTCGTTACCAATACTGAGTACATCACGCGTGGTATTGCAGAAGGCACGGCCAATTCAGCCCTTATCAAGCTGAACCAGATTGGTACGGTGAGTGAAACCATCGAAGCCGTGCGTATGTGCCGCGATGCCGGATGGCGTTATTTTATCTCACACCGTTCGGGCGAGACTTCCGATGCGTTCCTTGCTGACTTTGCCGTAGCCATGGATGGCGGGCATCTGAAAACCGGCTCTGCCAGCAGAAGTGAACGTTTGGTCAAATACAACCGGCTGATGGAGATTGAACAGGAGCTCGGGGATGCCTCTTTCTATTACTGGAAATAATTTTTCCAAATATATTTATGAAAAGGCTGCCCATCAAATTGGGCAGCCTTTTTGTTTTCGCGGAACCCAAATAATGGTTTGGTAAAAAAAACTATTTTTGAAAAAAAGATTGTATGGATAAGAGATGTTGAAAATTTTTCTGTCGGAGGGCAGGCCTCAGAAAAGAAGAACAGCAGAAGCAGAACACCGGAAAAACCAATAACAGGATATTCGGAAAATGTAAATGTGCATTTAAGAATTAAC
Source organism: bacterium (assembly GCA_036244975.1). GTDB lineage: Bacteria > Bacteroidota > Bacteroidia > Bacteroidales > F082 > Sulfidibacterium. Next base: position 53,555 of record BTTE01000001.1, on the reverse strand, counting down.
AGCCATGAAAAAAGCAACTTCCCGGCAACCGGTAAAAAACATGGGAACCGCTCCGGTTTATTTTACTGCTATCTCCACTATTCTCGGAGCTATTTTGTTTTTGCGTTTCGGGGTGGCAGTGGGCACTGTCGGGATGGCAGGCGTTCTTCTTCTCATCCTGATAGGGCACATGGTTACACTTCCTACTGCCATGGCTATTTCCGAGATTGCCACCAACCAAAAGGTGGAGGGAGGCGGAGAATATTATATGATTTCCCGCTCTTTCGGGTTAAATATCGGAGCCACCATTGGCATTTCCCTTTACCTGTCGCAGGCCATCAGCGTTGCTTTTTATATTATTGCTTTTACGGAAGCATTTACACCGCTGCTTCATTTTATTCAGGTTCATTACGATCTTTTCATTCCCAGGCAGGCCATCAGCATTCCGACTTTACTCATTCTCGGCGTTCTCATTTGGAGAAAAGGGGCCTCTCTAGGAATAAAAATGTTGTATGTAGTGGTAACCATTTTGTTGTTGGCGCTAACGGCATTTTTTCTCGGCCATCCTGTTTCCGACATGGCTTCCGCTAAAGAGGTTGTTGAACCTTTGCGCAATACGGATCAACTGTTTCTTATGCTTGCCATTATTTTTCCGGCTTTTACAGGGATGGATGCCGGTGTCGGATTATCGGGCGATTTAAAGCGTCCGCAAAAATCCATTCCGCGCGGAACCTTGTGGGCAACCCTTTCGGGGATGATTATTTATGTTTTTGTAGTCATGAAACTGAATGCTTCGGCCACACCACAGGATCTCATGTCGCAACCTTTGATTATGAGCAAAATTGCACTGTACGGATGGATTATCATTCCTCTCGGGCTGGCGGCGGCAACTCTTTCCAGCGCCATCGGTTCTTTATTGGTTGCACCACGTACCTTACAGGCCATTGCCGTTGATAAATCTTTTCCATCAGAAAAAATGAACACACTGTTGGGGAAGGGAAAAGAAAAAACCAACGAACCCCAAAGCGCCACTTTTTTCACCCTTTTACTGGCACTGGTATTTGTAACACTGGGAAGCGTAGATACCGTTGCAAAGATTATTTCCATGTTTTTCATGATTACCTACGCATCCATGAATCTGATATCTTTTCTGAATCATTTTGGCTCCGACCCTTCCTACCGGCCTGTTTTCCAGTCGAAATGGTATTTCTCGCTCGCCGGGTTTATTTTTGCTGCTGTTTTAATGTTTTTGATGAACCCTTTCTATGCTTTTATTTCAGTAGTTGCCATTTTTCTACTCTATTTTTTAATGAAACGTATGCATCAGGACAGAAAAGGGCTGGAAAACATTTTTCAGGGCGTTATGTTTCAAATTAGCCGTAAGCTGATTGTTTACCTGCAAAGCGGCACCCTGAAAGAGAGAACCTGGCGCCCTTCTGCCATCTGCATTTCGTCTGACACCTTTGAGCGGGATAAGATTTTTGATTTGCTCAACTGGATTTCCTATTCACACGGCTTTGGCACTTATATGCATTTTATTCAGGGTTATTATTCACGTGAAACCCATAAAGAAGCAAAAAAAATTATGGACCGCCTGATTGCGAAAGCAAGCAAAACCGCTGGAAATATGATTGTGGATACCATTATTTCCCCTTCTTATACCTCTGCCATTGCTCAAATCATTCAAACCCCCGGAATTTCCGGCGTAGAGAACAACATTGTTATATTTGAGTACGACAAGCACCAGCCGGATCAGCTTCCTCAAATTATTGAAAACCTGCGGATGGTTCAGGCAGGCGATTTTGATATTTGTATTCTGGGGAGTTCCATGAGAAATATCAAATACGATAACGGCATTCATATTTGGATTCGTGACTTCAACAGAGATAATGAACGCCTGATGATTCTTCTCAGCTATGTCATTCTGGGGCATCCGGCATGGAAGAATGCCAGCATAAGTCTTTTCACCCTTTCTCCCAAAAATAAAATGGAAGAAACCAGAAACAATATCGCCCGGTTTGTGCTGGGAGGGCGGCTGCCTGTTTCAAGAAAAAACATAACCGTTATTGAGCAGGATCCCGAAGTAAACTTCAGAACACTGTTGGCGCAACACTCTTCCGAAGCAGCGCTTACCATTGTCGGGTTTTATAATGAGCGGCTTAAACATGAAGGACAAAAGCATTTTGAGGGGTTTGATGAGGTGGGTGATATTTTGTTCGTGAATGCACACGATTTGCTGGAGATAACTTAACCCGCTTTACCCATACATTTTTTAAAATATGAATAAATTATACTGCCGGAATAAACTTTCTTTATTTTCTGTACATTTGCCACTCAAAACTAAGCAAAATCATGTCTAATAATCAGTTTGTAGTCATTGGAATCGGACAGTTCGGGGAAGCCATAGCGCGGACACTCTCTAAAAAAGGAGCTGAAGTACTGGCTATTGATAAGAGTCAGGAAAAGGTGGATTATATTGCCAATGATGTAGCTTATGCCGTTGCATTAGACTCCACCGATAAAAACGCTCTTCTCTCTCAAAATATTCAGAATTACGATGCAGTGGTCATCGCCATTGGCGAAAATTTTGAAGAATTACTACTTACCGCTGTAAACCTTATCGAGCTGAATATCAAAAGAATCATTGTCAGGGCAAAAGGTAAAGTAAACCGTTTGATTTTGGAAAAGCTGGGGCTAAACGAAATTTTCTCTCCCGAACATGCCGTTGGTACTGTGGTAGCAGAACGTCTCCTGAATCCCAGTATTGTAAACTTTCTCGATTTGCCCGATGGCTATGTGATTACAGAAATAAAAACGCCGAAATCCATTATCGGCCAAACCCTGGAAGACATTCAACTTCGGGAAGCCTATAACATAAACCTTGTTACCATAAAAAATGAAGTGGAAGAGAAAGATGGCGATAAAATCATCAAGAGACAACATATCAAAGGGGTTCCTCACAGAGATACGGTCATTAACGAAAACGATTATATCGTTGTCTTTGGCAGTACCCTTGATATTCAGAAATTTATCGACATAAACAGCTAGTCGGTTATGCCCTCCAGGCTTTTTAAAATAAGAGAGAAGATTAATCTTCGGATATTTAGCAGCAAGAATTTTGTTGCACAGGTATTTCACGTGCTTAGTTTTCTGTTCCTTTCTATGGTAGTCGGCGTTGCAATCTATTATTACGGATTCCCAAAAACCTATAGTTCTATCCTGTTTAATGAAGGCATTATGGAATTAAGCCTGATTTTCTTTTCCCTCCGCTACATTGTTTTCGTTTTTTACGATTTTCACCCCCTGAATTTTGTAAAACAAAATCGGTTTGAAGGAGGCGTTTTACTCTTTTTTATTCTTTATATAATTTTTCCAACATTTTTCAACAAGCTGATTTTTAGGAATTTGTTTAATGATTTGGTGAACAATCACTCCTTATTATTACTACAACTCTATTTCGTTGCAATAATAGGTATCGAACTTGGAAAATCAGGGTCTAAAATTGTGGCATTAAACCTAAAACCGGCAACACTGCTGGTACTTTCGTTCGTGTTGCTCATTGGCGCCGGCACCGGACTGCTGATGCTTCCCGAAATGACTGTACAGCACCACCTTAGTTTCCTGGATTCGCTCTTCACGGCTACCAGTGCCAGTTGTGTAACCGGACTGATTGTGGTGGATACTGCGACTTTTTTTACTTTAAAGGGGAAGCTTGTTATCATGATACTGATTCAGCTCGGCGGAATCAATATTATTTCGTTTGCCACCTTTTTTGCTACTTTTTCCAAATCATCGGGAAGTATAAAATATCAGTCGCTGATTAAAGAGTTCCTGAGTACGGAAAGATTGTCCGATTCAAAAAATATTTTGAGAAGTATTGTGAAATTCAGTTTGTTGATGGAAGCTATCGGGACGTTTTTCCTCTATTTTTCCTGGGGCAATGTCCATTTTGACAGCTGGAAAACACAACTCTTCAACTCCGTTTTTCATGCCGTTTCGGCCTTTAACAACGCAGGCTTTTCCACCTTTTCCAAAAACCTTGCCGAAAACGGTGTCCGAAACCTGTACGGACTTCAGATTGTCATCATTTTTCTTATCTTTTTCGGCGGGTTCGGTTTTGTAGCCATGCAAGATGTTTTCAGTATAAAAAGTATCCGCAGAAGGATAAAAAGTCCCTGGCGCAGACTCAATACCGGTACAAAAATAACCCTTTACATGTCACTGTTTTTAATTGCGATAGGCGCTTTGGTATTCTACATCATCCAAAAAGACAGCATGGCGGGAGATTCGTGGTATCAGATTGCGATTACTTCTGTTTTCCAATCTGTTACAACCAGAACTGCCGGATTCAACACGGTAGATATAAGCAGGTTGAGTGTTCCGGTATTGCTGTTTTTTACTTTTCTCATGTTTGTGGGTGCCGGTCCCGGTTCAACGGGTGGCGGTATTAAAGTAACCACTTTTGCCGTAATTATAAAATCAGCTATCGCCACCATAAAAGGTGAAAAATCAGTGGTATTTTTCAAAAGAACACTTCCGTTTAGCACCATCGACAAGGCTTACTCCATTGCATTGTTTTCCATCTCCATGATTTTTATCTCGACTTTTCTTCTCACCATTACAGAACCGGGGGTTGATTTACTTAAATTATTCTTTGAAGAGTTTTCGGCTTTTGGTACCGTAGGACTTTCCATGGGCATAACAGCTTCGCTGACAGCAGCCGGGAAAATTATTATTATTACTTCCATGTTTGTAGGAAGAATCGGAACCCTGACCATGGCAATGGCATTAAGCACCCGGGTCATTTCAACCAACTTCCGTTACGCCGAGACTTCGGTGATGGTGGGATAATAATTAACCATACAAAACAGGATTCTTGTTATATTTTTTGTTTTACCTCTTGAAAGTAAAGAGAAAGTACCTTATTTTTGCTGTACATAGTCGTCCGAATACCTAAAGATACTTTTTGCATTCTTTTGGAATTCTATATAGATTCTCAATGGGATGCTGAAAGCCGGGGCGCTTTAAAAAGCGAAAAACGGATAAATTAAAAACGAAGACGATTCAATGATTTAACAGATGAAAAATGAATGAAATTATTAAAAAACAAGATCAGGAATTACAGAATGTTATATACAAGGTCCCGGCATTAATAACGCTGTTTGTTGCCAGCCAGGCTACTGAAGGACATTTGGTGCCGACAAAAGAAAGAACGGCCAAAGTTTATCTTTCCATCCTGAGTAATCAGGCTGATGAAGCGTTACAGGATTTTTTTCAGGAGGTAAAAAAGACTTTTGATAAAGATATAGAGACTTTAAATGAGGAACTTCCCAAAGAGGCTAAGAAAAGGAAAGAAAAAATCGAACAATTATTACAGCCGGTTGTAATATTCCTTTCTCAACTTCCCCGTCCGTTAGGCGTTGTATTTAAGGATGCTTTACTCGGCTTTGTGTCGCATGCGAGGGATTTCAGGCAGGATTTTCTGGAGAGTGTGCTCCTCCCTTTTATTTCCGATGATTTGCGAAAAATTGAAAACGACCGCTTGCGCAGAATTTTAGACTAAAGGAACGCTAATAAAATAAAACCCGGTAATAATTAAAATCTTATATAACATGGAGCAGGTTACAATAAAGGATGCAGAGAAGATGAGTAAGAATGACTTATTCCAAAAGCTAAACACCTCCGCCAAAGGGTTGTCTGCGGAAGAAGCGAAAAAACGTCTCGAAGAAACGGGGCCCAATGCATTACCGGAGAAACATATAAGTATGTTGGTCCGGTTTTTCAGTTATTTTTGGGGACCTATTCCGTGGATGATAGAAATTGCAGCGATTTTGTCTCTTGCGGTGAAACATCTGACCGATTTCTTTGTCATTTTCGCACTGCTTTTGTTTAATGCCGGTATCGGCTTTTGGCAGGAGTTGAAAGCCAGCAATGCCCTTGATGCTCTGAAAGCGCAGCTGGCCTTAAAGGCAAGGGTTCTCCGGGATGGAAAATGGATAGAAATTGAAGCAAGGGAGATTGTTCCGGGTGATGTAGTGCGTATTAAAATCGGTGATATCATCCCTGCTGACCTGAAATTAACAGAAGGTGATTATGTGAGCGTAGATCAGGCCGCTTTAACAGGAGAGTCCCTTCCGGTTAATAAAAAGCCGGATGATATCTGCTATTCCGGAACCATTGTGAAACAGGGGGAAATGGTTGGTGTTGTTTCGGCTACCGGAGCAGACACTTATTTCGGAAAAACCGCCGGCCTTGTTTCGGATGCAGGGGCCACTTCTCATTTTCAAAAAGCTGTTATTCATATTGGCGATTACCTGATTTTTCTTAGCCTCGGTCTGGTGTCCATACTGTTTCTTGTTCAATTATTGAGGGGAGACAATGTCATCACACTGATTCAGTTTGCTTTGATCCTGACAGTTGCTTCCATTCCGGTGGCCATGCCGGCTGTATTATCTGTAACCATGGCGGTAGGAGCATTGGTGCTATCAAAGAAAAAAGTAATTGTTTCCAGATTGGAAGCTATTGAAGAAGCCGCAGGTCTGGATATCTTATGCTCCGATAAAACGGGAACGCTTACGCAAAATAAACTAACACTGGGCAGTTCGGTTTTGTTCAAAGCAAAGGATGAACAGGAGCTTATTTTGTATGCCTCTCTTTCCTCGGAGACGGACACCGACGATGCTATTGATTTGACCGTAGTATCCGGGATGAAAGATAAAAAATTGTTTTCCTCCTTTTCTCTTAAAAAATACATTCCGTTCGACCCGGTCCGAAAACGGACAGAGGCAATACTAACCGATGCCAATGGTAGAGAACTCAATACGACCAAAGGAGCTACTCAGGTCATCATGGATCTGTGTAAAGTGAAGGGTAAAGACCTTGAAAAGGCTAACGAAGACGTAGAAAAATTTGCAGCCAAAGGATATAAAACATTGGGTGTAGCGAGAAAAGATGCCGGAAGCGATTGGCTGTTTCTTGGCATATTAACACTTTTTGATCCGCCGCGTGAGGATTCTGCTGCCACCATTGCTCTGGCGAGAGAAAATGGTATTAAGGTTAAAATGGTTACCGGCGATAATGTTGCCATTGCCCGTCAGGTTTCCAGTCAGTTAAACTTAGGAACTAATATCCAACGTGTGGATGACATTTTTAAAGAAGATTCGGATATTAAGCATCCCAGCCGGAAAATAGAACAACAAATCGAAGCTGCCGATGGTTTTGCCGAAGTTTTTCCGGAACACAAATACGGAATTGTAAAAGCCCTCCAGACAGGAGATCATATTACCGGTATGACCGGTGACGGGGTAAACGATGCTCCCGCACTAAAGCAGGCTGACTTTGGTATTGCAGTGAGCGGGGCTACCGATGCAGCGAGAGCGGCTGCCGATTTAATCCTTACCACACCTGGGTTATCAGTGATTATCGATGCCGTTTCGGAAGCGAGGAAAATCTTTGAAAGAATGAACAGCTATGCGATGTATCGTATCATCGAAACCATCCGTATCATGTTCTTTGTGGTTCTGGCTATGATATTTTTTAATTTTTATCCCATTACCGCCCTGTTGATTATCCTTCTTGCCTTTTTCAACGATGTGCCGATTATGACAATTGCTTATGACAACACTTTCTTAAATAAAAACCCGGTAAAATGGGACATGAAAAAAGTCCTGAGCATTTCTACCGTTTTAGGATTGATCGGGGTTATAGAAACGTTCGGAATTTTGATTATTGCCAAAGAATATCTGCATCTTAATCTGGCACAAATCCAGACTTTCATTTTCCTGAAACTTGCTGTGGCAGGACACCTTACATTGTTTGTTACCAGAACAAAAGGGCCGTTTTACAAAAAACCATTCCCGGCTCCTTCCCTGTTGTGGTCAGCCGTTGCAACCAAAGTTCTGGCCACGCTGTTTGTTGTTTACCCTCTCGGCTTGATAACATCGATCAGCTGGGCTAATGTTGCACTGGTTTGGGGCTATTGTATCTTGTGGATATTCATTGAGGACCTGGCTAAGACAGCAATGTACAGGCACCTGGAACACAGGGGAGGCAAAGTACATAACCGGTTTCTGGCAGTTATTAAACAACCTACCCATAAACATCACCATATGTATGGTGGTCGTTAACTTTTTCCGAATGCTATAGAACTTCAATTATGCGTCCGGCTTAAAAAGGTTATGAAATGATTTCAGTCACTTTTACCCCTTAATCCTCTCGCCTGAAGCGAGACAAGCTCTTGATGTTTTAGGGCTTCATGAATTGCTTGTAGTATTTTTTCACCAGAATCTTCAGCATTAATTCTTTGAACCAGCTTTCTAAGGGGCTAAAATATTAGGTTAGAAAGCTTTGCGGTATTTGGCAGGCGTCAGTCTCGCTTGCCCACAAGGCCGGGCGGAAAGACTGGCAATCGTTTTACATTGGCCCAAGTCATGCTTGCGCACAGGCCCGGATGTAAGACTTGAGCCAGGGAGGAGCGTCCGCGCTCAAAGTTTCGTTTATTCTGATTTGCCTGATTATCCGGCCTTACGTTATGGAGATTGCTTCACACGCCGAAACGGTCTTTCAATGGATAGACATTCCGGGTCGGTGTGTTCGCAAAAACAGGGTTCTGCTATAATACTCTCCGGAAATCAGACCACTGTATAAGTTTAAAAAATGATTAATTTTACCGGCAACAGAAAATTTTGAATATGAAAAAAACAGCCTTATTGTACTGGGTAAAAGGTGGAAATGTAGAAAGAGCTGCCAGGATCATTTACCAACAATTTAATGCGGAAACCATCGATTTATTCGCACTGGACGAATTTGATGTGAGCAAAACCAACGATTATGACCTGCTTATCCTCGGCAGCTCTACGGTTGGTGCTGAGCACTGGGAAGATGCCACCAATGATAATAAATGGAATGAATTTTTCAGAACCGTGCAGAAAACAGACCTTTCCAATATCACTTTTGCGACTTTCGGCTTGGGGAATCAGGTGCTTTATCCGAACCATTTTGCGGACGGACTGGGGTACTTCCATGAGGAAATAACAAAAACCAATGCCAAAATGATTGGGAAATGGCCCACCGAAGGGTATCAGTTTACCGATTCGGAAGGCGCGCATGATGGTCTGTTTTACGGCCTTGCACTCGATGCTGACAACGAGCCTGAAAAAACCGAAGGCCGTGCTCAAAAATGGGTGGCTCAATTGAAAAAAGAGATGGGGATGTAAAACTCCTGTTTTTGAATACCACTAGAAATCTGCTGATTGAAAAAGCAGGCTTTATTCATGGCCATTGCTCTCTGTATTACGCGATTTGATAAACATTAGTAAGTGTAATTACTGGTCAATCAGTGTTTTATATCCATTATACCGATCAAAAATTTCTTTTACAAAATCATAAGTTTCCCAACCGCGCATATAGCCGTTGCGTACTACCGGATCGTGGTAATATTTCTTTTCCGACAGGTGCAGCACAAAATAATCCACATTACCGGTCCACACATTGGGGTTCTTTCCGAATTTTTCTGCCAGCCGGCGGGCATCCAGTATATGTGCCAGCCCGCTATTGTAAGAAGCCAGCACAAACTTTATCCTCTCCACCGAATCGGTAATTGTTGCGGGCAGCTGGCTTTCAAACGATTTCAGCAACCGCACGCCGGCATCAATTTGCGCCTCTTCACCTGAGTCTTCGGTTATCCCGTAAGCCTGCATGGTTGCCGGCATAAGTTGCATAAGCCCGTAAGCACCCACCCACGATGTTACATTGGGTTTAAATTGCGACTCCTGATAAATCATGGAAGCCAGCAGCCGCCAGTCCCAGTGTATCTTTTTGGCAGCTTTTTTTATTAAACTATCATAGGGTGAAAGTTTTCCGCCGGTGTAAGAATAATATGCGCTCCTGACGAGGCGTTTTACGCGCATATTTTTGAAATATTTATTATACAGCAGCCTCGATTCCAATGTTTTGTTAAATATCCGAAGCCATGCATTAAGGGTGTCAACCAGTTGTTTTTGATCTTTTCGGACAGCCCAGGCGATTTTTTGTTCGAAGCTAACGCGGGTTTTCACATCGATATTTGGGTAAATTTTAGCTGAATTCCGGGCGATAATTTGATCCGCCACCGTATAATCAATTTTATGCTGTGCTACCTCCTGGATCAGCATTTCGGTACTCAACGTATCCTGAATAATATAAATAGTGTCGCCAATGTTGTTTTCCAGGTTAAGCAACTGCGGATAATAGACCGAACCTTTGCGGATATGGATGGTAACGCCTCCGAGGTTGATGAGATTCCGGATAAGATGGGCGTTAATCTCGTCGGCGGTAGCCATTTCTCGATAATTTTTTGGTTTTCGTTGTACCAGTACCTGCCGTGTGTAAAAAAGCGGTTCGCTGAAAAGAAGGAATTTGGTACGGTTTCCGGTTACCGTCAGCCCCATAGCCAGCACATCCGCCCGGCCTTCCTGCAGAAATCGAAAACTGCTGTCCAGATTTGACTCAATGCGCAAATCCACCGAAACGCCGAGATATTTTGCAAACGCCTGCAGCAGTTCGTACTGGTATCCCAGACGTTCACCACGATAAATAAAAAAAGTATTGGGACTGTAATCGGTAAGTGCAATGATTTTTTTCCGGGTTAGGATGGAATCCAGCAAATCTACTTTTTTATGTCCTGTTTTTTCTCGCTCCCCGAAACCAAAAGGATTTCGGCAGCTCACAGTTAGAATCAATAAAACCACGGGGATAAGTAGTGTTTTCTTCATAAAAAAGTACTTTGCGATGGCTAAAATAGTAAAATTCCGGAAACAAGAGTGGTGAAATGGTGAATGGTGAGTGGTGAATAGAGGATTTCCCTCACTGGTGCGCGAATGCTTCGCGTGCCATACCGCGCGCTATAACTGTACACGTATTACAAATACGCGCCAGTGTTAGTATTCTTTCCATCATTCAAAAATATTGTTTATTTTTATTGGTCGAAAACAGATCTCTGACATGAACAAAAAATACTTTTTCCTTCTGTGGTTTATTTTGGCTTCCCTGGCTGTGAATGCTCAGGTTTTTACCAAAATGAATTCCGGTCTTAAAGGGGTGATGCAACCGGTGATGAGCTGGCTCAACGTGAACAACAACTATCCGGATGTCTTCTTGGATGGTGATTATTATGTGAATGACAAGCATTTTGTTATTTCACAGCTTAGCGTTGTGCAACGACATCAGCGATTCGCACGGTTGCATTCTCCCTTTCCGGCTTTATACCGTGGGGATGCCGCGGCTGCCGATTACGACAAAGATGGCGATGAAGATATTGTGATGACCGGTCTTAATGCTCTGAACCAACCTGTAATGTACCTTTATCGCAATGATGGCCACCGGCATTTTACACTTGTTCCTCAGGCGTTCACACCGTTATCTGACGGCTCGGTGGAGTGGGGCGACTTTGATCACGATGGCGACCTCGATATTTTGGTTACCGGCAAACGATATGATAACAAATTGGTTACGACTATCTACCGAAATGATAACGGTGTCTTTACCAAATACCCCATCCAGGTACCGGGTGTTTACGATGGTGTTGCCCGCTGGGGCGATTTCGACAACGACGGCGACCTGGATATTCTTATTACCGGCAACAATGGCAACGGCCCGTTTACGGCTATTTACATTAATGAAAAGGGGAAATATTATCTGCTAAAACAGCATTTTGTACAACTTCAAAACAGCGACGCGCAGTGGGCAGATTTTGATGGCGATGGAGACCTCGACTTTATCATCAGTGGCGAGGACAAAGATGGTTTTCCCGACAGCCGGATTTATTCTAACGAAAAAAACGGGGTTTTTATCAATGTTCCGGTTTCCATTCGATCTTTGAAATCGGGCAGCATCGACGTGGCTGATTACGACCATGACGGTGATCCCGATATTGTTATGACCGGGGAATCGATGGAGAGGCCCTATACCGAAGTTTATGAAAATGAAGGGGGTTTTAATTTTAAAAAAATTGTTACCGGCATCCCCGGTGTCGGCAACGGCAAGGCGCTCTGGGGCGATTTTGACCACGATGGCGACATGGATCTGTTGGTGGCAGGCATTACGGTTTGTTATAATTTTATCGGGCAGATTTATCGCAACAATTTGAATCCTAAAATAGAAAAAGCCCAAATAAATACCGCACAACCTATCCCGAAATATAACCACGGTCCTTACTATTATTATGTCTTTTCTTCTTGTTTCTGTGTCCCGACAGGAGGAGGTAACGCAAAATATCATCTGTATATCAGTAATATACATAAAGAAAAGTCAGCTTATAACCTGAATTATAAATTTAATGACCTGCTCATCAAAAAGGTTCCCAACTGGGGTAAAGCTGACCGCGGGCATCGTACTTCCAATGCTTTTGTAACCAAAAAAGAGGCTGAAATTTCCAGGATACAGGTGATTGAATCTTACAAGGCTACAGGATTTGAAATTCATTTTATCAATTGGTGAGTATTTCTGAAATGAGAAAAGAAGTTGTCTTTTTTCAACTTTCCGCACAAAAAAACCGGAATTGGAATGGTCTGGATTTCCTTACGGTAAAATTTTTTCACTTGTTGCATCAAGAAAGGCTGAATCTTTTTACATTTGCTCTCTGACCATGAAAAGAAAAAGAAGACTCGCAGACCGGTTACTCATTCTCAGCAGAAAGATTCCTGACAAACAGTTGATGATTGTCCTCAGCATTGTGGTGGGCTTTTTGGCTGGTATGGTAGCAGTGATTATGAAAAACCTGGTTTTTTTCATAAAAAGACTACTCACCGGTGGCTTTGAAATAGATTATTCCAATTACCTGTACGTAGTTTATCCTGCCATAGGGCTTTTGCTGGTACTGCTTTTTATAAAATTCGTTTTGCGTAAACCAGTGCGCGATGGTGTTCCTAATGTGTTGTATTCCATTTCGCGAAACCACGGAATTATCAAACCGCACAATACCTTTTCCTCCATTATTACCAGTACGATTACGGTTGGTTTTGGCGGCTCGGTCGGGCTGGAGGGACCGACGGTGGTAACCGGTGCTGCCATTGGATCTTTTATTGCTAAAAATCTCGGTCTGAACTACAAGCAGGTTGTCGCTGTGCTGGGATTTGCTTCGGCGGCAGCCATGTCAGCCATCTTTAAAGCTCCCATTGCTGCCACTGTGTTTGCCCTTGAGGTTATTCTTTTCGATATGACCATGAGCTCGTTGGTTCCGTTGTTACTTGCTTCCATTGTGGCAGCGCTTACATCTTATGCCTTCCTCGGGCAGGATGTCCTTTATCCCTTTCAGATAGTCTATCGGTTTAATCTGTCCGATACGGTTTATTATTTCGCTCTTGGCGTTTTTTGTGCTCTTATTTCTGTTTACTACATTAAAGGGTACGTTATCATCGGCAGGTTGTTTGATAAAATTCCGGGCTGGCTTACCAAACTTTTCATAGGAGCCTCTGTGCTGGGGTTGTTAATTTTCCTTATGCCTTCGCTCTACGGCGAAGGATATGATGCTATCAATACCGCATTAAAGGGGAACCTGAGCTTTATTTACAATCACAGTGTTTTTTACGGTCTGAAAGGGCACGAAGGCATTGCGCTGATTTTGTTGCTGGCAATTATTCTTCTGAAAGTAGTGGCTACATCGCTCACTTTCAGAGCCGGGGGTATAGGTGGCGTTTTTGCTCCCACCCTGTTTATCGGAACCATGACAGGATTGTTTTTTGTCAAAAGCCTTAATTTTTTTGGTTTGGCAAGCCTTCCGGAAAGCGATTTTGCACTGGTGGGCATGGCGGGATTGCTGGCAGGCGTAGTGCATGCTCCGCTGACAGCTATTTTTCTCATTGCTGAAATTACAGGCGGTTATTCCCTTATTTTTCCCATTATGATTGTGGCCACTACCTCCTACGGCTTAACACGGCTTGTGGTGGATCGCTCTATTTATACCATCCAGTTATCGAAACACGGCGACATGCTTACACATCACAAAGACAAAGCATTACTCATTATGATGAGTATTGAGAATCTCATTGAAACCAATTTTAACAGAGTACACCCCGAAGGCAGCCTTGGCGATCTGGTTAAAGTAGTGGCCGACTCCACAAGAAATATTTTCCCGGTGGTGGACGATAACGATAATTTTTTCGGCATTATTGTCATGGACCAAATCAGGCATATCATGTTTCAACCGAAAATGTACGATAGCGTGTCTGTCAGAAGCTTAATGTTTCACCCGTCCGCTATTGTGGAACTAAGCGACAACATGGAAACCGTGGCCGGCAAATTTCAACACTCGGGCAAATACAACCTGGTGGTACTGGATAAAGGGAAGTATGTGGGTTTTGTCTCCCGTGCCAATGTTTTTTCACATTACCGCCAGCTGCTCAAGGAATTTTCCGAAGAATAAACTACCCCAACAGAAGTCCCCCCTTAGCCTGAATACAAGATTCAGTGATTTAGTGCAATAATTCTTTTTAAGATTACAAAAACACAGGAATATGATTATTTTTGCGGCGACCTAAAAAAAGACATATTGGATCTTTATCATAGAATACTAAAAAAGCCTATTACAAGTATCCACAACCGGCAGCTAAGGTTGGAAGTGCTTCTGCTTAGCGTGGTTATTGGTGTATGGGGAGGGCTCTCCGCCGTTTTACTGAAAAATATTGCATATTATACTCATCAATGGGTTACGCGGGGTTTTGATTTCGGGAAAGGGTACTACGTCTATCTTGCTCTTCCGCTCATTGGACTTTCGCTTACGGTTTTGTTTACCAATTATGTGGTAAAGGACAAGCTGTCTCATGGTGTAAGTATTGTGCTTCACGCTATTTCCAAACGCTTTGGCAGATTGCCATCTCATAACCTGTATTCATCGATGATAGCCAGTATTTTTACTATTACCTTCGGTGGCTCCATGGGTTTTGAGGCCCCTATTGTACTAACCGGTGGAGGCATCGGCTCCTTCTTGGGGCGGCGTTTTCACATGAACCGGAAAACGATTATAATTTTGGTAGGAGCAGGAGCCAGCGGAGCCCTCGCCGGAATTTTTAAAGCCCCTATTGCCTCGACGGTCTTTTCTTTGGAAATTTTAATGATTGACCTTACCATGGCCAGCCTTATTCCGATACTGATTGCCTCTGTTACAGGAGCATCCATGGCCTATTTTCTGATGGGCAATCAGGTGCTGTTTTCCATTCATCTGAGCCAGGCTTATCAGGTTGGCAACCTTCCCTACTATGCTCTTCTTGGTATCTTTACCGGCTTGGTTTCGCTCTACTTTACCCGTACGACTTTTTTGATAGAAAATTTGATGGATAAGTTTAAGCGGAAGATTGACAAAATACTGGTAGGAGGAATTGTTTTGGGATTAATCATTTATATTTTCCCTTCAATTTATGGTGAAGGCTATGAGTTTTTGCGTATGCTGATCTCCGGCAACGCCAGTGTTCTTGTAAATCAAAATATAGTCGCCTCCTCGGGAAGAATATGGCATTTGCTTTTACTTTTGGCTCTCATTCTGGTTTTCAAAGTGATAGCCATGGCTACTACCGGGGCGAGTGGCGGGGTCGGCGGTATTTTTGCCCCATCGTTGTTTATGGGAGGCGTAGCGGGCGTTTTTTACGCCAAAATGATTAATCTGCTTCCTTTTGCCAATGTGCCCGAAAAAAATATGGGCCTTGTGGGTATGGCTGGTGTTATGGCTGGTGTTATGCATGCGCCATTGACCGGGATTTTTCTTGTAGCAGAATTTACAGGCAATTATCAGCTGTTTGCCCCGTTGATTTTTACGGCTATCTTCTCCTATCTGACCATCAGCCTGTTTGAAAGCCATTCCATTTACACCAAGCGACTGGCCGAAAAAGGTGAACTGATAACGCATCACAAAGACAAAGCGGTACTGCAAATGATGAAAGTGTCAAACCTTATTGAAACTAACTTCAGAACCATTAACAAAAATGCTAACCTCGGCGATCTGGTGCAGGTACTGGCAAACTCGGAAAGAAACCTTGTGGCAGTGGTTGATGATAATAATAATTTTCAGGGGATCATTTTTATGAACGACATCCGGAACATCATTTTTAAACCCGAACTCTATAATACTATTTGCGTTGATGAACTGATGTATATGCCCGAGCCTCTCGTACGCCCCGATGAAACTATGGAAGATGTAGCAAAGAAATTTCAGGATACGGGAAACTACAACCTGCCGGTAATCAAAGATGGAAAATACCTCGGATTTGTCTCAAGAGCACAGGTCTTCTCCCAATACCGTAAATTGCTTCGGGAATTTTCGGACGAATAAGGGTCGGTTTTATTCCGTTCCAACATTTGAATAGCAAATATTTTTCATCGTTAACGCTCAAAGCACGCTGTTTTTAAATTATATTTGTAGTGTTAAAGGATTCTTGAAAGTATTTATTCATTAAGCGTAAGCCTTATGATTTATTTAGAAAACGCCAGAAAAGACATGTTCCCCGGTATGGTACGATTCTATGATGATTATCCTGTCAAAGGGATTCGTTTTGTAGATATCACACCACTGTTTATGAGTAAACTTTCCATGGAGATTGTGGTCAACAGCGTAGCAGACTTTTTTCATAACAAAGTTACCATGGTTGCCGGTATTGAAGCACGTGGATTTATCCTGGGAACAGCCATTGCCAATCAGCTTGGCGTTGGTTTTGTACCCCTGCGCAAAAAAGGAAAACTCCCGGGAGACGTTTATACCGCTTCTTTCAGAAAAGAGTATGGTGAAGATGTGATTGAAATGAAAAAGGATGCTTTGGCGGAGGAAACACATGTTCTAATTGTTGATGATGTGCTGGCCTCCGGAGGAACCTTTAAAGCGGCTGCCCGGATTATGGATTGGGCTAAGGTAAAACCTTCCTATTACTGTTTTATCAACCTGAATCTTACACCCGAAAATTATTCCCTGAACGGAGAACTTTACGTAGATTATCTCATCGATATGAAGGGAAAAAAACAGAAGCCGGAAATGCTTTAAACTTGAAACTTGGCATGTCCTAGAAAGTTGACCGCATAGCTTCCACCGGATCAAGACGGGAAGCGCTCCAGGCAGGAATGAATCCGGATATGATTCCGATAAATCCGGAAACACCGATCCCCAGCAAAATATTTTTTAGCGTCAGGGTGAGGGTGAAACCCACCAGAGACGAACCGGCATAGGTTATGACTAAGACTAACAGCAAACCTACTATTCCACCAAGGACAGACAGGAAAAAGGCTTCAAAAAGAAACTGTAACAGGATGAAATAGTTCTTTGCTCCGAGAGATTTCTGAATGCCAATCTGGCTGGTACGCTCTTTTACCGATACAAACATAATGTTGGCAATACCGAAACCACCTACCAGCAGCGAAAAACCACCGATAATCCATCCCACCATGGCAAGCACACTGAAAAGTTTGTCAAAACCTTTATTAATGATATCGGTCTGGTTGATGGCAAAATTGTCATCGGCACGAGGCTTTAACTTACGAACGGAACGCATGATACCGGTCAGCTCATCTTTCATGGCATCAACACTCACATAGGGCTTTGACACGACAACAATGGAAGATCTGATATTTTTCGGGTCCACCAAAGTACGGGCATAGTTGACGGGAATAATAATCCAGTTATCGGAAGAATTTCCAAAAACACTTTCCCCTTTCTTTTTTATCACACCTATAACCTGCAATTTACGTCCGAAAATTTTGATGCTGCGCTCTATGGGATCTGCATGGGGAAAGAGGTTTTTCGCAATATCCGAACCAATGATGGCCAGATTCCGGCCTCCCTGACTTTCATTCAACGTAAAATAGCGACCCTCTTGCAAATCAAAAGGCATCACTTTGTTGTAATGATAAGAAACGGCAACAACCGGAATGTTATCCATTGAATTATCGCCGTTGTAAACATTTCGGGTAACCGAAAACATAAAAGCGGCATCGGCAACGGTGCTGCTCCTTTTCAAAACCTCTTTCATCTCCTTTATCGTAGGCTGCGGACGCTGAAAATACTTCCACCATGGCATCCCTCCGCCCATCACCCATGGCCATTTTTGTATAAAAAGCACATTGCTGCCCAACGAATTGATTTCACTCGTTATATTCGACTGCAGGCTGTCGAAAATCGTGAAAACCGAAATAATGGAAAAAATACCAATGGTGATGCCAAGAAGAGAAAGAACAGTTCTCACCTTATTAATAATTAGTGATTTATAGGCAAATACCAAACTTTCGTAGATGAGTTTTAAAAGAACCATTTTATAATTTATTTCATTGATGCTGACGCTGACGCCATGCGAAAAATATATTTTCAAAATTAAAGGAAAAATTCATCTTTTCCTTGTATTTTGCAAAAAGAAAATATAGAATACTGTTATCTGTTTAATCATTTAAAATTCAGTAAGTTGTGAAAAAGATAAAAACGGCTTTGGTTTCGGTTTTTAACAAAGAAGGTCTTCTCCCTATCCTAAAAAAGTTATCCGATACGGGGGTTGAACTGTATTCCACCGGTGGGACTTATGACTTTATTACCAAAAACGGCTTCCCCGCACATACGGTTGAATCGCTGACCGACTATCCCTCTATCCTCGGAGGAAGAGTCAAAACATTACACCCCAAAGTCTTCGGCGGCATCCTTGCCCGCCGCGAAAACGAAAACGACCTGGCGCAGTTGCAGGAGTATGCTATTCCAACCTTCGACCTGGTCATTGTGGATTTGTATCCTTTTGAAGAGACGCTGAAACAAACCCGTAACGAGCAGGAAATCATTGAAAAAATTGACATTGGCGGTATTGCGCTCATCCGGGCGGCAGCCAAAAATTATCTTGATGTGCTGGTGGTACCTTCCGTTTCAACGTACAATGAACTGTTTGCCCTGCTGGAGCAAAAAGGAGGTGAAACCGGTTTGGACGATCGGCGTTATTTTGCTGCCAAAGCTTTTGATGTGAGCTCGCATTACGACACCGCTATTTTCAACTGGATGAATCCGGGCAACATCCAAAGTTTTAAAAAGAGCGAACAAAAGGCCACTGTGTTGCGTTACGGTGAAAATCCACATCAGCAGGGTGTTTTTTACGGTCATCCGGAAGAGATTTTCGAGCAGCTTCACGGCAGAGCCATATCTTACAACAACCTGCTTGACTTAGATGCGGCCATTCACCTCATCGACGATTTTGAGGAGACAACTTTTGCCGTGATAAAACACAATAATGCCTGCGGACTGGCCTGTCGCGAAAACCTGACTGAGGCCTGGAAAAATGCCCTGGCCGGCGACCCGGTTTCGGCTTTTGGCGGAGTCTTAGTAACCAACCGTACCGTTGACTTTACCACAGCCACCGAAATAAACAAAATTTTCTTTGAAATCATTCTAACTCCCGGTTATGAACCCGAAGCACTGGAAATCTTAAAATCGAAAAAGAACCGAATCATCCTGAAAAAGAAAGATTATGCTTTTGCCGGCGAACAGTTTCGATCTGTACTAAACGGCGTTTTGTGGCAACAACGCGATGAGGTTACCGAAACCGACGCTAACCTTGAAATCAAAACAACAGTAAAACCCACAGCAGCCGAGGTGGAAGACCTGCTTTTCGCTAACAAAATTGTGAAACACACCAAAAGCAATGCCATTGTACTGACCAAAAAC
Source organism: bacterium (assembly GCA_036244975.1). GTDB lineage: Bacteria > Bacteroidota > Bacteroidia > Bacteroidales > F082 > Sulfidibacterium. The sequence goes on along the minus strand of BTTE01000001.1, from coordinate 33,931 downwards.
AAACAGTTGCTCGGATCGGGTACCGGACAGACCTCAAGGGTGGATGCTTTGCGACATGCCATCGAAAAAGCCAATGCTTTTGAACTTTCGCTGGAAGGCGCTGTCATGGCTTCCGATGCTTTTTTTCCCTTTGCCGATTCGGTTGAAATAGCAGATAAAGCCGGCATCAAATCAGTTATCCAGCCCGGCGGTTCAATCCGCGACAAAGATTCCATCGCTTATTGTGATCGGCATCAATTAAGCATGGTTTTTACAGGAGTCCGGCATTTTAAACATTAAGTATCTTTGCAAAAGAATTTATAAAACAAGAGCATAAAGGAGAGATAAAACATGGGTCTATTTTCATTTTTGACCAAAGAGATTGCCATAGATTTGGGAACAGCCAATACAGTAATTATTTTCAATGATAAAGTGGTGGTGGACGAACCTTCCATCGTGGCGCTGGAGCGGAACACCGGAAAAATTATTGCTGTGGGGAAAAAAGCCATGATGATGCATGGCAAAACACACGATAATATCAAGACTATCAGACCTTTGCGGGATGGCGTTATTGCCGATTTCCAGTCGGCTGAGTATATGATCCGGGAAATGATTAAGATGATTGGTATCAAAGGTTCGCTGTTTCCGCCAGCCTTGAAAATGGTGATTTGTATTCCTTCCGGTATCACGGAAGTGGAGGAGCGTGCAGTAAAAGATTCGGCAGAGCAGGCGGGCGCCAAAGAGATAAAACTGATTCATGAACCTATGGCCGCCGCCATTGGTATCGGAATTGATGTGCTGGAACCTACCGGAAACATGATTATTGATATCGGAGGCGGTACCAGCGAAATTGCCGTGATTGCTCTTGGCGGTATTGTAAACAACACTTCCATCCGCATTGCGGGGGATGATTTTAATGCCGACATTGAAGAGTACATGCGGAAGCAGCACAACATCACTATTGGAGAGCGTACTTCCGAACGGATTAAAATTGAAGTGGGCGCTGCGCTTACCGATTTGGAGAACCCGCCGGATGATTATGCCGTACACGGCCGCGACATGCTTACCGGTATTCCCAAAGAAATAACGGTAAACTATAAAGAAATTGCCACCTGTCTTGATAAGTCGATATCAAAAGTGGAAGCAGCCGTACTGAATGCGTTGGAAAACACCCCGCCCGAACTTTCGGCCGACATTTTTCGTACCGGGATTTATCTTGCCGGAGGCGGGTCGTTGTTGCGCGGTCTCGACAAGCGGATTCACCAAAAGACACATCTGCCCATTCATGTGGCCGAAGACCCCTTACGTGCCGTTGCCCGCGGAACAGGAATTGCTTTGAAAAACTTTGAGAAATTTACTTTCCTGATAAAATAAGATAATTTTTGTTATTGCATGCGTAATTTGCTGGCCTTTTTTCAGAAGCATCAGTTTTTCAGTCTGTTTATCTTACTGGAGATTGCCTCTGTTATGATGCTGATGAACAGTTTCTCTTATCAGCGCATGTTGGGTTTTAATGCCGCCAGCGATATTAGTGGCGAAATTTACAATGTTTACAACGGAATAACGGATTATTTTAGCCTGAAAAAACAAAACCGGCAGCTTTTGAATGAAAATGCCCGTTTACGAAACATTCTTTTAACAAGTTATCTTCCGGCTGACAGTAATTATCCTGAAAAAAAGGATTCGTCTTTTCGGTATATTCCCGCTATCGTCATTCGTAATACAGTAAATCATGTCAGCAATTTTATTGTTCTGAATAAAGGTAAAAAACAGGGTATTCAAAAGGAGATGGGCGTGCTGTCGGACAAAGGAATTGCTGGTATTATCATTGGTGTTTCCGAAAACTATTCGCTGGCCATGTCACTGTTGAATACACACACACACATTAGCGCCCGCATAAAAAAGGATAACCAGCTGGTAAATGTAATTTGGAACGAAAAGCACGGACAGCGGGGTGAAGTTGTTGACATTTCGGCACACATCCAACTCAGCGATGGCGATACCATCGTCACAAGCGGTAACTCTTTCATCTTTCCGGCAGGTCTGAATATTGGCATCATCCATGATTTCGAGAAAAGCAAAAATCACAGTCTGAACAAGGCCGTCTTACAGTTTAGCACCGACTTCAATAGCCTGCATTACGTTTACATCATCAAAAACCTGAATAAGAAGGAGAAAATGAAATTACTGGAGGAGACCGGAGATGAATAATGTCTATGTGAAAAATATCGTCCGTTTTGTTCTTCTGATACTATTTCAGGTGCTGGTGTTAGATACCGTGCAGTTTGGCGGGTATGTCATTCCGTACGTTTACCTGCTGTTTATCCTGCTACTGCCATTCGATACTAACAAAAGCCTGTTACTACTGCTGGCATTTCTTACCGGCCTGAGCATCGATTTTTTTGAAAACACGATGGGTTTGCATGCGGCCGCCGTGGTTTTCATTGCTTTTGCACGTCCGGGAGTAATAAAATTTTATTTCCCCACATTAGAATATACCAAAGGCGAAGAGCCGGGGTTGTCGAAACTGGGCGTTACGGACTTTTTGAAATATGCTTTCACACTGGTTTTTTTACATCAGATTTTACTGACTTTTCTGGAGGTTTTCAGTTTTCACGATTTCCTCGAAACGCTTTCTCATATTTTCATTAATGCGTTGGCCAGCACGTTGGGTGTTTTGGTTGTAGCCATGCTTTTCTCCCCCCAACGCCGGCGAAGAAGGAGGTTTTAACCAAAGCAATATTCTTCACCATTCACTATTTCACCATTAGAAAAGCTTTCTCTGTTCCGGATTTTTGACTTTTCCAAGATGTGTGTAAGCGCGTTCGGTAGCTTCGCGGCCACGTTGCGTACGCATAATGTAGCCTTCCTGGATGAGAAACGGTTCATAAACCTCTTCGATGGTACCGGCTTCTTCCCCGACAGCCGTAGCTATGGTGGTGATGCCCACCGGTCCGCCTTTAAATTTTTCGATGATGGTAGATAAGATGCGGTTATCCATTTCATCCAGTCCGTATTTATCCACGTTCAGCGCTTCGAGTGCATGCTTTGAAATGGCCATATCGATGTTGCCGTTACCTTTTATCTGTGCAAAGTCACGCACCCGGCGCAGCAGCAGGTTGGCGATACGTGGCGTTCCGCGGCTACGACCGGCAATTTCCAATGCAGCATCATTATCGGTTTCCACCTTTAAGATAGAAGCTGACCGCTTGACAATCCCGGCCAGTGTGTCGGTGTCGTAATACGAGAGCCGGGATGTGATGCCGAAACGCGAACGTAGCGGCGCTGTGAGCAGGCCGGAGCGGGTGGTGGCGCCCACCAGCGTAAACGGATTCAGGCTGATTTGTACCGAGCGTGCGTTGGGGCCGGTTTCAATCATAATGTCAATCTTGAAATCTTCCATAGCAGAATAAAGATACTCTTCCACCACGGAACTCAGCCGGTGAATCTCATCAATGAACAACACATCGTTTTCCTCTAAGTTGGTAAGCAATCCGGCCAAATCACCGGGCTTGTCAAGTACCGGGCCCGAAGAAGTGATAATATTGACACCCAGCTCATTGGAAATAATATGCGACAGCGTAGTCTTCCCCAGTCCGGGAGGGCCGTGTAGTAACACATGATCCAGCGCTTCGCCGCGTTCTTTGGCCGCCTGTACAAAAATTTTAAGGTTTCCCACCACCTTTGGCTGACCCGCAAAACTCTCAAAGCGTCCGGGACGCAGGACATTTTCTAATTCCTTCTCAATATTGCTGAGTGTGGCACCCGTTGGATCCAGATTTTCATTCATTAATCAGAGATTCTGTGTTTTGGAAAAATTATTTCCGGTTTATTTCCTGCAAAGGTAGGGATTATTATGGTTGATAAATGGTTTTTTAACATGCAAACCGAATGAAGTACATGGCAAAAAAGATTCTTTTAAAATAAGTTGACGTTACAAAAATATTTAATACCTTTGTGCAATTATTAAATAGGAATTATTCCTAATTAGAAACAATTCGGTTATGAAACTGGAATTAATAAAAATAAAACTGAAAGAGGCGGGGATGAAGATTACTCCGCAAAGAATAGCGGTATTACAGGCATTGATGGATAACCGGCAGCATCCCACTGCCGATGATTTAATTAAAACCATTTGGAAAGTTCACTCTAACATTTCGGCAGGAACAGTTTATCATATTCTCAATACACTGGTTTCTAAAAATGTGATTGGAAAAATAGAAACCGTAGATAATGTGGTCCGGTATGATCCGACCACGGAAAAACACCATCATTTATATCTCAATGACGAGCATGAAATTGTGGATTTTTTTGATGATGAACTGAACGGGATAATCATGGATTATCTCATGAAAAATAATAAATTGAACAACATCAATATTGAAGATGTTAGAATTCAAATTATCGGAAAAGTCAGGAAATCTCAAACAGGAACGTAAAAATCAATAAATGAAGCTGTTTAAAGTTAAATGGGATTTTCGAGAGGAACAGATTGGCTTTAGTGGCGAAGCCCGGTTTTTATTTCATAGCCACAGCTATAAAATAAAAAATAGCTGAAGTCCAATGAAGCCAGGATATTTCTCGTAGTTTCTCAGTTTAACTTTAAACAACTTCAATAATAACATAAGCTTAATGAAAGGGATAACCGGCCCTCAACGAGAAGAAATAATCACAAGGCAATTACATCATTTCTATAAAGCGGATGAAGAACTGACCACGAAAGTTGCCCTGAAACTAAATATTAATTTTAAATCTTAAAGCAGTAAAACATGAAAAGTTTAAAAGGAAGCAAAACAGAACAAAACCTGTTAAAATCATTTGCCGGAGAATCGCAGGCAAGAATGCGTTACGACTATTTCTCCAAACAGGCAAAAAAAGAGGGACTGGAACAAATCTCGGCAATTTTTGCCGAAACAGCTCTCAATGAAAAAGAACATGCCAAGCGCTTTTTCAAATTTTTGGAAGGAGGCCCTGTGGAAATTACAGCCACTTATCCGTCCGGAGTAATTGGCACAACGCTGCAAAACCTGAAAGCCGCCGCCGAAGGCGAAAACGAAGAGTGGACCGAACTTTATCCTGAGTTTGCCCGCATTGCCGATGAAGAAGGTTTTAAAGAGGTTGCCGTGGCTTATCGAATGATTGCCAAAGTTGAAAAAGCCCACGAAACACGCTATTCAAAGCTATATAAAAACCTGAACGAAGGTCATGTATTTGAAAGAGACGGTGTTGTGATATGGAAATGCCGCAATTGCGGTTATCTCCACGAAGGGAAAAAAGCCCCCAAAGTATGTCCGGCCTGCCTGCATCCGCAATCTTACTTTGAAATACAGGAAACCAATTATTAACCTGCATTATTAAATACCGGATTTGTGTTTTACTCATCCGGTATTTTTTGTGGAAAAGGCAGCTCTTAATCCTCACCAATCCACTTTCGAAGGCGACCATTTGGTGTTCTTCTTTGTCGGCAAGAAGATTTACAGGGCCCCGTTGAGAAGACTTTGGTTACTGCTCTAAATCATACATTCAAAATCCTTACCTTTGTAGAAAAGGAAAAAGAACTATTCATCATTCAAAATGTATACAAATCATGGCTATAGAAAATTTCGTTGCATACAACCCCACACGCCTTCATTTTGGTAAAGGTGTTGTAGAAACCCTCGGTAAAACGGTAAAGCAATATGGAAACCGTGTTTTGCTAATTTACGGCAAAGGCTCGGTGAAAAAATACGGCTATTACGACCAGGTGATAACCCAACTGAAAAATGCCGGACTGGAAATTGTTGAATACAGCGGCATAAAGCCCAACCCGGTGGTGGACGATGTGCGGAAAGCCATCGCGCTGGGAAAAGAAAAAAATATCGAAGTTATTGTGGCGCTCGGCGGTGGCAGCGTGATCGATTCTTCCAAAATTATCGGAGTGGGACTGGCCAACGACATCGAGCCCTGGGAATTTATGACCTGGCAGGCGGAGCCGGAAAAATCAATTCCACTTGTAACCGTACTGACGCTGGCAGCTACCGGAACTGAAATGAACGCCGGTGCCGTATTGCAAAACCGCGAAACCGGTCAGAAACTGGGGTTTGTCAACCCGCTGCTTTTCCCGAAAGATTCGTTTCTGGATCCTTCGTTTACGCTAACCGTGCCCAAAGATTACACGGCTTATGGTATTGTGGATCTGATTTCCCATGCGCTGGAGGCTTTCTTCGGTGGAGGTGAACCATCGCTTACCGACAGGATTACCCTCGCTATCATCAAAGATGCCATGGAATGGGCTCCGCAGCTGATGGCCGATTTGCAAAATGTGGATTTGCGTGCCAATATGATGCTGGATGCCACCCTGGCGCTCAACGGGCTGACCATCTATGGCAAAAAAAGTGGCGACTGGGGCGTACACGGACTGGGGCACGAGCTTTCTTTTTTGTATGATCTTCCGCACGGAGCCACGCTTAGCATTGCCTATCCTGCCTGGCTGCGATTACAAAAAGCACGTATTCCGCAGCGCATACAAAAACTGGGACAGGGTCTTTTCGGTATAACGGATTTGGAAGAGACCATCCAAAAACTGGAAACATTTTTCTCTTCTTTGGGTTCACCCATCCGGATCACCGAAACCGGTGTTGATGCTTCCAAAAAAGAGGAAATTCTGAAACAGATGAACAAAAACAAAGTTTCGGGCATGCACCACGCCCTGAATGATGACGACAGGGCCAGGTTGGTTGAGATGATGATGTCCTGAAATCGACAAGTTGCCCATCTGGCTAAATTTTTTCTGTTATCTGTATTATATTTCCCTGAAATTTAGTTCTTTTGCAAATTCATTTAAAACATGATACGGTGAAGAGAACGGAGATAAAATATTTATTGGAATTGGCTGATTTTGGGAAAACTATCAATGTGAAAGGCTGGGTACGCACCAAACGTATCGGTAAGAACGTGGCCTTCATTGCCATGAACGATGGCTCTACTATAAAAAACGTTCAGATTGTGGTAGAAATGAATGCAGATGGCGAAAAGATGCTGGAACGAATTCACACCGGAGCGGCACTTTCGGTGGATGGCATCCTGACCGAGTCGGTGGGCAGCGGCCAGAAAGTGGAGATCCGGGCCGGGAACATCGAGGTACTCGGCGAAGCCAATCCGGAAGAATATCCGCTGCAGCCCAAAAAGCACAGTCTGGAATTTTTGCGCGAAAAGGCTCATCTGCGTTACCGTACCAACACATTCAGTGCGATTGCCCGTGTGCGCCACACCATGATTTTTGCTATCCACAATTTTTTTAACGACCGTAATTTTTACAATATCCATACGCCCATTATCACCGGATCGGATGCGGAAGGCGCAGGCGAAATGTTCCAGGTAACGACCCTTGATCTGGAAAATGTTCCGAAAACGGAAACCGGGAAAGTAGATTTTAAAAAGGATTTCTTTGGCAAACCGGCCAACCTGACCGTTTCCGGCCAGCTTGAAGGCGAGCTGGCTGCACTGGCCCTGTCGAAGATTTATACTTTCGGGCCGACGTTCAGGGCGGAGAACTCCAACACCACACGTCACCTCGCAGAATTCTGGATGATTGAACCCGAAATGGCGTTTTACGATCTGGATGATAATATGGACCTGGCAGAAGAAATGCTGAAATATGTTATCCGCTATGCACTGGACAACTGCATGGACGACCTGGAATTTCTCAGCAAACGTCAGCAGGATGAAGAGAAAAACAAAAAAGCCGAGGATCGTTCCATGGAACTTATCGGAAAATTGCAATTTGTGCTGGCCGAGTCGTTTGTGCGACTTCCTTATACAGAGGCTATCCGGATTTTGAAAGACTCGAAACCCAACAAAAAGAAGCGTTTTCAGTATGTTATTGAAGATTGGGGCGTCGATTTGCAGTCGGAGCACGAGCGTTATCTGGTGGAAAAACACTTTAAACGGCCGGTTATTCTAACCGACTATCCGGCCGGCATCAAGGCTTTTTACATGAAACAAAATGACGATGGCAAAACGGTGAGAGCCATGGATGTTCTGTTTCCGCAGATTGGTGAAATCATTGGTGGTTCGCAGCGCGAAGAGGACTATGACAAGCTGTATGCCCGTATTAAGGCACTGGACATTCCGGAATCTTCCATGTGGTGGTACCTCGAAACCCGTAAATTCGGTTCGGTACCGCATTCGGGTTTTGGTCTCGGTTTTGAAAGGCTTATTCTTTTCCTGACGGGCATGACCAACATCCGCGATGTCATTCCTTTCCCCAGAACGCCGTTAAACCTGGAATTTTAATTTTTTTCTTTCCTAAAAAAATAGAAATAATTTTCATATTTTTGCGCCCGCATTGCCCGATGGTGTAATTGGCAACACGTCTGACTCTGAATCAGAAGAGTCCAGGTTCGAACCCTGGTCGGGCAACAAAAGCTTCTGCGATAGCAGGGGCTTTTTTGTTTAACAGGGTGAGAAGCCTGTCCCGATAAGGCGACAGCCGATATCGGGAAACCCTGGTCGGGCAACAAAGACCTCCGTTTTACGGGGGTTTTGTTGTTTAACAGGGTGAGGAACTTCTCCCGGTGAGCGATTGCAAGCCGGAAAATCCTGGCGATAGTAAAGTTGAACTTTACGGGATAATTTGAAAAATGTTTGGATAATATTTAGACAAAACAAAACCCCGAAAGTCATTGATAATCAGGGTTTAAATTTTTTAGAAGTGGTACCACCTGGAATTGAACCAGGGACACACGGATTTTCAGTCCGTTGCTCTACCAACTGAGCTATGGTACCTTTTTGGTTTGGAGCGGCAAAAGTAAGCTTTTTTTTATTTCTCCAAAAAAAATCCTTAAAAAAGTTAAAAAGCAGGCATCATTTCACTTTTGTTTGCAGTCTGTTGGCTTATGGTGTATTTTTGTTGTTTATTGTTTAAAGAAAACGCTTTTGAAATTAATCCTTGACATTGGCAACACGCGAACTAAATTAGCTGTATTTGCAGGCATCCAATTGAAAGATTTGTTCGTTACCGAAAACTTCTCTTTGGAATTGCTTACAAAAGTGATAAAAAAATATCCCGGCATTTGTTCTGCAATATTGTCTGCTGTTAAAGATTATCCAAAGGAAGCAGACGATTTTTTACATGCTGCGTTTTATTTTATAAAGTTAGACGGCCAAACGCCGCTACCGGTAAAAATATTATATAAAAGCCCGCAAACGCTCGGCAATGACCGCATTGCCATTGCCGCTGCTTCACGTGCCCTGTTTCCCGGCCAAAATGTGCTTGCCATCGATGCCGGCACCACCATAACCTATGATTTTGTAAACAAAAACGGAGAATATCTCGGGGGTGGGATCAGTCCCGGCATCCGGATGCGTCTCACATCACTGCATACTTTTACAGAAAAATTGCCGTTGATTAAACAGGTTTTTCACACGGTTGATTTAGTAGGCGATAACACGCAAAGTTCTATTCTTTCCGGTGTTTTGCAGGGCACTCTGAAAGAAGTTGATGGTATTATTTCAGCTTATAAAACGCGTTATACAGGTTTAAAAGTAGTGTTAAGCGGCGGCGATGAAAAATATTTTGATAAACGATTAAAAAATAACATCTTTGCATCCCCAAATTTTGTTTTAAAAGGACTGAAAGAGATTCTGGATTTTAACCAAGAGAAAAAGAAAGAATGAAGATTAAAAAACTCGGTTTTATCATTGGTTTGTTGTTGTTGACATTTGGATTAGATGCCCAGGACATTAACTCTCCGTTTTCGGCTTATGGTATCGGACAGCTTTACGGGGAAAATATTAGCACGCAATTGCAGGCCATGGGGGGAATCTCGTTCGGTATTACCGAAAAAAACATCCTGAACATGGCCAATCCGGCCAGTTACGCGCTTTTCGATCCATCTACGTTTATTTTTCAGACCGGAATAATTGGTAATGTAAGTACCCTTCAAAATATAGATTATAAACAAAAATCGAATTATGCCGCGTTGAGCAATGTCAGCATGGGATTTCAGGTGCTAAAATGGTGGCATGTGGCATTAGGAATTACGCCTTACAGCAAGGTAGGTTACAATACACGGATTTCGGAGGCTGTGGCTCCTTCCGGTAGTATTCTTAACGACCGTTACGGAAAAGGAGGTACAACCCGCTTGTTTTGGGGTAACGGTTTCAAAATTACCAAAAACTTTAGACTTGGTGTCAACGTTAATTATCTTTTCGGCAATTCCCGTGGTTATGACGTTGTCTATTTCCCCGATTCTGCTTTTATATTCGGAACTAAACAGGAACGTTATCTCAATGTACATGGTTTCTTGTTCGACTGGGGTATGCAATACGACATCCATCTCGCCAAAGACAGAAAGCTCACCATTGGCGCTATTTACCGGAATGCTATCCACGTGAACGCCACCCGCTCATCCATTACCTACACCCTGACAGGGAGTAATAACGACCTTGTGGACCATCCCCGGGACACAATTGAATACTCACCGGATCAAAAAGGAAGTATTTACATCCCGGAGACTTATGGGCTGGGTTTTTCTTATTCTCACGGAGAACGATGGCTCATAGGTGCGGAAGGAGAATGGCAACACTGGTCAAAATTCAGAAAGTTTGGCATGGCCGACGCTCTCGGAGATGCCTGGAGAATAGCATTGGGAGGTGCTTATACGCCAAAGCACACCACTATTTCTCCTCTACGAAAAAGAATCACCTACCGGTTAGGAGCCCGTTACAACAGGACTTATGTTAACCTGTTCGGATATTCTGTTAACGAATATGCTGTTTCAGCAGGATTTACATTTCCATTTAAACGCTTGCGAAATACTATTTCAATCGCCATGGAAGTGGGTAGTCGGGGGGCTTTAAAAAACCGGTTAATCAAAAAAACATTTTTTAATTTCTCGTTAGGAATAAATATTGTAGAACATTGGTTCTATAAACGCAAGTACAGATAATTAAACTAAACACTTTGTTAAAATGAAAGCAAAACTTTTAATTTTATTACTCGGGTTAGGACTTAGTTTCTCGGTCATGGCCAACACTCCTGTTAATAAGGTAATCCCTCAGGATAATGGTTCCAAATACGGAGCAGATAGTGTAAGCTGTATTATGAACCTGTCATTATACACCGAATATTTCCGGCAGTGGAAACAAAGCCATTACAAAAACGATGCCGTGAAATTTGCCATTGGACCCTGGTACTGGGTTTACAACAACTGTCCGAGTTCTTCGGAAAATATTTACGTTGACGGGGTAAAAATCATAAAGTACAAAATTAAAAATGCACCGGCAAATAAGAAAAAAGCATTGATTGATACGCTGCTGATGATTTTTGAGAACAGGATCAAATATTTCCCGGATAACTACCGGTCACATCTTCCACAGGAAGGCTATATCAAAGGTCGTGAGGGAATTGCTCTTTATCAGATTTCCCCCGAATCTTATGAAAAAGCCTATGCACTCCTGAAACAGTCGGTTGAAATGCAGAAAGACAAAAGTACTGCTGCCGTTTTGGCTTATTATTTCAGAGATGTGGCTAAAATGGTTCAAACGGGGAAACTTGATTCTGTTGCGGTGGTAGATGCTTACGATAACATTTCCGATTATATCGATGCAAATATTAAAAGATATAGTGCACAAAATAACAGCCGGAAGGTTACAGAGTATAAAAATGTAAAAGGTTATGTGGATATGACTTTCGAACCTTTTGCAACGTGCTCCAATCTGACCAGTATCTATCAGAAGAAATACAATGCAACACCCACCGATACTGTGTTGCTGAAAAAAATTATAAGCAATCTGGAAGTTAAAAGATGTTATGGCGAATCTTTATACTTTGATGCCAATGTCAGCCTTTACAAAGCTAATCCTTCACCTCAACTGGCTTTCCTCGTTGGGAAAATGATGCTACAGCGTAAAAGGTATAAAGATGCTTTAAATTATATAAGAAAATCTACCACGATGAAAGATACCAGTAATCTCGTAGAAGCTTATTTGCTCCTGGCCCAAACCTATCGTACACTTAATAATTACAGTAAAGCCCGTGAGATGGCTCGTAAAGTGATTAAACTTGACCCACACAACGGAGTAGCTTACGAGTTTATTGGTGATCTGTACGCCGGAAGCGCACAGGCATGTGGTAATAACGCATTGACAACAAAAGTTGCCTATTGGGCTGCTGTTGACAAATACATTCAGGCCAAACACGCTGACCCCAAAATGGCAGATGCCATGAATAAAAAAATCGCTATTTACAAGGCAAACTTCCCCACAAGGGAAACCATGTTCTTTTATAACATAAAACCCGGCGACAAGTACAAAGTAGGTTGTTGGATTAACGTAACAACTATTGCAAGAGCCTCCAACTAAGGGCTTGCGGAAAAAAATATGACTCGGAATTTACTAAAAAGCATCGTTATTGTTTTGGCAATGGGGATGCTTTTTTCTTGCGAAAATAATATTAAGGTGGTGCAGAAAATTAATGCGGAGGATACCCTTGCCGAGTTAACCGCCACCGATATTCATTATATTCGTACCGATTCCGGGCGCAGGCAACTGATGCTGAATAGTCCGCTTATAATAAAGTATGGCGGTGAAAAACCTTATACCGAATTCCCAAAAGGTTTTTTTATCGCCTTTTATGATACAACAGGGAATATTATCTCAACAATAAAGGCCAATTACGGTATCCGGTGGGAGAAAAAAGGATTACTCATTTCGCGAAATAATGTGGTGGTGAAAAACCTGAAAACAGGGGAACAACTCAATACGGAAAACCTTATCTGGAACGAAAGAAAACATAAAATTTACTCCCCGAGCTTTGTAAAAATCACCAGCCCCGACAGGGTTATCTTCGGCGACAGTATGGTATCGAACGAAAACTTTACCAAACGTACTATTTACGGTATCCGCGGGGTCCTTGACATAGAAGAAGATACGGCACAATAGAACAACCAAATGAATCTCAAAAATGCACTGAAAAAAGCAGACTTGTATTATGCATATATTTGAAACGCCTTTAAGAGCGAAGCAAATTATAAGGCCCAACTCAAATAATAACCGGTAGAATGCCTTAACTTTGTACCTGAATTAATCTATCATAACAAAAGAAGTGAGTACTGTCTGGATTATTATTATTATTTCCCTGCTTTTGTCAGCTTTCTTTTCAGGAATGGAAATTGCTTTTGTCAGTTCCAGCCGGCTGAAACAAGAGCTTGACCTGAAAAGAGATATTCTGCCGGCAAAGATCCTTTCTTCTTTCTATACCCATCCCTCCCGGTTTATTGGCGCCTTGTTGCTGGGAAACAATATTGCGCTGGTCGTGTATGGCATTGCTATGGCGCTTGTTCTCGAACCCTTTATTTTACACTTTTTACCTGTTTCGATGCAATCGGAATTCACGCTGCTGCTGCTGCAAACTATTCTGGCCACTTTATTGATCCTTATAGTATCGGAATTTATTCCTAAAATGTTGTTCCGTATTAACCCCAACACCATTCTAAAAACTTTTGCTGTCCCCGTGTGGTTGTTTTACTACCTTTTTTATCCTGTTATCTTTTTATATATCGGCATTTCCGAATGGATTATCCGGTTGTTTCTCCGTGTGGATGTCTCTACCGATAAATATACTTTCAGTGCCATCGACCTGAATGAATATGTCCAGGAACTGCACAAGGAAAAGCAGGAAGACGAGCCTTTCGTTCAGGAAATACAGATGATGCAAAATGCCATTGAGTTTAAAAACATTAAGCTGCGCGACTGCATGATTCCCCGGACGGAGATTGTAGCTATTGATATTTGCGAAGAAGTTCGCAGCCTGCGTAAACTTTTTACCAAAACGGGACATTCCAAAATAATGATTTATGAGGATTCTATTGATAACCTGCTGGGATATGTCCATGCCTACGATATGTTTAAATATCCCGTGAACATCCGGCAGGTTATGCGTCCGGCGGAGATTTTCCCCGAAACCATAGCCGCCAGTGAGGTGTTGAGCCTGTTCATTAAAAAGCATAAAAGTGTGGCCATTGTCGTGGATGAGTTTGGCGGAACCTCCGGAATGGTAACCATGGAAGATATTATTGAAGAAATATTTGGCGAAATAGAAGATGAATACGATACGGATGAAGTAGTTGAAAAGCAGTTGTCGGAAACAGAATTCATTTTTTCAGCTCGCCTGGAAATTGATTATCTCAACGAGAAATACAAGTTTCATCTTCCTGAATCGGAAGAATATGAAACCATCGCCGGATTTATTTTGCATTATCACGAAAGTATTCCCCTCATAAATGAAGAGATTGAAATATCCCCCTTTTCTTTCAAAATCCTGAAGGCTTCGGGAAACCGGTTAGAGGAAATTAAGATGAAAATCGAAAAATAATAACTCTTTTCCCGGCCTTTTAAACAAGAGGAAAAAGCCGGTTTCATCTTAAAGCCGGTTTTTTCAATTAACTAATTGATACTAAAATCAAAATTAGTTCCGATTGCTTTTATATATCATTTCAATTTGTACATTTGCAGCTCGAATAAAAAAAACAAAAGATTAAGATAAGATGGCAGCTATAGGTAGCATTAGAAAACATTCAACTCTTCTTGTGATTGTAATTGGCGGCGCACTGTTCGCTTTTATTCTCGGCGACTTTATGAAAAAGGGTAACAGAAGAGATGTGAATGCCGGAAAAGTGAATGGTGTGGAAATCACCATTATGGACTTTAATAATAAACTGGATGCAAATATTGAGAGCACCAAAAAACAACAACGTACAAAAAGTCTGACCACCGATGAAACGTTCCGTGTGAAAGAGAAAACCTGGGAACAAATCGTCCGGAAAATTCTTATGGGCAAACAATACAAAGATCTGGGAATTACCGTTACTGCCGATGAGATGTTTAATCTGATTCAGGGACCAAACCCGCATCCGCTGATTAAACAATATTTTGTTAATCCCAAAACCGGCCGTTACGACCCTGGTCTGGTGATACGATATCTCCAGAGCTATGATCAACTGCCGGATGCTGCACGTCAGCAATGGAAAAGACTGGAAAACTATATCCTGTCCGACCAAATGCGTACCAAATATAACGCTCTGATTTCACAAGGCTATTATATTCCTAAAGAACTGGCTCAGAAACTCTACAACGAGCAAAACACGAGCGCTAATATCACCTATGTGGCCGCCCGCTATTCGGATGTCCCCAACAATGAAATTACAGTAACGGAAGCAGATTATCAAAGCTATTACGACGTACATAAAAATGAATTTAAGCAGAAAGATGCCCGGGCCATGGAGTATGTCGCCTTTAATGTTCTTCCATCAAAAACAGACATAGCCAAAGCCCGTAAAGAAGCGCTGGCTACGAGAGCCGATTTTGAAGTTACCCGCAATCCGGTACAATTTGCCCGGGCCAATACCGATCATCCTTACGACACTTCCTGGTTAAAAGAAGGTCAGCTCCCGACTTCCGTTGACTCGTTGATGTTTCACTCCAGAGTGGGGACGATTACCAACCCGGTGATGGGCAACAACGCTTTTACGATGGCACGGCTGCTTAACGTGGCCATCCGGCCCGACTCCATGAAAGCTTCTCATATCCTGATTGCATACAAAGGGGCGCTGAGGGCTGATCCCGTTGTTACCCGTACCAAAAAAGAAGCAAAAAAACTGGCCGATAGTTTATATGCTGTTTTGAAACGTAATCCTTCCAAATTCAAAAAACTGGCCGATAAATACTCCAACGACGGTTCGGTTTCGACCAACCATGGTAATCTGGGATGGTTTATGGATGGCCGCATGATTCCCGGCTTTAACGAAGCTGTGGTAAAAACCAAAACCGGTCGACTTACCGTGGCCGAATCAAAATTTGGTTTCCATGTTATTAAAGTTACCGGCAAAAAAGGCTTCAGCCGTAAAGTGAAGGTTGCACTGATTATCCAGGATATTATCGCCAGCAACGCTACCTATCAGAATGTTTTTGCCAAAGCCAGCAAAATTGCCTCCGAAGCCCGTGACCAAAAAACTTTTGAAGCTGTGGCGAAAAAAGAGCACCTGCAACTACGGGTTATGCTTAAAATGAACGAAAACACCTATTCTATTCCCGGCCTGGAAAACTCTCGCAGCATTGTCCGCTGGGCATTTAAAGATGGTACTGATGTCGGAATCGTTTCCAACGTTTTCGATTTGGAAGGTCAATACGTTGTTGCGGTTATTACTAAAAAATTTGAAGCCGGAATCCCCTCCCTTAAAGAGGTAAAAAACCAGATTAAACCGTTTGTAATCAACAAAGTAAAAGGAAAATACCTCACTGAGAAGATGAAAGCTTTCAACGGTAATCTCGACAAAATAGCAAGTGCGATGAAAGCTTCAAAACAAACCATGACCAACCTTACTTTCAACACAAAAAACATTGTCGGCTTCGGAATGGAAGACAAGATAATCGGTACTGTTTTTGGGATGAAAGGCGGAAGTACAAGTCAGCCGCTGGCTGGTAATGCTGCTGCTTTTGTTATTAAATCAAATGCTTTGCACAAAGCAGGAAAAATGCCAAACTACAATGCTTTTGTCAGTTTTTATATGAACACTTTCAAACAACGCGTACAGCAGGATTATCCTTACATCGCCATAAAAGAGGCCTCCGATATTCAGGATAACCGGATTCTGTTCTATTAGAAAAAATAATTTAAAAAAAGCCCGGTAAAGCCGGGCTTTTTTTATAATGACTCCGCTTCAGGCATCCACACCCGAAGTACTAACAAATAGCGTAAGCATCCACCTCTGTCAACGCCATCACCACTATTTTGTTGCCTCATTCTTCACCGCAATAATCTGTGCTGCAATACTCACGGCAATTTCGGCAGCTGTTTCGCTGTTGATGGAAATACCAATGGGCGCGTAAACTTTTTCCAATTGATATTCTGTAAAACCCTTCCGTTTTAAATTTTCGAAAATCGTTTTCACCTTCATGGCGCTCCCCATCATCCCAAGATATTGAACGTTTTTACCGAGCATCTGCCTTAAAATCTGCTCATCGCTTTTGTGGGCAAACGTAACAATCACCACGTAAACATTATATCCTTCCGGCACAAGTTTTTCTGCCCGGCCATAATCAATAATTTTTTTTACATGAGCAAACCGGTTTGTTTCAAAAATATCCAACTCCGGACGGTTATCAAACAGGTGAATCTTAAAATCCAGATTATTGAAAATTTTGCACAAGGCAAGCCCTACATGGCCTCCGCCAAAAATGTAAAGGCAGTCGGGCAGTCCCACCTGTTCGGCATATTCCCATTCTTTTTCGGCTACTACATTACTTTGGGACGCAACCGGCAACGCCTCGCCCGCAACAAAGGACAGCCCCTTCTCCGTGAGCCGGAAAACACCTTTTTGCTGTTGTTCAACAGCCTCAAGAATCATTTTTACTGTCGGGATATCGCGTTCATCCAAAGGCGTAAAGGCAATGGTTTGGCCTCCGGAGCAAATCATGCCCGAGCGGTTTGCCTTCGCCTGCGGGTTGTGATTCTGAAAAACAAGAAAAGGCTGCAAGGCCTGTTGCTGTTTCAAAAGCCGTTTTGTCTGCTCTACCAGCCGGTGCTCCATAACACCGCCACCTATGGAACCTGTAAAGCTGCCGCCGGATGCCACAGCCATTTTAAATCCCTGCTTCCCGGGACTACTCCCCTCACGACCGATAACCGTCATAAGCATTGTTCTCCTGCCCTGTGAGAGATGTGTTTGTATGAATGAAAAGGTCTGTTTCATTGAATATTTGTTTTTCCATACAATCCCATCAGTACTTTTTCCGGCGTAATGGGTGCATCAAACGCGTCAAAGCCCGGATTGAAAGTGCGTACAGCGTTTTGGATGGCAAAATAAGCCCCCAAACCATACATCAATGGCGGCTCACCAACAGCCTTCGACTTTAAAACAGCCAGTTTGTGGCCGGCAACTTTTAGCGGTTTTACTACCAACACTTTGGGTACCGAATAAATATCGGGGATTTTGTAAACAGAGAGGCTGTTTGCCAAAAGCTTCCCGGAATTATCATAAGCCACTTCCTCCATTGTCATATAACCAATACCCTGAACTACTGCTCCTTCCACCTGGCCGGTATCAATAATGGGATTTATACTTTTCCCAAAATCATGGATGATTTGCATCTCTTCTATTTCATAAATACCCCGCAGGCAATCTACTTTTGCCGTAACGACAGCCGTACCATAAACATGATAAGCAAAGGGATGACCTTTGCCCTTTTCCTTATCGAAACAGATAACGGGCGTGGAATAATGTCCTGTTTCCGAAAGTTTAACACGCCGGGAATAGGCTTCCGTAACAAGCTGTTCCCATCTGATTTTAATTTCTCTCCCGCCGGCAAAAATTTGCTCGTTTCGCAATTCAATTGCTCCGGGTCTGACACCGTTTAGTTCAGCTGCAACTTTTTTAAGCCGTTGCACGATGGCATTGCAGGCCGTCAAAACTGCCTGCCCGTTAAGGTCGGCTCCGGTACTGGCCGCGGTAGGAGAAGTATTGGCCACACGCGTCGTATTGGTACTTTCCATTTTAATCCGTTCGGGAGCAATGCCAAACGCCTGTGCAGTTACCTGCACCATTTTCGTGTTCACACCCTGTCCCATTTCGATGGCCCCTGTACTGATGCCCACACTGCCATCCGTATAAACGTGCACCAAAGCCCGTGCCTGGTTCAGCATAGTGTTCGTAAATGATATCCCAAAAGTTACCGGCATCAGCGCCAGCCCTTTTTTCACAAACCTGTTTTCCCTGTTAAAGGCATCAACCTCTTTCTGTTTTTGCGTAATTTTGAATTCCCGGAAGGCTGCTTTCCAGGCTTTTCCGATGTTTACCCGTTCTGCTTTCTGGCCATAATAAAAATAGTCGTTTTCTTTCAGCAGGTTTTTTTCCTGAATAGTGCCGGCAGGTACGCCCAGTTCTTTGGCGGCTTTGGCAATGGCCGATTCGATGGCAAATATACCCTGCGGTGCGCCGAAGCCGCGAAAAGCCGTGTTGGGAGGCAGGTTAGTTTTACAGCTGTAAAGCGTAGCTTTTATATCCGGAATAAAATAGGAATTGGTGGTATGAAACAACGTCCGTTCCGAAATGGCCGGTGAGAGATCATTGGCCGCTCCTCCGTTTTGGTAATAGTTCACTTCGTAAGCCAAAATCCTAAGATCTTCTGACAGTCCGATTTTAAAATCCGAAGAATAGGGATGTCTTTTCCCGGTCATGCGCATGTCGTCGTGTCGCGAAAGCATCAGTTTTACAGGTTTCTGCAAATGATAGCTTGCCAGCGATGCCAGGCAGGCCCAGACGGTTGCCTGGTCTTCTTTTCCGCCAAAACCGCCCCCCAGCCGGGTTACGTCAACCTGAATGTTGTGCATGGAAACGCCCAGCACTTTGGCAATGGCACGCTGTACTGCCGTCGGACTTTGCGTGGACGAATAAACCATAAGGTTCCCGTTTTCCAGTGGAAAGCAATAGGTCCCTTGTGTTTCGAGATACAAATGCTCCTGTCCGCCGATGTCTGCTTTTCCATCGAAAACATACCGGCAGTCTTTCCATCGTTTTTCCGGATTACCCATGGCAAAAGTACGCGACGGCATCAACAACATCCCTTTCTCAGCAGCTTCACGCGGATCAGTAACGATTTCTAATACTTCGTAGCTGACTTTGATTTTTCTGCGGGCTTCACGCGCAATGTATTCACTTTCAGCCACAACCACAGCTATGGGTTCTCCCTGAAACACGACTTCGTCTTCCGCAAGCAGCGTTTCGTCAGGGATGATGCCGCCAATCTGGTTTTCACCGGGGATATCTTTAAATGTAAAGATACGTACCACGCCGGGATGCTTTTCGGCTTCCGTTATTTCCAGCGAACAAATTTTCCCGTGGGCAACCGTTGCGTCCAGCACAGCAGCATACAAAGTATTTTGCCTCACCGGGATATCATCGACATAAATTGATTTGCCGGTTACATGTCCTTTGGAATCAATATTCTTCATAAAGCCATGATTTTAGAAAATAAAACATCCGGAGTAAATTGTTTTGGAAACATTTCCGCAAAATGCACAAAGAAAAGCTGGCGGAGCAGCAGGCTTTTGTATTCCTTGCTTCCGCGAATATCGCTGATGGGTGCAACTTCCGAAGTCAGAATCTCTACAGCATTTTTAATGAGCTCCGGCGTGAGCATTTTCCCTTTTAGAAAAGCCACTGTTTTTTCCGCATAAAACGGCCAGGCAAAAACACCACCTGCCGAAAGATGAACTTCCTGAATGATGTCGCCGTCAAGCTGCAAAAATATGGCCGAATTCACGCTGGCAATATCCAGATACTGACGTTTGCTTACCTTCTCAAAGTTGAAAAAGACTTGCTGTGGCAGCCTGAAACTAATGTACAAAATCATTTCGTCCGGCTTCATCACCCGTTGCTTATATCCTGTATAAAATTTTCGCAGCAGCACATTTCGTGTTATACCGTTTTCTGCTTTTAAATGTACTTCGGCATCGAGCGCCAAAAAGAAAATTACCAAATCGGCAATGGGAGAGGCATTGACAATGTTTCCGGCCACGGTTCCCATGTTGCGGATTGGCTCCGAAGAGATGAGTTTGAAATATTCTGTAAGCTTCGGAAAATAGCGTTGTAAAACCGGATGATGCATAATGCCGGAAGCTGTTACCGCCCCGCCAATCCGGCAAATCCCATTATCTGTATCCATTTCGATGGTGCAAACGCCCGCTTGTGCCCTGTCCTCTTTCAAAAAACGTAACTCGGCAACAGCCAACATATCAGCCTGTTGTACAAAAAGGTCTGTTCCTCCACCTACTTTTTTCCCGGTTTTACTTTCCCGGTTTTCCACCTCAAGTTGTTTCAACCGGTCAGCGATGCCGCGAAAATATTCCGGCAGGAAAGCCTCTTTTATCAACCAGCCGAGAGGATCTTTCCCTTTTTTTCTTTGCAGGACGGAAGAAATATCTTCGGCAGCACGTTCAATGGATTTGTAACCTGTGCAGCGACAAATGTTTCCGCTAATGGCGCTGATTATCCTTTCGGGAGATGATTTCTCCGGCGCCAGACTATGTGCCGTCAGCGACATGACAAACCCGGGCGTACAAAACCCGCATTGTGTTGCAGCATTGTTCATCATGGCCAGCTGTACCGGCGACATTTTATCTTTTTGAAGTCCTTCGATGGTAACAATGTGCCGGCCCTGAACATTTCCGAGAGGTGTGAGGCAGGAGACAATGCTTTTGTAACGTACTTTGCCATTTTCCAGGTGTCCCTCCAGCACGGTACAAGCGCCACAGTCGCCCTCACGGCAACCGGCTTTGGTTCCCGTGAGATGCATCTTATAGCGGATAAAATCAAGCAAAACAGTGCCCGCCGGATCGTCCGTTTGTATCAGTTGATGATTTAAAATGAAGGCAATCATACCGAAGAAATTTGTGTTTAACGAACAAAAATACGGATTTCATCCCTGAAAAGAGTTGTTTCTTTCTTTGAAAAAGTAAAACAGTCGTTATTCAAACGGGCACACAGGACTAATCTTATGATTTTTTTAATCCGCCTTTTCCGGGTAGAGAGGTTAACGAACGCCAATTAGCGAATGGTTGTAGAAGTAATTAGATATTCGTCTATGACAAATGAAATGCTCCGTAAGAGCTTAGACTGTTACATGGTTGAAACCGGAAGCCGGCAAAAAAATTTCTCTTTTCTTTCCGGTTTCATAAATTATAGAGTATATTTGGAATCCGATAATATCTGAAACACAGAACTCTAAAAAGATAGAAAAATGAAAATTTTCAAAAGAATCTTGCTCATCGTTGCGCTTGCGGTCGTCGTGTTGGTGGCCGCCGTTTACTTTTGGATGAAAAGCACAGCCCCCGACTATTCCGGAAAACTACACTTGCAAGGGCTGAAAGACAAAACAACCGTGGTATATGATGCTTACGGCGTTCCTCACATCTATGCACAAAATGCAAAGGATGCTTATTTTACATTCGGTTACGTACATGCACAGGACCGGCTTTTCCAAATGGTTATGATCAGGCGCGTTGTGGAAGGCCGGCTGGCGGAAATTTTAGGAAAAGACCTCGTCAAAACCGACAAATACATGCGGGTACTCTCTTTGAATAAAATGGCTGAACGCAGTGCCGAACGTTTTATGAAGCAAGCCGATGAACCGGTTAAACAAGAGGTTCGGGCTTATGTTGATGGGATAAACACTTTTATCAAAAAGGGTACTCTTCCCATTGAATTTACGCTTATGGACTTTAAACCGGAAAAATTTACGGTACAGGACGTGTTCGGTATCATGAATTATATGTCGCTGACTTTTACGTCAGCCTTAACGGATGATCCGTTGATGTACCGGATTTATGAAAAATATGGCAACGCCTATTTGAAAGATATGGATGTAGATTCGGCTACCATTGCTCACATGGGAAATGCGCAAAAAAGTACGCAGTTGGCTGCCCTTTTCAAAAACATTCAAAAGATACAAAAATTGGTCCCCGTTCCCATTTGGGAAGGTTCTAACAACTGGGTGGTCAGCAAAGAACATTCAAAATCGGGAAAAGTGTTGCTGGCCAATGATACACACATAAAATATTCGCAACCATCGGTATGGTACGAAGCGTATATCCAGTATCCAGGTTTTAATCTTTACGGTTACTATCTTGCCGGAGTTCCCTTTGCCCTCGTGGGGCATAACAACCATTATGGCTGGGGATTAACGATTTTTCCTTTCGACAATATGGATTTGTATGCCGAACAACAAAATCCCGATAATCCCGACCAATACAAACATGCCGGTAAATGGCTGAATTATACGGTTGACCATGAAACCATTAAAGTAAAAGACGGGAAAGATGTGCCTTTTACTATTCGTTATACCATTCACGGGCCGTTGCTTAACCCGGTTATACAAAATATTACGGAAAAACAAGAGGTTCCGGTGAGCCTTTGGTGGGCACCCATGTATCTGAAAACTACTTCTATGGAGGCGCTTTACCAAATGAACAACGCCACCGACATGAAAAGTTTTGAAAAGGGCGTCTCTTTAGTCGATATTGTGGGTTTATATGTAGCTTATGGCGATACGGACGGAAATATTGCCATCTGGGGTTCGGGAAAAATCCCCATTCATCCGGCAGGCACAAACCCCCGCCTCATCATGGATGGCGCCAGTGGGAAAGCAGATATTCAGGGTTTCTATCCGTTTAAAAAAAATCCACAATCAGTGAATCCGCCCGGAGGAATTCTAAATACCTCCAACAATGCACCACCTCCGGTTGATGGCATTATTTATCCGGGTTATTATTTTCATGGCTACCGGGCTGCCCGTGTGAGAGCATTGTTACTCTCAAAACCCAAATGGACGATTAAAGAGATGGAAAGTATTCAACTTGACGTCCATTCCAACAGGGATTTGCGATTGGTGAAGCTTATTTTGAATAATATGGGCGGTTTCAAGGGCGATCCCAAAATTGTATCGGCTTTGCAAAACTGGGATGGGAATTATGATACGGCCAGTACCGGCGCTGTAATATATACTCAATTGCTTTATTTCGTTTTACGCGATGCCATGCTGGATGAAGTGGGCGAAAAAGACTTCAAAAAATTGATGGGTTCCTATATGTTTCGGGGTTCTATTGAGCGCCTGCTCACCGACAAAAATTCGGTGTGGTGGGATAATGTAAAAACCAAGGCCGCAGAAACCCGCTCCGACATCTTTCAGCGTGCTTTTTCGGAAACTACCGTGGCGCTTAAAAACAATATGGGTACGGATATGTCAACATGGAAATGGGGCAGGGTACATCAACTGACCAATGTACATCCCATTGGGCGAAAAGCGCCGTTCGACAAACTTCTTAACGTAGGGCCATTCCCCATACAGGGAAGTAATGAGGTGGTTGATAAAGAAGGTTTTGTATATAACGAAAGGGGAATTTATCCGGTAACTTCAGGGCCTGCGCTCCGTTTCCTGATAGATTTTTCCAATACCGACCATGCCCTTTCCATTATTCCTACCGGCCAGTCGGGTAATGTTTTCAGCCCGCATTATGCCGATCAGGCCGAGATGTATGTGCGCGGAAAATACCGGACACAAATCATGTTGCGAAAAGAGATAAAAAACGGAAAAACACTGATCCTGTTACCGGAATCTTCAAAAAATTGAGCAGTTTGTTCGTCATGAACTGTTTGATTCCCTATTTTTGCTAAAAATTTTCCCATGGATACAGGCAGAAGCAGAACAGCAGATTTTTTGAAAGGGTTGGCGCTTATTGCCATGGTACAGCTTGTTTTGGTGGAATATTTTTCACAAGCTTCTATTTTAAACGGGCTGTTGGGAAAGATTTCGCTTTTTATCGGCGGCCCGTCGGCAGCACCCGTGTTTCTGGCCATAATGGGTTACTATATTGCTCATCAGCGACATACATTTCGTTACGATGTCATTCGTGGCATAAAGTTGATGGTGTTGGGCATCCTGCTGAACGTTGTGCGAAACGCTTACACGCTGTTTGATGTCTTCTCCGGAAAAACCAATGCCGGCGTGTGGCATATCGTTTTTGGAACCGACATCCTGATACTTGCAGGTATCAGCCTCGTTGCCATGGCTATCCTGATAAAAATTCTGCGTGGCCACGTGCTGGCTTATCTGACATTGATTATTGTTTTTATGTTGTTGCAGTACGTTATTCCACCGGTGGAGAAAATGATGCCGGATTCGGTAATTCTTCCTTTTTTCTACGGAAAATACCCCCATGCCCAGTTTCCTTTCGTCCCCTGGTTTGCTTATGTGCTGGCCGGTTATACTTTTTATCTTTTCAAGAAGTTTTTCGTTGCCGACCAGTTTAAACACAGCCATACGATAAAAATTATCCTGGGTTCGATATCCGGAATTTTTCTGATTCTCACACTTCCTTTCGGATTTGGTGTTTCCGTTAATTATACCCTGTTTTACCATCACGGTATTCTGTTTTTTCTGTTTTGTGTCAACTACCTGTTTTGGTGGCTTTTGATTGCCAACGCCATTGTTGCCGGAGTGGATAACAAACTCACGGCTTATCTTGAATTTATCGGGAAAAATGTTACAGCATTTTACGTGATCTTTATGATACTGGCCGGTAACCTCGCTCTCCTTTTCCAAAAAGGTCAGGATTATCTCATGTTATTTATCGATTTTGTTGTTTTGCTTGCCGTTACCAGTTTCCTGGTGTGGATATGGGTACGGATGAGAAGGAAACCGGTGTAGGTAAATCAATTACTAACCGGGCGCATGCATCCGTTTGTGTTTTATATCTTCTAAAAACTAAACTTTAGATAAAGTGTCGGTGTAAACGGAATGGCATCGGAATAGATATTTATGGAGCTGGTCTGGTTGAGCGGAATTTTCTCAAAATTGGAAAATTTTATGTTTTGCGTGTTGAGAACATTTAAAACCGAAATACCTGTTTCGCCTTTCAGCTTGCGGTTCAGGAACTTCCACGAAGCCGCAACATCTAACCGGCTGTAAGGATAGTCTTTTCCGATATGTTGGTTTTGATTATAAGTGATAGGGAATCCCGAGCCGTAAACATAATTTGCCGAAAGGTAAATCGGATGCAGATTGACCATAACGCCCACTTTCACCTCATGTCGCTGATCCTGCGGCGCCCGCCGGTATTTACGCAGACGCCCGGGATAATAGTCGAACATTTCTTCTGTGCGGCTCAGTGAATAGGCCACCCAAAAGGTGCTGCCTCTGTAATCTTTTTTTATCATCAAATCCAGGCCGTAGCTTCTGCCCTTTCCGTGATAAATGCCGGGAACAACAATGTTTTTATAGCGAACAAATCTGCTTAGTCCGCTAACGGTTTTGTAATAACCTTCCAGGCTGATGAGATACCCTTTTTGCGCAAAGCTTATGCCGGCTACATTGTGCATGGCTCTTAAAACCGGAATATCTTTGTTGTCGCTAACCGCCCACAGGTAACGGTAGTTCCCCTGATCATCGACCATCGATGTTTCGGAAACATATTGGTTATACAGCCCCCAGGCCAGCGAGAAAGTCCACTGTGCCGAGGGTTTGTAAATGGCCGAGAACCTTGGCCCGGGATAAAATTTATGCAGATTAAGAGCATACGTCATCCGTCCGCCAACTTTTAACGTTATCTGTTTCCCGACCGAAATAACATCCTGGAAATAGGCAAACAACCGGGAAGAGGATACATTCAGGTTAGACATGGCTACATTAAAAGTATCTACTTCAAGGAAACTACTGTTGCTGATAAGGCCGCCACCAAATTCAAAAGCCTGATACGTGGAGACCGGAAACCGGTTTTCCGCTTTAACCGTAACTTCGCTTAGCTTGTTTGTCGAATTGGTTTTATCCAGTGTCTTTACATCTCTATTCCAGGTTTTTTCAATCCTGTAATTGTCAGAAAATCTTTTTTGCAAGGCAGAGAATGAGGCGCTGAAATTAGAGGAACCGCCTTTTTTCCAGCTCTTCCCATAAAAAATTGAGCCGCCGGTTTGTCTGTTTTCTTCCTGTGTATTCTTTAAAATTTTCCTGAACTGCACCGGCTGGTTGATGTTGTAATCAAAAATATCGTTGCTGCCATACAAACTGAGAAAATAACGGTCGTTTTTGCCCGCAATTCCCGAATATTTTATGTTCATATCCCGGAAAACATAGTCTGGGACAACATGAATGCTGATGGGAATGCGACGGTTAGCCGTATCCGTGCGGTGTGCCGTATAATCGGTTGGGTTGTACAGGTTAAAATAGGTGTGGCGGAAAGCCATCACGAGAGCCGACCGGTTTTTAAAAGGAATCTCCAGCAACGCGTTTAAGGTCATGTTGTTCATATTGAAAACAAACGATACTTTTTTGGGATTACCGGTAATACCTGAAATATTAACAATGCCACCGACTCTTCCTCCATACCGGGCATCATAACCCCCTTTCATCACCTCGATATCTTTGGCCATGAGCGGGTTGAACGAACTGATGTTGTCATTAAAATTCCGGAGTCCGTAAACCGTAAAGCCGTCGAACATCACTTTGCTCTGACCGGCATAACTTCCCCAGATAATCATGCTGTTGGTTTGTTCTCCGGAAGCCAGTATTCCGGGCTGCAGGCGTAGCAAATTAAAAACGGAATTATCACCGTAACCCGGCAGATGTGTAGCCACTTTGCTGTTCAGACGTATGATCCCGGGGGTTTGACCAATCTGTGAAACATAGTCAATGGCTTTCCCTGTGATTTTTACCTCCTGAAGCCGCACGGACGAAGGTGTTAAAAGGATGGTATGCACACGCCCCGGCCTGAGCAGTGTATCGAGAATGTAATAACCCAAATGTGAGATGATCAAATGACTGACAGTGTCATGGCTGACAATTTCGCTGAAATAACCATCAACATCCGAAGTCGTGTTTTTCACATCAGATAAAATATGAGAATAGGCAAGCGGCTCCCCGGTTTTAGAATCTTTGATGTATCCTTTCAGGAAATACTTTTCGTTTCTGCCGGCAGCTTTTCCCCTTTTCCAAATCACAAAAACATCACCCTGTAAGTTGTAGATTAACGGAAAAGGTTTGAGCAAACTACTTACGGCTTTGCCGGCAGTGGCAAACGATTTTGTTAAAGTAACCTTGTATTTCGACAAAAGGTTATCGTCAAATGAAAAGCGAAGGGCATACTTATCCCGAAGACCGATAAGAACGCTGTTAAGTGGTTGATTATGGGCATTAACAATGATTTCCGCTCGTTGGGCGGATAGATAAAACGGAAAAATCAAAAGAAAAATAATAAAAACAATCTGCCTTTTGAACATCAGAATATCTGGTTACCTGATAATGAAATGTTGATTATCCACTTTTACAAAAGTAAGTCCAAAAGGTTTACCAACAATATTTAACGCCTGTTCCACAGGAATTTCAGCCGAAAAATTACCGGTGTAGTTTTTATTAACCGCTTTTTCCAAATCAATCTTAACGTTGTAGCGCCTGGCCATTTCAGCCAGTACGGCTGCTATGGGTGTAGCCGTAAAAACAAACTGTTGGTTAGTCCAGGCGTTGTAGTCGCTGGTTTTTATTTCTTTGGAAAAAGTAATTTCTCCCTGAGGGTTGACTTCGGCTTTTTCGCCGGGCGTAAGAATAATCCGGTTTTTCGTGCGTGAGGTAACCTGCACTGTGCCGGTAAAACAAACCACGCGATAATTATCTTTGCGGGCATAAATGTCGAAGCTGGTGCCGAGCACATCCACTGTGCCGCGGGTCGATTTCACCGAAAACCGCTTGCCATGCGGCCCTTTAAAGAAAGCCTCGCCGGTGAGGACAACTTCTCTCGAAAAGGTCCACCACAGCGGATAATAAGTTAGTTTGGATTGTGCGTTGAGCACTACTGTGGATTCGTCGGGCAGCGTTATCGTTGCCATTTGTCCCGGCGCCGTCCGGATGGTGTGATGATAAAATCTAAGTAAAGCGCCCAGCCCTATCAACAGCCCCAGCGTGGCGGCAACCCACAAGAAACGCATCCTTGCCGGACGTATCCGCAGCCGAACAGGTTTGTCTTCCACAGCAATCTTCTGCTGCATGGCTTCCCATATTTCATCAAGGCTTTCTTCGTAAGGAATCTCCAGGGAAGCATGCAGGTTATTTAGTTTTCCACACAGCCTTCCTGTCTCTTGTATATGATTTTTTTGTTCCACTTTAGTCCTGTATTTCTTGTTTTAACAACTTTAGCGCCTGCGACATCCGCTTTTCCACGGCTTTGATACCAATTCCGTTTGCTTCGGCTATCTCTCTGTATTTCATTTTGTCCATCCTGTTCATCAAAAATACCACCCGCTGGTTTTCCGGCATTTTGCTTAGCGCTGTTTCATATCTTTCTTTAAGCTCATTGTAGTGCATTTTTTCTTCGGGTGTTTTGTTTTCAATACCGGGTTTTAAGTTTGTCCTGAATTTCAGTTCGGTCGTTTGTTTGCGGTAGGCGCTGATAAAAATGTCGCCGGCCATTTTAAAAAGCAACCCTTTTAGTTTTGTCTTGTCGGCGTAAGGCCTTTTCTCCCACAGCTTCAGAAAAGTTTCCTGCGCCACATCGGATGCCAGTTCGGGATTCCCCGAGCGGTACCAGATATAATTCCTTACCGCATTAAAATGATTGTCGAACAAATGTTTAAATTCCGTATCCGTCAATGTGCTAATTTTTCTTAAAAGTAACTATTCAAAACAACATGACAAAAATCCGGGAAGACAAAACTCCCGGATTCTGTGCTGCAATTTATCAAACGCTACGGACGCAGGTGAATGGTGTAGGTTTTCCCGTTGACAGTTACGGTAGCGAGGTTATCGCATTCACCATCGCCAAAGTCCAGCGTGCGCATCGGTTTACCTTCGGGTTTAATTTCCACGGTTCCCGAAACAATAAAACGGCAGGCCAGTTCCATTCTGAGCGGATTGGTGATTTTGCGCGTCCATTTCAGTCCGTTGGCTCTTTCGCCCGAAGCCTGGCCCGTAATCAGATAGACATCGTCCCCACGGTTATGTGGCGTGTCAATACCTTTTACCCATTCGCGGGTGCGCTGCGATTTCCAGGTGATGGTGCCCTTACCGTTGGCGAGTGTAATTACACCATTGACGGAAATGGTCCACGTCATGTGTCTTTCATCATTAAAACCATTGTTGGTAACCGCTTTTGTCCCTTCCACCTGGTTGTCGTTTACATAATAATTATCAAAAGTGGTGGTGATGATGGTACCGGGTTTGCGGTACCTTCCGGTAAACGAAACAAGTATTTTCCCCCTGCGGTAACGGCCGTCGTTGCCCAGGCAGTTCGTATCGCCGAAGTCGATGGTGAGAACTCTCGGAAAAGCAGTTGTGTCAAGGCTGACAGTGGCACAATCACTCAGGAAAACACGTCCTTCGGTAGATTTAAAATTGGTAGAACTCAGGTCGTAAGCCTCATTTGTCAGACTGGTAACATTGTCAAAGATACTTTCCGCATAGGCATCGTCCTGCACAGTAGTGAAAGTGGGGGCGGAGGTGTTGTCTTTCGAACAACTTCCGAGGAAGAAAATTATTCCTGCAAGAAAAGGCAAAGCAAATTTTAATTTTTTCATGGCATAAAGTTTTTAAGTGTTTGCTCTTATACCGCACAACTTCGATTTCACCCTACCGGAATTTTCTAAATTTCCCCGAATTTTCTTAGTTTTGAAAAATATAAATTTTGCCTGCCTGATTTTCAACGAAATCAATGATACTGACAGGCTGGCAAAACCGGTAACCTAAAATGAGACATTTATCAATAATTCAAGCGTTATGATAGAGAAATACTTTCATTTACGTGCTAACAATACCAACATTCGGACAGAAATTATTGCCGGAGCAACCACCTTCCTGACCATGGCTTACATTTTGGTGGTCAACCCGTCCATCCTCGGCAAATCGGGAATGGATGTGAATGCTGTGTTTACTGCCACCGCTGTTTCGTCCATTATTGCCACGCTCATCATGGCCTTTTATGCCAAATCGCCCATTGCCATGGCTCCCGGCATGGGGCTGAACGTCTTTTTTGCTTTTACCGTAGTGCTGGCCATGGGTTACAGCTGGCAGTTTGCGCTGACGGCTGTTTTTCTCGAAGGTATTTTGTTTATTTTGCTGACGCTGCTCAACGTTCGTGAGTTGATTGTAGACGCCATTCCGTTGAGCCTGAAACATGCTATCTCGGTGGGCATCGGGCTGTTTATTGCCTTTATCGGACTTCAGGGAGCCGGTATTATCGTTCACGACAACAGCACGTTGGTTACTTTGGGAAATCTCGGAAGTCCGTCAGCGCTTATTTGTTTTTTTGGACTAATAGTTTCGGGAGTGCTTCTTGCCCTCCGGGTAAAAGGCGCTCTGCTGATCGGTATTTTTTCTTCTACCGTGCTGGCGCTTTTTATGGGCGATGCTTCCCTGCCACATACAGCACTTATCCAAACGCCGCCTTCGATGGCACCCACTTTTTTAAAATTCGAATGGACACATGTTTTCACCGTGGATATGGCCATCGTTCTGTTCACTTTTCTGTTTGTGGATTTATTTGACACCATCGGGACGCTGGTCGGCGTGGCTTCGCAGGCCAAAATGCTGGACGAAAAAGGACATTTCCCGTATGTCAACCGGGCTTTGCTGGCCGATGCCGTCGGAACCACGGTGGGCGCTATGCTCGGAACTTCGGCTGTTACCGCTTACGTGGAAAGCGCTGCCGGCGTGGCCGAAGGCGGACGTACCGGTCTTACTACGCTGGTCGTAGCCGTTTTGTTTATCCTTTCGCTTTTTCTTGCCCCGCTGTTTTTGATGGTTCCCGCTTCAGCTACTGCTCCCGTCCTCATCCTCGTGGGTACTTTTATGATGGAACCGGTGAAAAACATTCACTTTGCCGATTACACCGAAAGTATTCCCGCTTTTCTTACTATCGTGATGATGCCCTTCACCTACAGCATTGCCGAGGGTATCGCTTTCGGTATGATTTCTTATGTTATTCTGAAAGCCCTTAGCGGGAAGCACAAAGAAATCAGTTTGGTCATGTACATCCTCGCTGCGCTGTTTATGTTGAAGTTTTTTGTGTAACAATCAGACCCATAAAGATAAAAACTTTTCCAAATTCAAGATTGGCGACAGCTATTTTGCTGCCGGCCAGACATTATTTGCAGCATTTACATCCGGAAGCATTTTATCAGGATCAACCACTACTTTCACCAGAGGGCTTTTTGAGTGGAACCGGAACGTGTATTTTCCGCTGGTTTCCCAGATTTCAACCGGAAGTTTTACCCTTTCGGAATGGCCGTTTGACTCTGTTATTTCCAGCGTAACAGGCATCACTAACTGGTTGTAGTTTTCAAGGGTGATGAGCGAGCCTTGTGCCGGGTCGTCGTTAACATATTTCACGTTGGTAACTGCCTGGTCCAAAGTCCATTTTTTTATAAACCAGCCTTTCCAAAACCAATTCAGGTTTTCGCCTGTTGCATTGTTCATAGTACGGAAGAAATCCATTGGAGAAGGATGTTTGTAAGCCCAGCTTCTGATGTAGGTACTGAATGCATAATCAAAACGATCGTGTCCGAGAATGTATTCACGAAGTATAACAAGTCCCAATGCCGTTTTGTAATAGCTCAAAGGATGGATATAAGGTCTGGGAACGGCATCCGCATAAGAGAGGATGGGTGGTGCGTTGGGATTGAGCATGAGCGGAACAATTCCGCGGGCGGGACTGCCTCCTTTGGGATTGTATTCATGATCGCTTTTGGGTGCAAATTCCCCGTGGTTAAAATCCTGTGTTGCATAAATGTCTATGAACGTGTTAAATCCTTCATCCATCCAGGCGTATTTCCGTTCGTTTGATCCCACAATCATGGGAAACCAGGTATGACCGATTTCATGGTTGATGATCATCCACAAAGAAGGACCTTTGGCTCGCCAGCTACAAAACACAATGCCCGGATATTCCATGCCCCCAACAGGCCCGCCTACGGTTGTTGCCGTCGGGTAAGGGTATGGATACCAATGTTTGGAAAATATTTCAATGCTGTGTTTTAAGTATTCAGCCGCCCTGTTCCAGGCTTGTTTGCCGGCGCTTTCTACCGGATAAACGGCCATAGCCAAAGCGGTTTTATGGTCCGGCAGATTGATTTTAGCAGCATCCCACAGGAAAGCTTTTGAACTGGCCCACGAAAAATCGCGGCTGTTTTTCATTTTGAAATGCCATACAAGTCTTCCTTTTTGGACAGGGCGGGAATCCGGATTATTGATGTCTTTTTCATTTCTTATGGCAATGGTTTTATCGCTGTTTTTTGCCTTTTTAAGCCGGGTGAGCGTTGTCTTAGCCAGGACTTTCTCCGGGTTTTCCAGACTACCGGAAGAAACAACAATCTGGTCCCACGGAACATTGATGCTGATATCATAATTGCCGTAATCCAGGTAAAATTCACCGGCGCCGAGAAAAGGAAGTACGTTCCAGCCCATTAAATCGTCATAAACAGCCATTCTGGGGTACCACTGTGCCAGATCGAAAATGGGGCCGTTTTTGGTAACCATCCAGCCGGACCTTCCACTCCCGTTTGGGGCAATAATAAAATTGTATTTTATTTTGATTTTTATAACGCCGCCATGACCAGCCAAAGGCCCGGGAAGCCGTATCTGCATCCGTGTGTCGGTGATGATGTAATTGGCAGGAGCAGATTTCCCCTCTGACCCAAGTGAAACCGACAATATGTTAAAACCTCCGATGAATCGTTCAGGGTTGAAAAGTTGCCCGGAAACCGCTGCGCTTCTTGAGTTTTGTCCAAAGCGGTTTTGATCAAGCTGTATCCACAGATAAGAAAGGCTGTCCGGGCTGTTGTTGACATACGTGATGGTTTCGTTGGCAGAGATAGATTTTTGAGCCGTGTCCAGTCTGGCATCAATCTGATAATTGGCCCGGTTGGACCAATAACCAGGACCCGGTTGGCCGTCTGCGCTGCGATATACGGTGGCCGACTGTGCATCAAAAAGCGGGTCAAATGCTTTATGAGGATCATAAGTGTTTGATTGTGCTATTATTCCTGTACTTTGAATGAAAAAAAACAGGAAGGCAAACAGAGGTAAAAATCTATCTTTCATTTTTTTTTGTTTCTGATATTATTTGAGCTGTGAAAATTAAACAAATTTTTCAAAGTACCGGACACCATTTCACGCTATCGGCTAAAAAACATACAGGGGGCACCGGGTCGCTCCTGTTTTTATATAAGGCGTCATTTTTTTACTAAAGGGGACTTCTAATAATTCCTTTCTTTCAAGAAACAAATGAGATGAACAAGATGCCTGCCTTGCCGGTCAGGCAGGCAAGGCATAAATTTTTCTGAATAGCCGTAGCTATTGAGAAAAATTTTAACGCTGTCAGATTGTTTATCTCATTTGTTCCCATAGGGTTTCCAGAGTTTTTCATATACTTCTTCAAACT